>NZ_CP024091.1:1264320-1580400 GCF_002736205.1 Pedobacter ginsengisoli | reverse complement strand
TTAAGCTATTTACCATCCTTAGGATTAATTGGCTATCTTCGTTAGAAATGGACAAAGTTAATTTCACAATAAAAGTATCCCCTTTATTCGCCAAAAATTACAGTAGTAAAAGACCTCTCCTATTGTTACCCATTTTTTTGGTGCTCTCCTGCAATCCGATCAATAAATCTGAAGGAACAAATACTGCTAATCTTAATAAGGCTGAGTCATGCTCCGATAATTTACCAAGCAGGTATGGTATAGCAATGCACAGTCAGCAGGATTCTTTGCTTTCTTCGACTTCAAGAAGCTCTGTTAAAGGAATGAAGTGGATTCCAGCAGGCACATTTTTAATGGGTGCAACTGACAATGAGGGGCGTACAGATGAATACCCTTCACACCTGGTCAAACTAGATGGCTTTTGGATGGATGAAAAAGAAGTTACTAATGCTGAATTTACCCAATTTGTGAAGGCCACAGGTTATAAAACAGTAGCAGAGAGGACACCTGATTGGGAAGAAATTAAAAAACAATTACCTGCAGGAACACCAAAGCCATCAGAGGATTTGTTAGTAGCTGCTTCCCTAACATTTAACCCTCCTTCCAGGCCCGTTCCTCTTCACGATGCATCTCAATGGTGGGCGTGGACGCCCGGAGCAGACTGGAAGCATCCTGAGGGGCCAAAGAGTAATTTAAAAGGTAGAGATAATTATCCGGTTACCCAGGTTTG
The DNA here is from genome assembly GCF_002736205.1 of Pedobacter ginsengisoli. Taxonomy (NCBI): domain Bacteria; kingdom Pseudomonadati; phylum Bacteroidota; class Sphingobacteriia; order Sphingobacteriales; family Sphingobacteriaceae; genus Pedobacter; species Pedobacter ginsengisoli. The sequence continues at coordinate 1,579,691 of NZ_CP024091.1, read as the reverse complement.
CTGGGAAGATGCAAATGCTTATGCAAAATGGGCGGGTAAAAGATTGCCTACTGAGGCCGAATGGGAATATGCAGCAAGAGGAGGACAGAAAAACACAATATATCCCTGGGGAAATGAGCAGGTTGAGATTGGAAAACCCAAAGCAAATACCTGGCAAGGAAGCTTTCCGGATAAAAATACAGACTGGGATGGGTATCATGGCTTGGCACCAACAGGATCATTCCCTGCCAATGCATATGGCTTATTCGATATGGCCGGCAATGTTTGGGAATGGGTTTCAGACTGGTACACAAACGATTACTACGAAAGCCTGAAAGCTAAAACAGTTATTAACCCAAAAGGACCAACAACGAGTTTTGATCCTGATGAACCTACAGTTCCAAAGAAAGTAACCCGGGGTGGGTCGTTTATGTGCAATAGTTCATATTGTAAAGGCTACAGGGTAACAGCAAGAATGAAATCATCCCCCGACACAGGTTTGCAAAATACTGGCTTCAGATGTGTAAAATCCAAATCCGGTTCTGAAAAATAAATTGGCCGATATATAAGAAATAATTCATCCAAGTCCATAAATTGAAGAATAACGTTTTGTATCAAAGTAAAATATTACAGGAGATCAGAATAATAAATTGCATTAATTTTCTAAAACAGGAGAATTTACTAAAGAATAGGGCTAGCCATTCATTAAAACGTTAGTGTCCATAGATTTGCTTTCATTAAATACTAAAATGAGAGCAATAAAAATTCAAAGACTAATAACAAATCGCGACGATGTAACCAGACGTTATTTCAATGATTTAGAAAAAATGCCACTAGCCAAAGTTGAGGAAGAGGTAGAGTTAGCTATGAAAATTAGAAGTGGTGATCAAGCCGCTCAGGATAGACTTGTTATTCTTAACTTACGTTTTGTTGTGTCGGTCGCAAAAAAATACTTGGGCAATGGCATAAGTCTCAATGATCTTATAAATGAAGGTAATATTGGTTTAATTAGTGCTGCTTCTCGCTTTGACGAAACAAAGGGATTTAAATTCATTAGTTACGCAGTGTGGTGGATAAGACAAGCCATTTTAGCAGCCATTTCTAATTGTGATAGAACAATGAGATTGCCACAAAACCAAATTCTTAGTGTTACTGGTATAAATAAATCAAAAGTCAAACTGTTAATGCAATTGGAGCGTGAACCAACTTTACAGGAGTTAGCAGATGATACAGGATTTAGTGTAAAACTAATAAATGAACTCACTAATATATCCAGACGTTGTAGATCGCTCGATGAAGAAATAAATGATGAAAGTGGTTCAACACTTCTTGATCTCATAGCAGACAATAATCCAGATATAAATCCAGATCAAATGGAAAAATCATCTCTGCTGATAGAACTAAGGCGCATAATGAAAGTCAAACTTACTAAAAGAGAATGCTATATTTTGGAGAATTTTTATGGGTTAACTGCTAGTGGACCAATTGATATGGACACTATTGCAGAAAACTTAAAGATTTCCAAAGAACGCGTTAGACAAGTTAAATATGGTTCTTTAAATAAACTAAAGATGGTTGCGCAAACTAAGTTACTTTTTCAGCACCTATCATAATTAAAAAAATGATGTATATCATTTATTAAGAAGATTAGGATCACTATTGTACTTTATATAAATATTGAACTTTGACGCATACTTTTTAAGAGATGCTAAAAGGAAGCCTAATTTTATCAGAAGAGCATTGTTTTCATTGTGGAGAGGATATTATAAGTCAGGAATATATCCAGAATAACAAAAAATTTTGCTGTTCAGGATGTAAAACCATCTATGAAATCTTAACGGAGAACAACCTCTCCAACTATTATCTTTATAACAAGGTCCCTGGAAAAACTCAAAGTAAGTTAACTTCAAATTTCGATTACCTTGATGTTAAACAAATTACTAGAAAGCTGATTGATTTTGAAGACGATAGTAAAACGATTATAACATTATATATTCCTGCCATCCATTGTAGTTCATGTATTTGGTTGTTGGAGCATATTCATTTACTGCAACCTGGTATATTGCAATCAAGAATTGATTTTCTTAAAAAACAGGTTTCACTAACATTTAAAAACAATAAAATTACTTTAAAGCAAGTTGTGCAACTCTTATCTTCAATTGGTTATGAACCATTAATAAGTTTACAAGATGTTGTAAAAAACAATAACTCCAGAAAGACGGATAGAACTCTTATAACAAAAATTGCAGTAGCAGGTTTCTGTTTTGGCAATGTTATGTTATTAAGTTTTCCAGAATATTTTGGCCTTGGTGATTTTGAGCATGAATTTAAGGATTTTTTTGGATGGCTTAACCTGGCATTTTCTTTACCTATTGTTTTATATAGCGGAAGAGATTACTTCTTTTCTGCATGGACAAATTTAAAAGCAAAAAGATTAAATCTGGATTTCCCATTAGCACTTGGTATCCTGGTTATGTTTTTTCGCTCACTATACGAGATCATATCACATACAGGAGCAGGTTTTGTAGATACACTTTGCGGATTGGTATTCTTTCTATTAATAGGAAAATGGATGCAGGTAAGGACTTTCCATCACATTTCCTTTGAAAGAGATTATCGTTCTTATTTTCCGGTAGCTGTAACTGTAATTAATGAAGAAATTGAAAAACCAACTGCTCTTGGTGACTTAAAAATTGGCGACAGAATCCTAATACGTAGTCACGAAATTTTGCCTGCAGATGCCATTCTACTTAAAGGTGATGCCGAAATTGACTTCAGCTTCGTAACAGGAGAATCTATTCCTGTAAAAAAAACATTAGGCGAAATTATTTATGCCGGGGGCCGACAACTATCAGGTTCAATTGAAATGGAAGTATTGAAACCCGTATCGCAAAGCTACCTGACCCAACTCTGGAACAATAGTGCTTTTATTGAATCCAAAAAAAAGATTAAAACATTTAGTGATACAGCCAGCAGATATTTTAGTGTTATACTACTAGTAATAGCTCTAAGTTCTGGTATTTTTTGGCTTTATTCAGATTCATCTAAAGCACTTGCTTCTTTTACCGCCGTTCTAATTATAGCTTGTCCTTGTGCATTAGCTTTGAGTTCACCTTTTACATTAGCGGCAGTATTATCTGTTTTTGACAAAAACAGATTCTATTTGAAAAATACTTCAGTTGTTGAAGAACTGGCGCGTATCAATACCTATGTATTTGACAAGACGGGAACGATAACTAGTCCAGATGCCGCCACACTTTCTTTTAACGGTAGTATAAGTGAGGAACACATGCAGCTAATCAGTGATCTTGCCAGAAATTCAGGGCATTTACTGAGTCGTGAATTAACAAAATTTATTAATAAACCTAAATTATTTCCTGTAATAGAGTATACTGAAAAGATTGGAAGAGGTATCAGTGGTAAGGTTAATGGAAATTACGTAAAATTGGGAAGTTCTACCTTCCTTAACCTTCCGCTGAAAAACTCTTCCCCAAGTAGTTCAATCCATGTGACGATCAATGATTTTTATATGGGCTATTTTACAATCAAGCAGCAATGGAGAAATGGTTTTAAAGAACTAATGCTAAAATTAAGTATCTGGGCAGATTTACATCTACTCTCAGGGGATCATGATCACGAAAAAGCAGAACTAATCCCGTTCTTTGAAGATACCAGAAAACTGCATTTCAAACAATCGCCACAAGACAAACTTGATTATATACAGCAACTTCAAAAGGAAGGTAAGAAAGTGTTGATGTTTGGTGATGGCCTTAACGATTCAGGGGCATTAAAACAAAGTGACCTTGGTGTTGCTATAACAGATAATATCAATAATTTTTCTCCAGGCTGTGATGCTATATTGGATGGCATATCATTTCATAAAATACCACAATTTATTCAGCAAGCTAAAGATGGTGTTAAAGTAATTAGACTTTCTTTTATTCTTTCCCTGATGTACAACGCACTAGGTTTATACTTTGCAGTTCAGGGCTTATTATCTCCATTAATGGCAGCAATACTAATGCCCATAAGTACCATTACAATTATCCTGTTTACCACAATATCAGTAAGGCTCTTTGCCCACAAAAATAAATTATTATGGAAATGATCTATTTTCTTATCGGTTGCAGCATTTTGTTAGCAATGATATTTCTTGTGGCTTTTTTTTGGGCAATTAAATCCGGCCAGAATGACGACACCTTTACTCCTGCTGTTAGAATCCTTTTCGATGATGAAATGATGGAAAAGGAAAGAGAAATAAGTGACGAAGATCATACTTAGCTAAAATCTTGATCACACATCGCCATAAACCACAGCAGTAATTTTACAAGCGTTAACTATAATTTCAATATGACTGAAAAATTCTATTACGACAATAAGATCGTCAGGAACTTTGCCGTAGCCACCATCGTTTGGGGGATAATTGGCATGACAGTAGGGCTTCTTGCTGCTATGCAGCTCTTTAAACCCGAATTAAACATGGGTTCACAATATACTACATTCGGCCGAATCAGACCTTTGCATACAAATGCTGTAATTTTTGCTTTCGTAGGTAATGCTATTTTTATGGGTGTTTATTACTCTTTGCAGCGACTATTAAAAGCCAGAATGTTTAGTGATATACTCAGCAAAATCCACTTTTGGGGCTGGCAGCTTATAATTGTTTCTGCGGTCATAACGCTTCCTTTAGGTCTTACATCCTCTCATGAATATGCAGAATTGGAATGGCCAATTGACATTGCAATAACCATAATTTGGGTTGTATTTGGGATAAACATGTTTGGTACCATTTTCAAAAGAAGAGAGCAGCATATGTATGTAGCTATATGGTTTTATATAGCAACCTTTGTTACAGTAGCTGTTTTGCATATTGTAAATTCGTTTCAATTGCCCATATCCATATTTAAAAGTTACTACTTGTACGCCGGAGTTCAGGATGCTTTGGTTCAATGGTGGTATGGCCATAATGCAGTGGCCTTCTTTCTGACCACCCCTTATTTGGGAATGATGTATTATTTTCTTCCTAAAATGGCTAACAGGCCTGTCTATTCCTATAAACTAAGTATTCTACATTTCTGGTCACTTATATTCATATACATTTGGGCAGGCCCCCATCACCTTTTATATACTTCTCTCCCATCCTGGGCGCAGTCATTGGGTGTCGTATTCTCAATCATGCTTATTGCTCCAAGCTGGGGAGGTATGATTAATGGTTTACTGACCTTACGTGGAGCATGGGATAAAGTGAGGGAAGATGCTACTTTGAAATTTATGGTGGTAGGTTTAACTGCTTATGGCATGGCCACTTTTGAAGGACCAATGCTTGCTTTGAAACAAATTAACGCTATAGCGCATTACACCGACTGGATTGTAGCACATGTACATGTTGGTGCATTGGGATGGAATGGTTTTTTAACTTTTGGAATTCTGTACTGGTTAATACCAAGAATATACAGAACTCCTTTGTATTCCAAAAAGCTTGCAGCATTTCACTTTTGGATAGGAACACTTGGCATCATTTTCTATGCCGTGCCACTTTACTTTGCCGGCTTTACACAGGGGCTGATGTGGAAACAGTTTACTGAAGATGGGATGCTAAAATATCCTAACTTCCTTGAAACCGTATTACAGATCATTCCAATGTATGTATTGAGGGCAGTGGGTGGTGCAATGTATTTAATAGGTGTGATTGTAATGACCTATAACATTATTAAGACTGTACAAGCAGGGAAACTCCTCGCAAATGAGCCTGCCGAAGCGCTTCCGCTTTCAAAAGCTTACGAGCCATTAGGTACTGACAAAAAACTCCACAGAGCACTTGAGCGAAAACCTATGGTATTTATGGTACTTTCTTTAATAGTAATCTTAATTGGGGGAATGATTGAGATGATGCCAACATTTACAATAAAATCTAATATTCCAACCATCAGCAGTGTAAAACCATATTCTCCTTTGGAATTACAGGGCAGAGATCTTTATATCAGGGAAGGATGTGTAAGTTGCCACTCTCAAATGATTCGCCCTTTCAGGTCGGAAACAGAAAGATACGGGGAATATAGTAAGGCGGGAGAATTCGTATATGATCACCCATTTCTATGGGGTTCTAAACGTATTGGCCCTGACTTAGCAAGAGAAGGTGATAAATATTCAAATGCTTGGCACTTCAATCATTTACTAGATCCTCAAACCATGTCTCCGGGTAGCATTATGCCTCCTTATGAATGGTTGATTAACCAAAAATTGGATACAACTACCACTATTGCAAAGATTAATGCAATGCGTACACTTGGGGTTCCATATGAACTTGGATTTGAACATAAAGCGAACAATCACCTTAACAATCAGGCAAAGGAGATAGCTGCAGACTTGCGCAAGAGTAATGTGCGGGTCCAAAGCGACAAAGAAATTATTGCAATTATTGCCTATCTGCAAAGATTAGGCGTGGACATTAAAGCTAAATAGACCTAAAATGTTTAAACAATTTTTAAATCAGGTAGATGGTAGCCAGGTATATTTAATAACCTCACTTGGCATATTCCTATTATTTTTCATTATGGTGGCAGCCTTGCTTTTGATAATGAAAAAGGACAAAATTAAGTACATGAGTGAATTACCCTTAAATGACGATGCACAATGACAGATCTATTTATTTGGGCTTTACTGATTACTGCAGTATTGCTCCTTGCAGTCTCAATTCTGCTTTTAAAGGTTATAAAAGTATACGTAAACGAAAGCCTAAATCCTACTGAATTTAAAACACCTGAAGAAAAGAGGCTAAAACGTCTTGAGACTGAGGCTATCGAAGCAGCAAAGCCAAAAAAAACATCAATTTGGTCAAAAATCATGGGTTTGAGGCCAATAGCTGAAGAAAAGGATATGGTTATGGAACATCAATTTGATGGAATTGCAGAATTGGATAATCCTACTCCCGCCTGGTTTATGGTGCTGTTTTATGGAACTATTATTTTTGCTGTTGTTTACCTGTTAAGTTACCACGTATTTGGGGTAGGTATCCTGCAGGAGGAAGAATATTCAATAGAATTAAGACAGGCTGAAGATGCTAAAATAGCATTTCTGCAAAAACCAGGTAGCTCTGCAAATAAAATAAATGAAAGTAATGTTGTGCAATCAAATGATGCAGGTGTGCTTACTGCTGGTGCAGGGCTTTTTAAAACTGCCTGCGCCCCTTGTCATGGCGAGCATGCAGAAGGTTTAGTCGGTCCAAACTTAACCGATGAGTTTTGGCTCCATGGTGGTAATATTAAGGATATTTTCAAAACGATTAAATATGGAGTTCCCGACAAAGGTATGATAGCGTGGGAGAAAAGTCTTAAGCCAAAACAGATTGCTGATCTGGCCAATTACATTTTATCTCTTAAAGGCAGTAAACCAGCAGGAGCAAAAGGGCCACAGGGTGTAAAACAAGATTAAAAATGTCACAAACACCAGCACATTTCAGAGACCAGTTGTCTACTCTTACAGATGATGGTTCAAAAAGAAAGTGGATTTATCCGAGGATACTAAAGGGCTCACTATATAAGTACCGCTCTGCGGTAAGCTACTTTTTCCTCCTACTGCTTTTTAGTGCGCCATTTGTAAAATTAAATGGAGAGCAACTGGTGCTTCTGAATGTATTGGAAAGAAAATTTGTCTTTTTTGGAATTGTTTTCTGGCCACAGGATTTTTATCTCTTTGCGTTAGCTCTTCTAATTTTTATAATTTTTATTGTATTATTTACCGTAATATTTGGAAGAGTATTCTGTGGCTGGGCATGCCCTCAAACTATCTTTTTGGAAATGGTATTCAGAAAAATTGAAAACTGGATTGAGGGAGATCACAATCAACAGAAAAAATTAGATGCGGCTCCATTAAGTTTTAATAAGTTACTAAAAAAAACACTGAAGCATTCTATTTTTTTCTGTATTTCATTCCTGATCTCAAATAATTTTCTTGCTTACCTGATCGGCTCTGATAAACTCATTAGTATCATTATTGAACCCATTAAAAATCATCTTTCAGGATTTATATCAATATGGGTCTTTTCACTTATATTTTACCTCGTGTTTTCGAGAATGAGAGAGTTGGTTTGTACTGTTGTGTGCCCATATGGTAGATTGCAAGGAGTTTTACTAGATAACCAAAGTATTATTGTTGCTTATGATTATGAACGTGGTGAACCCAGAAAAAAGATAAATAAGGAGGAAAATATTCAGTCTGGGGGTGATTGTATTGATTGCAAATTATGCGTTCAGGTTTGTCCTACAGGAATAGATATAAGAAATGGTACTCAACTGGAGTGTGTTAATTGCACTGCATGTATAGATGCCTGTGATATGGTGATGGTAAAAATTAACCGGCCCTTAAGACTTATTGGTTTTAAATCTGAAACAGAGATTAAGGATAAAACAGGCTTTAAGATCAGCAAAAGGATATATGGTTATAGCGCTATACTGGTCATTCTGACTATTATACTCTCATTTCTGATTATAAGGCGTACTGATGTACAAACAACCATTTTACGAGCAAGCGGCACACTTTATCAAATTAGAGATAAAAACCAAACAGTAAGCAACTTATATACCGCAGAAATGGTAAACAAAACAGGTAAGGCTATTGAATTTGAAATAATACCCGACGATAAAAATGCGCAGATTCAGTATATCCAGAAATCTAATATGATAGCGTATGGCAGTAGTGTTAAAGTAACCTTCTTTGTAATTATGCCACTAAAAACAATAAAAGAATATAAAAGTAAAATTAGTTTTAAGCTGCTCTTTAAAGGAAAAATAGTAGACAGGTTTGAAACTACATTTATAGCACCTTCAAACAATTAACCACTATGAATTGGGGTACCAAATTAATAATTGGAATGTTATCATTTATCGTATTTATAGTAATACTAGGCATTATCATGATGCGTAGTGAAACCGATGCGCTTATTGATACTAACTACTATGAAAAAGGATTAAAATACGACAAAGAGTACTTACAAAAAGAACAAGTAATAAAAGATAATGCCTTGCCAACAATACAATTATTAGGTCAGGACATACACATAACATTTAAAACTGAGGCTTCAGGATCATTAAGAATAATTCGCATGGCAAAAAAGAGTATGGATAGGCATATGGATTTCAATACTGGCAACAATAAAACCTTAGTGCTAAGATCCCATGGTTTAGCAAAAGGACAATGGAAATTTATTTTACAATGGAAGAATAGCAGTGGTGGTGCTTATTTAAATGAACAGGAAATTTTAATACCATGAGTAATGAAAAGTTAGCATTTTTTATTGGATTACTTGGCTCTGTTCACTGCATTGGCATGTGTGGACCATTAGCATTTGCTGTTCCATTTAAACACTCAGGATGGGGTCATTTACTTTGGAATAAATTGATTTATCAATTCGGCCGTATTATTTCCTACTGTTTTTTAGGTGCTTTGGTTGGTTTAATGGGGAAACAAATATGGCAGGCTGGACTTCAACAAGGTATCAGCATACTTACCGGTGCTTTAATTATACTTGCAGCATTTTCAAGATTATTTAAATTCTCAGTCATTAAAGGAACTCCATTAAAAATATTAAGCCCTTTTAACAAAGTATTTAGTTATGCTTTTAAGCATAAATTAAATCATCTGATAATTGGAATAATAAATGGGCTACTGCCTTGTGGTTTCGTTTACCTCGCCTTGGCAGGAGCATTAAATACAGGAAGTATTAAACAAGGTATCATTTACATGTTCTGGTTTGGTGTTGGTACGGTGCCACTAATGTTAAGCGCAGCAATTATTGTTGGTTTCTCAGGCTTTACTTTTAGAAATACCCTCAATAAGATAGTCCCCTATATCATGCTGATTCTCGGGTTTTGGTTTTTATTAAGGGGATTTGAACTAAACATCCCCTATTTAAGTCCACAAGCACCTAATTCCAGTCTAATGGAATGCAGATAAGTAAAGCTTGATTAATCTGCTACACTAAATAGCTGCTCATTTGGCACATTTTCCCAAAGTCTCGCATCAAAAGCCATACATATGTTTCTTAAAAATCTCTTCCCATATTCGGTAACACGAACATCATGTTCTGAAAGCAATACCAGGCCGTCTTGAGCAAGCCATTTAACTCTTTCAATACTTTGCGTTACATTTTCATTCATTTCTTCAGGATTCTTCCATGATGTATATCCTTTACACATTAAATTCAAAATATGCTTTCGAATTACAAGATCCTTATCATTTAAAATGTGTCCCTTTGTTATTGGTAACTCTCCAGCGCCGACGATACGAATATATTCTTCAACATTTTTTACATTCTGAGCAAATGCAGTCCAGCAATCACTTATAGATGAAACACCCAACCCAATTAAAACACGACTAAATTGTTCAGTATAGCCCATAAAATTTCTATGCAGTTTACCATTTAATTCAGCATAGTATAAACTGTCGGTTTTTAATACAAAATGATCCATACCTATCTCTAAATATTCACCAGCTGTAAGTAAGCGTCTTCCCATCTCATATAAGTTCTTTTTCATTTCAGCAGACGGTAATTCATTCTCCGTATATTTACGCTGACCGGGTTTTATCCATGGAACATGAGCATAGCTGTAAAAAGCAATTCTATCTGGTTTTAATTTTAGCACCGACTCGATTGTTTTACTTAAACCATTTACCGTTTGAAGTGGCAACCCATAAATCAAATCATAATTAATTGATTGATAACCAATCTCTCTTGCTTTCTTTGTTATTAGTTCAACTGATTTATAAGTTTGAATTCTATTAATTATAACCTGTACCTTTTTATCAAAATCCTGAATACCCAGACTTAATCGCCTAAATCCTAATTCATATAGAAGAATCAGATGTTCCTCGGTTGTATTATTAGGATGACCTTCAATACTAAAAGCAGCATCCTTGTGTAGGGATGATGATCCAATAAGGCCATTAATTAGTAATTCCAGGTTCTGAGGGCTAAAGAAGGTCGGTGTTCCACCACCAAGATGTATTTCTTTAATTTGAGGCTTGAAACCAAGATGAGCACGATATATTTCCCATTCTTTTAAAACGGCATTAATATAGGGGATTTCAACACCATGATTTTTAGTAATCCTTGTATTACATCCACAATAGGTACATAAACTTTCACAGTATGGTAAGTGCACATACAAACTGAGCCCCTCCTTACCTTTATCGGAGGTATCAATAAGATTATTTAGCCACTTATTTTTATTAAACTCTTCTAAATTCCAAAATGGCACAGTTGGATAACTTGTATATCTTGGAGCAGCAACACGATACTTATCGTCGTTGTTTATGCTTCTATTTATCATTCACCCTGATTTTTAGATTAGCCTTGTGGTTACTTCTTTCATCGCAGGCTCTGGAACATATACACGCATCGCCTAAACACTTCCTGCCTTCCCACCTATCTAGATTATTGATAGTTTCCATAGCGAGCACCATAGGAATTTCAGTTTCATCAACGCCGCTTAAAGCTAACGCAGGAACGCTTGAGATCTTAATATTTTGTTTATCTGCTTCTTGCCTATCTATATGTGAGCTATCAATTGATCTGGTAGCAATATATTTAATACCAAAATCAGCTAACTTATTAATTACCTTAGCCGATACATCATCATCTGTAAAAACAATTACAGCATCCTTTCCTTCTGCGTAAAATATAGTTTCTACCGACAATGAATTGGATATCAGCGTAATTTCATGCTTTTTGTGATTAGCTATCGCCAGGGGCTCCTTTTCTGTCGATTTAATACTATATGCTATAACTCTCATTCTTTTGAATTTATCTATCAAAATTAAACGGTGCTACCCTTTTAAAGAATGAGATTGATCACCTCAATTTAGTGATCTTCGTCAGTTTTTCATATTCTGAAGTCTTGAATGGTCAAGAATTAAGATCTGGCTTCCTTTTCGTTCAATCAGTTCCTCGTCCTTAAAGTCGCTTAAAATCCGACTAACAGTCTCGGTTGCCATTCCAGCCATAGCAGCTAAATTATCTCTGGATATAGTTAATAAAGAAGCACCAGAAGTAAGCTCTTGATTGCTAATTAAACGTATCAATACATCTGCCATCCGCTTTCTCACAGAATGATACGCCAGTTGGATCAACTGTTCTTCCTTATCTAATACATTATTCGCCAAAAGCTTAATAAACCGACTTGCAACTGAAGGGTATTTATTTAATAAAGGTTCTAACAAATCTTTTGGCAACAAGCATAACGATGTATCCTCCATGGCCTCACTTGTTTCATGATAATTTTCATTTGCAAGCAATGCAGCTACACCAAAATACTCATCGGGTTTATAGATCCCAGTTAATAATTCTCTTCCATCATTGGCAACCTTAAAAGTTTTAACCCTCCCTGTAATTACAAGATAAATACCATTTACCGTATCTCCTTCATAATAAATAACCTGCCTTTTTTTTATTTGCCTTACTTTTCTCTCAGAAATTACTTTTGTAAGTTCTTCAAGTCCCTTGTTGTTGTTTAAAAGGTTATCTAATTTATCAAGCGACTCACTATATAAACTTTTTTGCAGCTCCCTTTTCTTTAGCCTGGTCTCAATAGCATTTAAAAGTTCAACATCATCAAATGGTTTAGTTAAATAATCATCAGCACCCATTTCCATGCCTTTTCTTATATCAATTCGCTCAGTTTTTGCTGTTAAAAAAACAAATGGTATAGCAGCGGTTTCAGTCTTTTTACCCAAAAGGTGTAAAACACCATAACCATCAAGTTCTGGCATCATGATATCACACAAAATCACATCTGGCAGGTACTGTGTTGCTAATTCAACTCCATTTTTACCATTTTCAGCCTGAAATACTTCATAATTTCCAAGCATCAAAATCTCTGCAGTACTTTCCCTGATGTCGTTATTATCTTCAATAATAAGTATCCGTATCTTCTTCATCAATTCTGTTTATTAAACGACAATGTAAATTTTGTTCCCTTATTAAGCGTACTTGTAAAACCTACAAATCCCTTCATCAAAGTTGCATATCTCAGCACAATATTTAAACCTAAACCTGTCCCCGGAATATTCCCTGTATTATTTGCTCTGAAAAAAGGTTGAAAAAGTTCCTTCTGATCTAATTCAGGGATTCCGATTCCATTGTCATTAATGGTGACTATGCATTGGTTATCAGTAATCTCAGTATTAAATTCAATAAAAGTATGTTCCCCTGAATATTTAATTGCATTCGATATTAAATTGATCATACAGTTTTTAAGAAGATTTTGGTCAAGATAAACCATACTTTCCAAACCTGTATGCTGATAAATTATATTTTGTTCTTCTTTGGCTATCATTTGCATCTCTTCTGTTATTTCTTCAGATAGTTTTACCAGATCAAATAATTGAAAAGAAGGTTCAACATTGCCAGCCTCCAGGCGTTCCAATGAAAGAAAATCATTCAATATAGTTGTCAAATTTCCAACAGCATTTTTGATTTTACTTACATGCTTTCTTATATTATCATTATCATATGGCGCAGCATATTTTTCAATAAGAACTGAAGACAATTGAATGGAACTTAAGGGAGTCCTAAATTCATGTGAAGCCATTGAAACAAAACGACTTTTCAGCTGATTCAATTCCTTTTCTTTAACTAAGGAAATACTTACTTCTTCTTTAGCCATACTCAATGCCTGAACCAATTCTTTTAAAGACTTTGTCCGATCGTTAACCAAATTTTCCAATTCTGCTGCATGTTCCTTTAAACGCTGTTCAGCTTCTTTTTCTTTCGAAAGATCATGAATAAATCCTGTATAAATAGTTCGATGATCATAATGAACTTCACTCACTGCTAAGCGAAAAGGAAATGTAGTACCATCTTTACGTAAACCTTTAACCTCTCTTCCCTTACCAATAATTCGCTTTTCACCCGTGCTTTGATAACGATGAAGATATCCATCATGCCCACTTCTGTCTGGCTCAGGCATTAACATCGAGATGTTATTTCCAATGACTTCCTCAGCAGCATAGCCAAAAAGCTTTAATGCAGCAGGGTTTAGACTTTCTACAATACCTCGGTCATCAATAGTAAGAATTCCATCAATTGCAGTTTCAATAATTGCCTTAAGCAACTTACCTCCATCCATAGTTTCTCTTTATACAAATGTAATAAAACGCGATACAGCTCAATACCACCAAAATCATCTTATTTAGTGACCATGGTCATATTTTGCAAATGCTAATATAATTCTCTTTGCTAAATAAAACAGTTACTTATGCAACACACTTTTCACATTCCTGTACTTGGATTAGGTTATTCAATTGATACTCCATTAAAAGTTGCCAAATATGGTATATCATCCGTTGTCTCTATTGTAGATGATGAACTTATCGAACGAATGAGGAAATACCATGCTGATAGAAATGGTGAAGTTTATAATTCTATACCTAAGGAAGTACCCAACAGCCGTGCCTTAAGGATTACAAGATATTTAAATCTGTTAAATGGATTAGTTAATAAACAGGTAATTGAAATTAAAACTCAGGATTTTGAAAATCAGAACGATCTAAATAAATACTTTGAGCTGTTACCTGAAAATTCTATTCTAAAATCAAAATTCATTCACATGAAGCAATTGCCTCAGGGAGATGAAAAGAAGAAAATTCAGAATTACCTGAAAAAAAGTATTGTTGCAGGAAATATTGACGTAAACATAATGTCAAAAGTAGATAAAGCAAATCATCATAATGGTATTTATACAGGCGATGAAAATACTGACGCCTTAGCAGCATTACGTGGTTTTGCAAATAGTAACCTTAATTCATCTGTTATTATATCGGCGGGTTTAAATCAAAGATTGTATGCTTATATGGAGACTTTTATTGATTTTTTCCCAAATGCAGAAGGTCACTTTACAAAAAAAATAATATTAAAAGTTAGCGACTATCGTTCGGCCATCGTCCAAGCGAAGGTACTTGCAAAAAAAGGTCTTTGGGTATCAGAATTTCGTATTGAATCTGGTTTAAATTGCGGAGGACATGCTTTCGCTACTGATGGATTACTTATGGGACCAATACTTCAGGAATTTAAAGAAAATCGATTGGAATTGTTTGCAGAATTGTTTCAGATTTATCTAAATGCACTTAAAAGTAAAAGTATCTATTTTGATATGAACTGGAAACCTCAGCAAAGAGTTACATTTCAGGGAGGAATAGGCACGGCCGAAGAACATCAGTTCTTAATTAATTATTACGAGCTAGATGCAGCAGGCTGGGGAAGCCCATTTCTTCTAGTACCTGAGGCAACAAATGTAGATGAGCATACTTTGGATGACCTAGCCAATTCCCAGGAAAGCGACTTCTATCTGAGCAACGCTTCTCCCTTGGGAGTTCCCTTTAACAATTTCAAGAAGAGTTCTGCAGAACTTCAAAGAATAGAAAGAATTGCCAAAGGGCGTCCTGGAAGTCCATGTACAAAAAAGTATCTCTGCAGCAATGTTGAATTTACCACAGAGCCTATATGTACAGCTTCCAGACAATATCAACGACTCAAAATAGAACAGCTAAAAAATCTAGGTCTTGAGTCTAAGATATTAAAGAAAAAGATTGATTCCATTACTGAAAAAACCTGTTTGTGCGAAGGTTTGTGTTCTTCAAACTTCTTAAAATTGAATATTCTAAAACCCAAAGAGAATAAAGCTGTGAGTATCTGTCCAGGACCTAATATCGCCTATTTTTCTAAGCAATATAGTTTGGCTGAAATGGTTGGACATATTTACGGACGAAATAACTTGTTAAAGGGAATCAACAGGCCTAATATTTTTATTAAAGAACTTGGACTTTATGTAGATTATCTGAAAAAAGATTTAGAAAATTTCTTTTCAGATTTAGAAGTAAAACTTGAAGATTACAGCGCTCAGTTAAGTTTATTGAATTCTAAAAAATCTAAATACATTACTAAATATTATAATCAGCTAATTGAGGGGATAAACTACTATAATAAAATTACCGTTATGCCTGATTTGAGACACAAGATCTGGGATAGCGATCAAATGAAAAAATTTGATGATATATTTAATAATTTAATGCTTCTAAAATTTTAAAGCAATAATTATTTATATAATACCAAGGCCTTCCGTTATTTCATAGAGCGTGCTCAGGCTAAAACAATATGTTCCACTTAACCACTTATTGATTGTAGACTTATCTTTTCCCATTATCACAGCAAATTCTTCTACAGAGATCTTTCTTAACTCTAATACATTCTTAATAGCAATAGCTAGTTTAACTGATCGTACTTGTTCTTTATATTCTTCCAAATCTACATTAACATTTAAGAACCGAGACTTTATACGTCTTTGATGTTTTTTCATGGTATATGTTATTCGTAAGCGTATGTCAGTAATAGTACCAAATAAATAAAAAACAAAGAAAGAGCCTTCTCTTTACTGAGAATGAAGGTGTTTGGTCTTATTATTGTTTTTTAGTGAAGATTTATGAGGTAAATGAACAACTATATGCGAAAAAAATACCATACTTCACCGGCATTAAGCAGCAGGGTTACTTGAATTATCCTTTAAAAAAAAGTATAATTCAACTTCATTCCCTATAATGTTCTGTTGTAGTTGGCTCCCATTTGCTTTCATATATTCCCTACATAACTGCAGGCCCAATCCAGTTCCCGATTCATTGGCAGCACCGGCTACATCTGACCTTCGCCTGTCCTTTTCTCCACCTTCTAATGCACTTTTTACAGCAGCCGGATTTAAAACCACATTATGAACTGCAACCCTAAGCCCCTTGGGTTGTCTTTCCAGGTTAATTGAAATTGTATTATCCTCCGGCGAAAACTTAACTGCATTGTCTATCAAATTTCTTAAAATAAGCTTTACCTGATTCTCATCAGCATACACCATACTTCCTTCGTTTGCATTAAGTTCCAATCTAATATTTTTCGACTGTGCTATGGGCTCATACACCAGCATTAAAACTTCGGAAAGTTTCTTTAGATCGAATTCTGTAAATTGCACACTTACCTGATTCATTTGGTCTTTCGCCCAAAATAATAAGTTATCAAGTGTAAGCCGCATCTGATCTATATTCTTTCGATTCGCATTAAGCAACATTTTGAGTTCTTCAAAGTTTAACATTCCCATATCTTTCAAAGAAAATATGCTTATTAAACTATTAAAAGGTGTTCGCAGATCATGAGCCACAATAGAAAACAATTTATCTTTTACCCTATTTGATGATTCAAGCTCAACAATTGTCTCACTCAATTTTAATGTTCGTTCTTCCACAACATGTTCCAATCGTTGGTTCTGAGTTTGGACAAGTTCCATGAGTCCTTCCCTTGCCTCTCTTTCACTGCTAATTAACATACTATACCTATCTCCTAATGCAAATGCTAACAATAACATTTCTATAGTTGTCGTAATCGGAAAAATCTCAAAGGTATAGTCTCTTAATTCGAGTATACCAAATAGATTTAAGTTAATCAGAACTATACCACTTACCCTAAAAAGCCACGCAACAATATAAAATTTAGCAGGACGATGCCCTTTATTCCATGATACTATACCTACTGCCCCTAAACCTAATGAGATAAAAAGAGTAGTGTATCGTATCATGGAGGCTGCTGTACTTTTGTAACCCAATAAACTCACAATCATTAGCGCCAATGCAAAACTCATCATAAAATAGTACACCGGTTTAACACGGGGTAACAAAGCATCTAGATTCAGAAATTTCCATGAAAACAAAATACCCGCCATAGATGATAGCGCCAGAAAGAAATGTGGGTACTTATATATTATTATTCTGAAATCATATTCGAACAAATAAGCATATCCCCTTAAATATAACACTAAATAAACAAAGCCAGCGAGAAGATATAATCCATAAAAAAGATACATCTTTTCATGCAAACTTATATACAGGAAGATATTTAATAATAGAAGAGTAATAAGCACTCCTATGTAAATAGATTCAATATGCTGCTTTAAAGCAGAACCTGCTATATAAACTTCATGACTTATAAGCTTAATTGGTACAAGCATGAAATTATTTGTTTTAATGCGAAGATATACCTCATTCAAATCGTTTGCCTGATCTGGTTTCGATAAAGAAAATATAAAATTATTTTTCGCAATTACGCCTTCAATTTCATTGCTAAGGCTACCAGACTTTATTACCTGTGCTTTTCCATTAATGCCAGTAGTATAACATTCAACAATTTCCAGATTTGGAACATCTACTACAAGAAAACTACCTGAACCAGTAGTGTTTTGGTAAAGTATTCTTATCCAGAAAGTCGATTTACTATTCCCAAAATTAAGAATATCATCTTTAGATTGTTTAAACTTATCTGCCTGATATAGCTTCTTAACCTCATTTAAAGTAAGTTCACCGGTCTTATCTTCCAGATATATCAGTTTCTTGCCTATATTCTGATAACTCTGCTTATCAAGCTGGATAACACCTTCATTTGCAACTGAAGACAAAGAAAGTGACAATAACAGGATTAAAGCAAAAAATCGCATGAAGGCTTGGTTAAGCTGCTAATTATTTCATTATAGCACAAAAATTTAACTAAAATAACAAATAAATATTTTAGAAGGTATTAATTCTGTAATTTAAGTCCAGAAATACCAGTTACAGTTTCATCTTCCTTATTTTTTCCCTTCTTTCCCTTTTTCTTCTTATTATCTCCGTTTAAACGTTCCTCCTGTAACTTATCAAATTCGGCTATCTGATCTCCCTTTAATATATTTTTGATGTTATCATTTGTTTCATTCTGAAACTTATAGAATTTTGTTACATCATCTTCCTTAGAGGTACCTGCCTGTTGCTTTTTCACAAGCTCAAGCTGCTGTCTGTACATATCAAATACATAGTTATAGATTACACTTTTCTGAGTAGGACTTAGTGCCAACCGTTCGTTCAATTCATCTATATTTTTAACTGTTAATTCCTGAGCAGTTGGAATCTTTTTTTGAGCATTTGCCAAGGTACTAAAGGTCAAACCAAACAATATTAGTAAAATGTATGTTTTCATCAATCTGAATTTCTTGTGCAATTTAGAACTTTTTTATCAAAATAACGCTTGCATAGAGATCTATATATTTATTTGTCTTAATCTAAAGCGGTATAAAAACCAAATACCCTAACTCAAAACTGCCGAGCCGGAGAAGGATAATTTTGTTTTAATTTGAAAAGGAGAAAGAGGTTCCTTAAAAGCTAAAAAAGACTGAGGCTTGGGTTAATAAGGAAAAGCCAATTTTTAAGAATGTTTGCTAATAATCAAAAGGATTAGGCTAAGACACCTAAATATCACCACATGATTATTGATTATCCCGATAAGAATATATGGAAACGGCCCATAAATTAAAATAAAAAAAGCCCTTTGCTTACGACAAAGAGCTTTTTCTTACTAATTTTTTATAATCCTCTAATAAGGCAATATATTTTTCCATCCAGTAATATACTGAATTGGTATGATCTGACTGTCCCTCATTTTTATACTGGATTAAATCTTCTTTAAAACCAAAACCACTCAGTTCTCCTTCAAAATCATGTGTAAAATCATAATTTATGACTTTTCCGATCTCAAAGATCACGTCCGTATGAAGTTTTTTTTGTCTAAACCAATTGTACAGGGTCCGTCTATTTACCTGTAAACGTCTGGATAGTTCACTAATATTTACATTTTGTCGTCGAACAGCTAGTTCAACAATCTCACCGGCGTTATGTTCCATAACCTCAATAATTAAATAGTTATCAAATCAAACGTTAGGGACGTTTTTAATGTAGTAGCTTTTAAAGTTTAAATCTGGAAAGTTCTAGTGAGTCTGAGCATCAAAATAAAGGTTCTAAAAATCTTACAGTCAAAGATATTTAACAGAAAGAAATACGTGAACCTACTCATTGTCATAAACTTACTTTTAATGACCAAACTTTTTATAATCAAGTAATATATATAATAACCCCACTTACTTCCATGTTTTCATTATGCCAAAGATTCACCATACACTTTAACCGATGTCCATTGTTTATAAAGTAATAAGTCCCCACACAATCCTCTATTTTTCCATTATTCATTTTCTTTTTAAATGTGATAAGATCAGGACTGTTTTCTGTAAATGCATCAAGAAAATTCAACCCAACCAGAGTGCTCCCCTGAAAATCAAATTCTTTCATCCATTGTTTCGATGCCAATAAATAATTCATTTCCAGATCAAACATTGCAACAGGTAAAGGAAATTGAGTTATCAGAATTTTGTTCTTTTCATCAATATCAGTCACCAAAGCTCTTTTCCCTGTTTTTTCAACTTTACTCTTTTTATAGCGATTATAACAAAGCGTATAGTTTGCAGGATTTGAAAAACCAAGCATAAATGCCATTTGCTTTTTACTGCAGCCTGTTCTGCTAATATATTGTTCAGCAAACTCCATCTGTAATCGTCTGAAATATAGGTAAGGGCTCGTCTGGTAGGTAGTTTTAAAGTCGCGCATTAATTTTGACGCAGAAATATTATGTAAAATGGATAGATGCTCAATCTTAGGAAAACCAGATAAGATTAACGTGCCCAGATAATCTGCAATTTGATGGCTCTTGTTACCGGCGGTATCATGGCTCAAAATTGTTTCCTGATTCATATGAAATTGATCAGTTAAGAATTTTTCATCTTCTGAACCAGATAAGTTTTTATTATAGATATTTGCGAAAAAACCGACTACATTTCCATTTTCTATATCAGGATAGTAAATTATAGTTACCGGACATTTTTGGCCATTTATCATCTTAATTTCTGAATTATACTTTTGCAAATGACCTTCTAGGACCTTATTCACGTATGGCAGGTGGTATTCATGAAAGTGACCATTAAACAAAACCCTTAAGCTAATTATGCCTAACAATTCCTCAGGAGTTTTACCACACCATTTAAAAAATTCATTATTTGCAAAACGACATACCAAGTCTATGTCCCAATAAGACCATAAACTAATTTCCGCACAAACTTGCATAACGGAAATTTCTTTAAAACTTGATCCCATATAATTTGCTTTTATTATTTCAATATTTCTTAGGTAGACATATAGATATAAAAAGCAGTAATCTTAGCTCACTCCTGGTTCAACACTAACATCCATTAGATCCCCAGTTTCCACATTTACGACTTCAATACTTTGATAGTTAACATTCGTACTTACATATTCAGGAACAATCTCCTTCATTTTTCGAACCACTTTTTGGTCATCATTTAAGCGATTCAATGTTAGTAACTCTTCTATTTTTCGTTGTACATAGTCGTATGGGTAATAAATTACATTTGATATTTTAATTTTTTCATGATAAGTTGGAAGTACCTTTTCGGTTTTATTTAACAACTCTTCATACAGCTTTTCACCAGGTCTTAATCCGGTAAAACAAATTTTAATATCAGTGTAAGGCACAAACCCAGCTAACTTGATCATATTTATGGCCAAATTCAGAATTTTGATTGGCTCGCCCATATCAAAAATAAATATCTCCCCTCCTTTGCCCATTACAGAGGCCTCCAGCACTAATTGCACTGCTTCTGGAATGGTCATAAAATATCTGGTAATGTTTGGATCAGTAACAGTAACGGGACCTCCTGCCTCAATTTGCGACCTAAACCGTGGAACAACTGACCCATTTGACCCCAGTACATTTCCAAATCTGGTCGTAATAAATCTTGTTCTATGAACTACATCATTTTGATAATTTTGTAACGACTGAATATAGATTTCTGCGATTCTTTTTGATGCGCCCATAACATTCGTTGGTTTAACAGCCTTATCAGTTGATATCATGATAAATTTTTCAACATCATAATCAATTGCCAGATCTGCGAGATTTTTAGTACCCATCACATTAGTTAAAATTGCTTCAGAAGGATTATGCTCCATCATCGGTACATGCTTTAAAGCTGCTGCGTGAAATATTATTTCAGGCCTATAAGTCTCGAACAAGTTTTTGAGTCTTCCGTAGTTTTGAATATTTACTATAAACAATTCACAAACATTACTCTTAAAAGTATCTTCAATTTCTAACTGCATTTCATGTAGTGGCGTCTCTGCCTGATCACATAAAATCAATAGTTGCGGATTGCATTTTAAGACCTGACGAACAATCTCCGAGCCTATAGATCCGGCAGCACCAGTAATCAAAATTCTCTTACCTTTAAGTTCTGACTTAATATTTTCTCCTTCCATATTAATCGGATCCCTTTGCAACAAATCCTCAATTCTCAAATCAGGAAGTTGGCTTAATTTCAATTTTCCTTTCAACCAATGATTTGAAGCCGGGACAGATATAATTCTTATTCCACATTCCATACATCTTTCTATCGCAGCCTTTCTTCCATCAATATCCAAGCAGTCTTCGGCAACGATCATTTTCTCTACGCCATACTTGTTTTTTAAGTCTTGGATAGCATCAGAGCCATATACCCTTTTTTGTTCTATATGTTTATTCCTACGATCGGGATTATCATCTATAAAGCCCAGTATCACAAAATTTCTTTCTGAAGAGGAGTCTAGTCCTTGCTTAATTAATAGCGATGCCCTATCCGCTCCATAGATTAAAAGAACCTCATTGGCTACAACTTCAAGATCTTTTAGGTAATGAAACAACTGCTTTACGCCTATCCTAAGTGCAATAAGCATAGAAGCGGAAATAAAGAAGTTTATAATTAACATTGGAATAAACCACTTATTATTAAATTCAAAATAAGCAGATAAAAATAGATAGGTCACTGCTTCAAACACTAAACTAGCCAATAGTACGGCCTTGAATACGCGGAAAATATCATCAACACTAGAGTATCTAATTATTCCGGTATGTATTCGCATACTTACAAAAACCCCGATAGTGATTAAATTGTAAATACCCACATACAGAAGAAAGCTGTTGCTAAATACTTCGTTTAAATCCTCTTTTTGAATTACAAGTAATGATGCAGCAAGAGAGATTGTTACAATAAGTTGATCTATAAGTAGAATCAGCCATCTTGAGTATACTTTTTCGCAAAATAGAATTTTTTTCATGTCATTAAACGTTAAATAGATGAAATGATTAAGCTTTATTAACTTGAAGCCTATAGAGAGGGAAGAAATCAATTTCAGAACTAATATCGATGTCCTGTTGAGATAGCATTGAGGTATAAATTTCCGGATTGGCAACAAAACGCCAACTTTGGTAGTCTAAAGTATGATTTGAGAAGTTGACTTTCCATCTAAATAAGGAATCTTCCTTAAAACCCAGTCCACCCCCTAAGTTGTACTGTTTTACACCCAGTTTCCGGCCAAGTAGACTAACCTCTTCATTTAGCAATTTGGCAGGTGAATCTTTGAGATATTCTTCTCTTGTTCCTAGTAGGTGTGCTTGCATGATGTCATTTGTTATCACTACAATTCCACCGCATACGGGATAATTATTTCGATCATAAACAAACAGCAGCCTGGCATCATATTCGTCTGAATTAAGCAGGATTTTAAAATATTCCTCATCAAAATAATAAGTATCTAAGGCATCTAGACGCATCATGTTTGCAGTATAGAGGTCATAAAAAATTCTAATATCCTTAGACGTATTAACCTCTTTAACATAAAAACCTTTATTTCTCAATTGCCTGATCTTTCTGCTTAATCTTTCCTGATAACCACTTCTCTGCTCTTCAATTGACTTTGTAAGATCTAAAACCACCACCTTGCCGTTATCCACAACACCACCAAAGCCCTCCATTAATGATCTCTGATCCAGAAAAGGATTCAATCTGGTAAATACAGTAATTATCTTTTCATCTTTTAAAAAATCCAGAAAGCTGGTTCTAAAACGACAAACAAAATCTGCTGGTAATTCGTCAAAATCTTTATTTGAAATGGGTCCGCTATACCCGTAAACTGAGCTCATATCAAAATATTCAGAGTCTTGAATATGTCTTTTCACTACCGGCATAGCTATAAAATCCTCGCCCATTTCATAGACAAATAACATGGGTACTCCATTGTTATTGTCCAGCAGATGATAGGTCCACGAATGGTAAAAATCATATTTCAAAGCTCTTTTCACCAAGCTCTTCCATTCTTCTTCCTCATCAAGTTTAATGATATGCCTCATTCCGAATAATTTATACTTAGCCATGTAATCATCGGCAATTACTTCCATTTTCATAAAACTATCATGATGTGAAATGCAGGAGAAACCATTCTTATTGTATATTTTAAT
Source organism: Pedobacter ginsengisoli (assembly GCF_002736205.1). NCBI lineage: Bacteria > Pseudomonadati > Bacteroidota > Sphingobacteriia > Sphingobacteriales > Sphingobacteriaceae > Pedobacter > Pedobacter ginsengisoli. Next base: position 1,555,483 of record NZ_CP024091.1, on the reverse strand, counting down.
TGCCGACGTATTTTCTGTATGAACATCAAGACTTACCTTATTTAATTTTAAGGTAAGGAATGCATAGTCAAGCACATGCTTTGTTGCTTTTTCTCCTATCCCTTTACCCCAGTATTCAGAATCTCCAATAAAAATGTGAAACTCAGCCGATTGATCTAAAATTTTTATCAACTGGACATTCCCTATGTACCGACCGTTTTTAGTTAAACAGATAGCAAATCTCTTTTCATCTGGTTTATTTAATGTGTTCTTTAGCCATGCTATTTCCACATTCAATGTAACTGGCTCCTTAGGATTAAAGAGAGTATACTTCCATACATCAGGATTATTGCGCCATTTATATGACACATTAGCGTCTTCCACCACAAGCGGTCTTAAAAAAATGTTCTCCGTCATAATATTGTCTTTAATACATTAAGTATGCGTTTCATTTCTGAATGTGTATAACGATGGTCTATAGGGATAGCAATAAGGTGTGTTGTCAGGTAATGCTCATACATTCTCTTGGTGGTCCATTCCAGCACATTAGGCCAATAGGTAGGAACATATATTCTTTTTTCAATTAGTTTGTTTCTTATCTCTGTAGATGAAGTGAGCAATGGATATACCATTGGGCCGTTTACAGAAGAGGCATCAAATGAGTAGTCGTTGTAATTTTCAAGATAATCGTGCAGGTACATAAAATTCGAGTTCCTTCTGTACTTACAAGCTTTATAATCTATACCCGATAAAATTCTTTGAGTTAACAAAGACATCCTACGAATTGGGTTATTGGAAAGAAAAGAGTCGTTTACTACAAAATCTTCGTAACCATTTTCTATCCCTAAATCTATACTTTTTATCAGATGAGAGAACCTTTCTACAGATACATCTCTTTCTAATTTTAGCCTCACATCACTAGTCGACTGAAGGTATGCCCCATCAGATACTCCAAAAAACTTCCGGCAAGAGTAAATCGTATCTACATTTTCCAGTGGTTCTGAAAAAAATGCCTGAGAATTGTCTATTATTAGGTTCTCAAACTGTTTGCTTAATCTTATCACAGTGTCCTGCTTTAATCCGAAATAGTTGGTATAAAGCAGACACTCTTGCGGACCTACCTCGAAATCAAGCACTGGATCCATATGTTCGTCAATAGTGTAATACTGAAACTGAACACCCAATTTTTTAAGTGGCTCCAGCATTACATTACACGTGTAGTAAGGCATATGAACCAATTTGTACCGTTTTACTTTTAAAATATATTCAAACGCATTTCTAGCAGTATTTAATTTTATTAAGGATGAATAGAACTCCTCTCCACCAGAAAGTTGCAGCTCCAAATAACCTCCAATGGATTTCATTTTATTTGAATATTGATTTTGCATTTTTTAAAATTAATTAACGTTAGGGTTTAAAATATTCCGAACAAATTGAGCAGAGTATGGTTACTCCTGGTTTCTTTGATACATTCTTTTCTCAACAGGTTGATAATACTCATTTAGATTTGCAGGAATCCTTGCATTGTATCCAATAACTTGCTTAAGGTGATCATTAAGCTCCTGGCCGAAATCATAACCTAACAACCTAGGATAATCCATTTGCTGCTTCATAAAAGGTTTGGTATAGGCAAGGGTCAATGCTCTTCTAGGTTTATCAGTATAATTTTTACCTGCAGCATGCCATAAATTAGCATCAAATAAAATGATACTGCCTTTTCTAGCTAAAGCCCTATCTGCATTGTCAAAAAAGTATTGGTCATCCGGCTTTTTATCATACTGATGTGATCCTGTTAATAAATAGGTAGCACCATTGTCTACCGTAAAGTCATCAAGAATAACCATCATTTGAATCATTAATTTAAACGACCCAGTAAACGTTCTGATGTCTCTATGAATATTCTGAACATAAGGCTGTGCATTTTTCACATTAATCACAGCTCCTAATGAGTTAAGGATATAGTTTCCTTTTAAAAAATGTATAATTTGTTCATGCGCATGTTTTTGCTCTAAAAACTTCAATGTAAACAACTGCTTTTCAACAAGATGATGCAAGGTTCCATCCATATTTTTCGCAATACCGTTGGCTTCCTGAATTTTGTGTCTCACCTCATAAGCTGGCAATAATGAATCATTAATCTCATTAACCAATTCATCACTCAAGGCATTTTCATAAGTGATCCAACCATATTCACTGATTACCTTATCAAATATTTTGGTATTAGCTTCCGAATAATCAAATTTATTGTTCATGTGCGTAAATTTTAGCGGTTATTTTTTAGTTTGGCGGTATGCAGGAAAGAAAGTAGACTGTTCGTTTAGCTCTAACCCTTTTTTATGTATTAGCTCATTATAAGATTCCTGGTCATTAACATAACACCAGATTCTATCGTTAATTCTTAAATCAGAAAAGTGACTTTTGAACTTAAAAAGTGAATCTTCTTTTCCTCCTACTCCACCTCCCAAATGAAATATCTTTTTCCCCAGTTTCCTGCCAATTAAGCTAATTTCATCCGTTAACAATTTACTTGGAGATTCTTTCAGATACTTCTCAGATGTGGCCGACAAATGATTTCTCACTACATTCTCTGAAATCAATATCAATGCACCGCAAATCATTTCATTCCCATCGTAAATAAGTACAAGTTCATTTTTAAATTCATTCTCATTCAACAACCCGGCAAAGTACTTCTCGTCAAAATAATAGCTCTTGTTAGCTCCCAGCCTATCCATATTTTTGTGATACATTTCTGTAAATTCAGCTATCTCATGGGAGCTAACAGCCTTCTTAATAGTGTATCCGGATTCCCGAAGTTTTTTGATCTGTCTTTTTAACCTTTTGTCATAACGTGACCTTTGATCTTCAATACTCAAGGACAAATCCATGTAAATCGTACTCCCATTAGGAAATACCCCCCCAATATTTTCCAATAAACATTGTTGATTTAAAAAGGGATATAACCTGGTAAAGGCACAAACACATTGCTCAACTTTCAGAAAATTACTAAACTCCTGCTTAAAGCATTCAATAGTGCTTGGTGGAATATCCACAAAATCTATGTTAGATATTGGCCCTGCATACCCATAAACAGAAGTCATATCATACTGAGATGATTCTTCGATATTTCTTTTTATCAATGGGAAAGCGATAAACAGGCTTTCTTCTTCATAAATAAACAGGACAGGTTCCCCTTCCATATTTAAAGAGTGATAATACCAAGTATGGTATACTTCATAATTATAGGAACGCTTTACATAAGCATCCCATTCCGCCTTAGTGCGGACAATTAAGCATTGATAAGACATGTATTTTTATCTTTTAAGGTGCGCTGTTTTTATGATTTCCTATAGGTAGATAGGATTAAGCTCCTTCCAGAATGTTAACCATAGTCTGGTTCACTTTATTTACATCAAACTTTTCACTTGCATATTTTCTGCCGTTTAAGCCAAATCTTGCAATATCATCTGTGTGCCTTATATAGTACTCCATCTTAGCTGCCAATTGCTTAATATCTTTTATTGGCACTAAAAAGCCATTTGCCTTTCTTAAGAGCGGATTAATTGTTTCCCTACATCCGACCGAGTTGCAGGTAATCACTGCTCTTCCCATTGCCATACCCTCTAAAAGACACCTTGGTACTCCTTCGCCATAGTAAGACGGTAATACAATTACGGAAGATTGGTTTATATATGGTCTTACATCATCAACTAATCCAAAGTATTGGATAGTTCCATCGGTTTTAATTTTTGAGTACAAATCCGGACTAATCGCATCAATATTATCCTCATACGGTCCAATTAATTTGAAAACTACTTCCGGAAACTTTTGTTTGATCTGTTTTGCTGCATAGTAGTACTCCTTAATTCCTTTCGCGTTAATCAGTCGTGAAATCATTAAAAAACTAATATTATCCAGATCCGGCGGAGAATATTCATAATGAGACAAATCTACTCCTGAACCATTAACCACATGAGCTATATTTTTATCTGTAATAATATTTGCCCTAATTAGCGTATTATAATCATCTTTATTCTGGAAAATAATCTGTAACCTTTTACTTGCCTTAAGGCTTAATTTCAATAGGATCCTTGTTATTTTCTGAACCAGTGTTTTCCTTGAACCAACATTTAAAAAATTATACCCTAATCCGGTTAGCATTGGGGTTATGTGATTTACCCTGCAAAACCTCGCTACAAAAGAACCATAAATAACGGGCTTAAAAGTATATGGAAAGAAAACATCAGGTTTAGTGGCTTTAATCAGTTTACGTAACTCAAAAAGATACTTGATGTCAGAAACTACCGATACATTACTCGGATTCAATTCATTCTCATATACCCTTACACCCATTTCATCCAGCTTATCTTTAATCCCCTCATGTTCAATTTTGGGTGTAAAAATTATCACTTCATGTTTTACAATTAGTGCCTCTATCAATTTACCTCGGAAATCCAGCAATGAACGTGGAGAATCGCATGAGATCAAGATTATCTTTCTTTCCTTTATCATGTTGATTTAAATTTATAGGTAAATATTTAAGGGCCGGTTAAACAACTAAGTTGTTTAACCGGCCCTTAAATAGGATAACATCAAAATGAGATGTTAAATAAACTGAAAATTATTTTATTGTTTATAGAGTCAAAGTTGCTCCGGCATTTGCCATTACAACTGCAGGAACATTTGCTGCAGGAATAAGCTCTGATTTGTATTCATAGGTTGGTACCCATGTAGATGCTGCCGTTGAAATTTTGTTTGCACCACTTCCTTTATAGATATTGGTACTTGCACCACTTACAAAACCTGGTTTTGCATTAAACTCAGTATAAATTGGATATTGTTGATTTTCAAAGTAGTTATTATCTGTTCTAACAGTTGCTCCCATTGTTACACCAATCCCATATCCGCTACCATTTTGCATGTAGTTGTTAAATACATGCATATATCCAAATCTTGTGCAAGGTTGTCTTTCAGAAACATTGTAGAAATAATTCTTATATACAGTAACACGAAGTTTACCTATATCATTAGTATTATTATCTCCAAAACCAATTAGCATTGGAATATGATTATCATGTAACCTATTGTACGATAAAGTAACATAATCAGCTCTGTTACCAACATCTAACAAGCCATCATAATAATCCCATCCGTGGTTTCTATCAGATGATAAATCGCAATGATCAACCCATACGTGATGAGCACCTTCTTTTATAACAATGTTAGAATAGGTCACAACATTTCTGATCGTCATGTTACGGATAATTACATTGCTGGTTCCATACATTAATAAACCAACACCCTCCAAACTTGATCCTTTTTCACCTAGTATGGTTTTATTGGATCCTACGCTTACAAAGCCTGTTCCTGTAATTTTCCCAGATACTTTGATAATTGCAGCTGTATTTGATGAAACAGCTGATTTTAAAGCAGCGTAACTTGTTACAACAATAGTTTGTCCACCTGTACCACCTGTTGTTTTCCCATCCACCATTGCATAGCCAATAATCGCACCACTTTCTACCGGAGCTGTTACTGGTGGCACAATTGGATTAGTTACCGGAGGGGTCACTACTGAACTGGTACTCCCATCTAATGAATAAGTGTACTTGCGGCCATTAGTCCTTGGATCGCTATTATCTGAAGCAGAGATATATAAGCTGTTTAACCAATGACTGTAACGTCCTTTACCAAGGCTTCTGATTTCAGCATGATTTGAATGAGCAGGACCAAGTTCTTTACCATTTTCAAAGACCTTAAGTGTTGAAATTGTGGGCTGACTTCCTGAGTCTCCTGTTCCAGGAACATCGTAAATTTTGTAAGCGAAACCACCATCGCTTGCAATTGTAAAAGTTTCTAATGATTTAACTCCACTTGTGGTGCTTGTAGCAGCCAAATTTGTTTCGGTCTGCGTTAGTGGATTTTCTGGGTTTGCCGCATCCGAGCCTTTTTTACATTTACTAAAAGTTAATACAACTAACAGCAATAGAAGGCTCATGGACAGTCGATTTGATGTTTTGTTTTTTCTTTCCATTTGAATTTTTAAAAGTATACAATGGTAACGTGAAAACACGCGTCAATATACACTTCAAAAATTATGGAAAATCGATGATTTTCTCTAAAGAAAACAGCTTTTTATCTCCTTCATAACTTTAGGAAATCTCAGAGATTTAATTATTAAAACGAAAGAATTATCAATCAGAAATCGGAATATCCTTTTACTTAATCAGATATTACTAATTATTATCTCAGGCATTAATAAGTTAAAATATTTTCAGATTATAAATTTTAAATTAATTTAAAATAGTGATATATTATTTATATTATACTACTCTTTAACTAAAAAAAGCATGTTTAAACACACGTATTAATGTAATTTTTCTGTCACAAAACACTAACGCAACATCAGATTTACAATATACTCCTTCAAAAACTAAAAATTATCAATATTTTTTCGTATAGTTTTAAGAGAGAATTTTTAATGGTACACAGCAGTTTCCAAATGACTCTGTCTGTTTTTTGTTACCATGTAAAATTCTTTATACCAATCAACAAAATTTCTTACTCCTTCTGACACAGAAACTTTCGGACTATAGGCTAACATTTTCTTCATTACCGATATATCTGCCCATGTTTCAGCAACATCACCATTTTGCATTGGCATATAATTTTTACTAGCTATTTCACCTATATTTTTCTCAATTTCAGATATAAATTCTAACAAATCTACTGATTCCCCTCTTCCTATATTAAAAACTCTGTAGGGTACATTTGAACTTGATGGATCTGGAACCGCAGCATCCCATAAAACACTTTTCTTTGCCGGATGATCTATTACCCGAACTATCCCATCCACAATATCATCTATGTAAGTAAAATCCCGCTTCATTTTCCCATTATTAAAGATATCAATTTGCTTATGTTCCAAAATTGCTTTTGTAAAAAGGAATGGAGCCATGTCTGGTCTACCCCAAGGTCCATAAACTGTAAAAAAACGAAGCCCTGTTGTTGGAAGCTTGAATAAGTGACTATAAGTGTGAGCCATTAGTTCATTGCTCTTTTTTGTAGCGGCGTATATTGATACCGGATGATTTGCCTGATGACTTGCCGAAAATGGCATTCTCTTATTTAACCCATACACACTTGAAGAACTTGCATATACCAAATGTTTAATATTGTGTGTCCTACAGCATTCTAAAATGTTAAGAAATCCAGTAATATTTGAATCAATATAAGCTCTTGGGTTAGTTAAACTATATCTTACCCCAGCTTGCGCCGCTAAGTTGCAAACTGCATCAAAATGGCAACCTTTAAATAACTTTTTCATCTTGCCGTGATCCGTAAGATCCAATTTAACAAACTGATAATTTGGATACTTAGTACTCTTCAAAGCCTTCCCGTACTCTAATAATAAACCATTAATTCCTGTTTCTGCAAGCCTCCCATATTTTAAATTTACATCATAATAATCATTGATATTATCAATTCCTATCACTTCATCGCCTCTTTCCAACAAATATTTTGTTAAATGATACCCAATAAAACCGGCTGTACCGGTAACCAATACTTTCATAACGATTGCTTTAAATTTAGATTTATAGATTTAGAGAGTTAAAGGCTTTTATGCCATACCTCCAGACTGAATACACAAAAGAGTATTTTGGCCCTTCTTTCGTCAGAAATCTTAATCTTTCTGGCCATAAGGTCCATTATGAAGTCTTTTTTGATAATTTTGGAATACAAATTATCCGGAGCCATCAAATATGTATTTATAATTTCCTTAAGTTCATTATCCACCCATTTTTTCAGCGGTATTTCAAAACCCCTCTTAGGTTGCTCAATAAGTTCAGAAGGCAAGTACTTCTTCCCTAGTGTTCTTAAAATATCTTTGGTCTGAAGCTTCTTTATTTTAAAATTATCTGGCAAACCTGGCGCAAATTCAAGAACCTCCTTCGCCAAAAATGGGCTTCTTCCTTCCAGTGAATGAGCCATTGTGGCAATATCCATTTTAGTGAGTAACCTACTGAATAGCATCGAATCAAAATCCATCAGCAATAATTTCTTTAATGGAGATATTGAGTAATCATTAATTCTTGCAAGATCATTTGAAATAATTTTCATTTTTGGCCTTTCAATAAAGGCATCTTCAAAGCCAACAAAAAGATCAGACGAGGCTGAACAATAGATTTTAATCAGGTCCGAATAACCTCCAAATTTCAATAGCCTGTATAGATAGTTGTAATTACTTTGCTTTTGGTTTGCAACAGGTAATATATTGGTTAAAATTTTCGAAGTAATCCTTGTAAGCTGATTTGGATTAAAAAAATCTACATGCTTAAAAGGAACATACCTTCTATACCCTCCAAATAATTCATCCGCGCCATCTCCATTTAAAACTACTGTAATATGCTTCTTTGCCGCTCTTGCTACATAATAACTCGGGATTGCTGAATTGTCAGAATTGGGCTCCCCATGATTTGAAATAATCTTTTCTATATCATTTGTTAAATCAGAAAAATCTATTTCCACAACAGTATGATCTGTCCCATATTTCCTGGCAACCTTCTCTGCCAGGGCCGATTCATCAAAAGACCCTGGAACTTTTACAGTAAATGTTTTAAGCTTTGAGCTTTGCTCAGCTGCCATTGCAGTTACAAGTCCACTGTCAATTCCTCCGCTTAAAAAAGATCCAACATCTAAATCCGAGCTATCAATTCTGCTTTTAACAGCAGTTTTAAGTATACCATCAAGCTGGGCTACTGAGTCATCATAATCAGGATATCTTTCTGTTTTATAAAAATCTTCGATCTTAAACCAGCAAACATCATCGCAAAGACCAGTAAGTGTATCAATCCTTAAATAATGTCCATTTTCAAGTTCATTTACCAAAAGATATGGGGTAGCCTTTCTATAATGATGCCCTACATACAAATAGTCTGCAAGTGAAGAATAATCTATTTCAGGCCTGCATTTTTTATACAATACATTTAGTTCTGATGAAAAAACAAATGTTTTTGCTTTATTATAAACGTATAGTGGCTTTTTACCTGCCCTATCCCGTGCCAGATACATTCTAAAATTTAGAGAATCATACAATGCAAATGCAAACATTCCATCAAACTCTTCAAGCATATCCATTCCCATCAACTCAAACATCATAAGTATGGTCAGTGTATCAGAGTTTGAAGAAGCTTTAAGACCATACTTTTCTCTAAGTTCCATATGGTTATAAATCTCCCCGTTAAAAACAATTACCAAGCCCTTGTACTGCATAGGTTGTTGCCCACTTACACTTAGATCCTGGATTGCCAACCTGGTATGGTAAAGATTTACATTATACAACGAATAATGCCCCTGTTCATCAGGCCCCCTATGCAATAACCCATTAAAGATCATACTTTTCTCTATGGGGTATTCATAGTTTATTGTTCCAAATATTCCACACATATTATGTCAATTCTAAATAGCTAACCTGTCAATTAACTGCATCCATTCCCCCATCACCTTCTCCTCACTAAATCCGTCCTTAATGTGTTGCCGTCCTTTAGTCCCAAGAGCCTCCCTATCAGCAACAGACATATCCATTATCTTTAACATATTATTAGCCATATCTTGCTCATTCTGTTTCTCGCACAACAGTCCACACTGAGCTTTCTCAATCAGCTCATGATTTCCATCTATATCTGTAACAACCGTGGGTCTTGCATATGCCATAGCTTCAAGAATCGCATTGGGCATACCCTCCGAAAATGAAGAAAGTACAAAGGCATCCGACTGACCTAAATAAGTATGTGTTTCTTTCCTAAAACCCATAATATTTACATAGTCCTGAATATTTAATTCTTCAATAGTTTTCTTCGGCCACAACTCTCCATTTAAGTCGCCAACAATATCAACTGTAAAATTTCTGTGTTTCAATAAGGCTATTGCTTTAAATAAAGTCAGATAGTCTTTATTCCATCTAAAATGGCCTATACATATCCATTTAAAACTATCATTTACTAGGTCATTACCCGTTTTAGTATGTTCAGGTATAGCAATTCCATTAGGAATCACAATCCCCCTTTTGCTAACCAACTTTTGCTTTTCAAAATTCGTCATCGAGGCAAAAGAGTTATAAACTATCACATCATCTAATCCATCAGTAAGTTTAAATGGCATGTACCACTTTTTTGGCATTACTGATATTCTGATGGTAGAGATTAACTTAAAATTCAGTTTAAGTTTTAGTAAACGCGCAAATATTATTGCAACAAACATAAAAGCAATAATTACATCTGGTCTAAATCTCTTAACAGTTTTATAAAGTGACTGAATATTTGAAATCGGATAACGCAACCAATCCCTTAAGAAAAGTGCTTCCAACCCCAACTTTCTGATATCGCCATTAAATTCATCAATTGGTTTTAAAGAAATGATCAACACCTTATGATGTTTTGATTGCAGAAATGATGCAATTTTCAGCAATTGGGTCTCGGCTCCGCCTTTGCTCATAGACGGAGTCATTAAAATCACCCGCTTATTTACTTTCATAAACTAATTTATTTGAGAGGAAAATTATAAGAGAACTTAATTCGCTAAAGCGTCTTCCAGGTATGCCTTTACCTGTTTATGTTTAATATCAAAAACAACATTCACGTACTTTACATCCCATGAATTAAATAAACTGAAATGTTGTTTATAAAAGGCATAAGCCTTCTTTTTCAATTCCATTTTTGGATTAGGCTGGTAAAACGGACTTACTTCCAAATAAATAGGCTTGGTACTTAAATCATCGTTTTCCCATGTTACATCAAAGGCTCCCGTCGTTATTTTTAGCGATTTAAAGGTTTCTATAATATGCGTTCTCCACTGTTCCGGAAAGTAATCGAAATCTACCTTACTTCCGTAACTTGTAGAGGTTGGCTTCCACTCCTCATTTAAATTTATTCTCCAATAATGAAGTAAGATCTCTCCTTTCACCAGAATAACCCTAAGGTCCTTCCTCATATTGATTAACTCCTGCGCTATAATATGCCTGTTCTCAGCAACAAACTTTTTGTTTGATACAAGATCAGCAAGATCTTCATATGATGATATTTTATATAACCCTTCTGAAGATGAAGAATGCTCTGCTTTAATCAAAAATGGAAAGTGAATATTAGCTTTCAGTAAATCGTCAATCGACTCAAAAATTCTTGTTTTGGGCTCATTCACACCCTCCACATAAAATACCTGATGCATGTAGGTTTTATTTTCCCATAGCATTGTTTCACAATGTTTCGGGAACACCGAATTACCCTGCTGTTCAAGCTGCATAGTAATATGCGATAAGATATGCGTGTAATTATCAAACTTGTATATATTGTATCTGTTACTTATCGAAAAAAATATCTTCTTGTTATGGTACTTCCCAATGGCCAGACTTGACACAATCTTTATTCTTTTATTTTCTTCAATTAAACCAGCAATTGTTGCCATATCCCAAATAAATGCATCAGAACCAAAATATTTGATAGACTTAAAGGGAACCCACACTATGATTTCGCTATTTGAATCGTATAGGCTCCATAGCTTTAGCCATTTAATTGCTACTATAATTCTTAAAATACGTGATACCCTTTTTAGCACCTTTATTACTGGTTTCATAAGCTGAATTGATTAATTCTATTTCTTTAACACCTAAATATTTTATTGGAAGTTTTTTCAATTTTGATATTACTTTTTCATACAATTTCATCTCACCAAACTCATGTCCATAACTCAGGTCATCAATGTAAACTGTAGATATCCCCTTACTTAACAGCTCATTTATATAATTCAGCTTATCCTCAGCTCTTCTTACCAGAATTATACAATCAGGATTTAAGCCATTTGCCGATAGCCATTTTCGCGTTGAAAAATAATCAAGGTAACTTCTGGCAGAAATGAAGATTATTCTTTTCTTGCCCTTGGTTTTATCCAAAAGGAACTTCCGCATCCCAATAAAAATTGATAATGATTCATATCGGTGGCTTTCATTTCTATAAACATACTGTTGTAATGAAGGCCAGGTATCGGCAAGCGTATTGTCTATATCAACAAGATATACTTCACCCTTTTGATCTACACTTTCAATTGACTTTCTGAATCTGTATTTAAAATACCAATTGCAAACGCCAAAAAACACTATTTTAAACAACCGTTTCATTTACAAGTTTTAAAACTTCATTCATCTCAATGCATGCTTTTATGCTTTGAATCACATAATCATTCTCTTCTTTCGACCGGGAAGCTAATCTTATAAACTGCCCTTTCAGGCCAATTTTATCGTCACATGTTCTTACGTAAATCCCGTAAGTAATAAGAAGTTTAGCTACAAATTCAGTCGATTTTAAGCCTTCCTGTAATTCAATCAATACAAAATTGGCCATACTAGGATAAACCTTAATAGTAGGAAGCTGCCTTAACTCCCGTATAAATTCAAGAGTCTCAACAATATATTTAACCCTAACTTTATCATATCTAAGTGCAAAATCTGCTCTTGTGTACAATCTGAAAAAGTACTCGGCAAAACCATTAGAATTCCACAAATACCCGTTCTTTAATAAAAGGTCTACATATTCTTTTCTCATTACACCGTATCCTGCCCTTACCCCAGCAATACCAAAATCCTTCGACATGCTTTTCAGGACAATTACATTAGGATGCTCTTTAACAAGGTGCGATAGTGAGACCAATTGATAAGACTCACTCTCATATGCGAAGTGTATAAAACTTTCATCAATTATAATGTTATCTACAAATGAAAGTTCTTCTATAATCCTGCATACATCAGCGGCCTTTGTATATCCTCCATTCGGATTATTCGGATTAATCAACACTATAGTATCCGGTCTGTTTAACTTAACAAAGGCAATGTATTCCTCTACATTCAGGTTATAATTATTCTCTTTTTCCAGATTATAATATACCACTTCTATACCTTCCTTAACATACTCATAGTATGATGAGAAAGTAGGTATTGTAATAAGAATCTTCCTTTTAGTGAAATTATGGATAACAGCCTGAATGATCTCAATTGCACCATTTCCAATAAAGATATTTCCAGAATCAACTTTCAGAAAATCTGCCAGAATCTCTGCAATTACTCCGTTTTGCGACGGATAACTCTCCAATAAATCTCTGATATTTCCAGTATTTAAAATCTCCCTGTTGAAATATTCAATGAATAGATCTGTTGCATAAGGATTAGATAAAAAGCAAGCGTCTACTTTAATGTCTACCTCCGGAAGTTTCTGTTTAAAAGTAAAGAAACTAGGCGAATGGGATCCTGCCTCATTCTTTAACACTTCAATTTTCTTTACAACTTTAAGCTCGTCACTAGTAAATTTTATCATCTCTATTTAAGTTAAATCTTAGTAATCATTTGATATCCATTCATCATGTTGCTTTTATCAGATAGTATCACACTTGAATAGGTTTTTAAATGCGCATTTGCTGACGCCTGTATGTGATAATTTAATTTAAAGAACAGTCTTCCATTTAACTTAATCATCTTTTTATCAGGATGATACAACGCTTCTTTTAGTACATCACAATAGCTATCCACACTTACATCCCTGCTTAAGAATCCTGTTTTTCCATGTTTAATCATCTGGCTTATGCCGCCAACCGGGGTACAAATTGGAATGCAGCCTACAGATAGGGCTTCTATTAAAGAAATTGGCATTCCTTCAAAAATGCTTGAAAGGCAAAAAGCATCGGCTATGCTCAAATAGTCTACAACATTGTGCCTGCCCCCAATAAACTCTATATATGGATCATTATTAACAACTTCCAATAAATGCTGATATAAACGTTTTTCTTTAACCTCTCCTATAATTATCAGTTTACATTTTTTCTCTTCAGTAAGGTTAAATTGCTTTACCGCACGAATTAATAAATCCTGATTTTTTTCCGAAGCAATCCGACCAACATGTATCAAAACAAATGAGTCTTCTCCTTCTTTATACTTCTCACTTAGTGAGGCAATCTCATTTGTGGCAACCAAATCCTGTCTACCATTCTCAATTAAGATGTCATTATCGAGCTGATAATAATCCCGGTAAGTTTTTCTGCCATCAAAAGAGATCGTAACAGGTTTTACCTTATTGATCCTATACCATAGTCTTCTAAATGTTTTTATTAAGAAATTGGGACATTCTGCTACAGCAACATTATGAATGGTATGAAAGAAAAGCGTGCGTTTATTGATAAGAAGGTATAGTCCCAGATACTCAAATCCATTTAAATGAGAGTGCAACACATTTGGTTCTTCCGCTCTTAGCCATTTTGTTAAAGCCCAAAAAGTATTTAAACTAAAACCCCGGCCTTTATTGAACGAAACGTACCTTACATTTTTATCAATGTCTTTTACAAAGGTCTCCTCTACACTATTTGAACAAATTGAAACCAAAAACACTTCATACCGGTCATCTTTTGCAAGTTCATTACACAAATCGACTACAAATCGTTCGGCACCGCCTTTGCTTAAATCACCTATAAGGTGCATTATCTTTACTTTCATCATCATTTTAATACTAGTTTAATCCTGTGTGTACTTCCACTTCAGCCTCTCTGTTAAGCATAAAATTTAAGTGCAGAATTGCGAAATAGAGGAAAAATGTAGGCCCATTTGCACTAACAAGCCACGAATTGTGGGATAGAGAATTGATAGAAACAGCAATAAATGAACAACAGAGACAAATCATCAACGCATATTCGGTTTTCTTGACATTTCGAAATGCATTAATAATAATCCTTCCAACTTTATAGTACAATCCACCCAATATTCCCAGCCCTAAGAAAGGCCCCACGTAAGTAAGGAACATTAAATAAGCATTATGCGAGGTAAGTCCTGATGAGAACACCTCATTACGGTAAGTAACATCCGACCAATCCTTTCCATAAAATATAAGCCCGTAAGGATATTCCGAATAGATCCTCAGGTTTTCAGCAGCAAGGGTCGATCGGTTATACTCTTCCATGTTGTGCTCATTCTTGGTAAGAATATTATTATAAGTATCTGTATTGTCTTTTAAAATATAAGTGTAAAACACAAAAGCAGCACAGGCGGCAAACACAACTATAAAAATTGCTTTATAGTTATAATAAAGTATTAAAAACAAGAAAACTGAAAATACAAATCCTACCAATACGGAACGTTGCATACCCAGATAAATAAAAAGCAGGCAGGCTAAAAGGCTTAGAATCTTAATTAAAAAAGCCTTTTTAAACGCAAAGGTGTAAATTACCAGAAAAGGAACCAGTGCCGCCAGCTGATAGCCAAAATTAAACTGATATGTCGCAATTCCTGATGGACTCTGCACTACTGGCTCACCCATCAGCATCGATCTCAGGTTATTTATTTCTGTAAAATAGAATGGATTAAAAACCATTACAATTGCCGAGAAGGTCAGAAAAGCGATAAAAACATAAATGGAAATTGCAAAACGTTTCGCATCCAGGCCAACAAAGTAATTAAAGTAAATGGCGCACATTCCAACACATATGGCATTGGCAATAAAAACCATATACTCCGAAAACCCAATTACATTATACAGGAACATAGCACCAACAAGAAGAATAAGCTCCTGTTTATATAAAAACCCAATCCCATCTTTTTCTCTAAACAAAAAAACAAGTGGCAAACAGAAAATAAGGGGGGTAGGTATCCTAAAAAAGTCTGTCATAAATATTCCGTACGACAGGCTGTATAAATACAAGACTACAAATACAACTGCAATAAATTTCATATGATTATAATTTATTCTATGTTTTGTTTAAAAGCTTGGATAAAGCCCTCAGCATCATTAATTGCATTAAAATATTTCTCCTGTCCATTTCTGGCAATGTGCCTGTACTCATCATAATGAGTTGCCATATATTCCAGGCGCTCTTCAAGTTCTTCTAAATTCCAATTTACAGGAACGTAGGTGTCGTTTTCAATAAACAGATTTGGGTATGTTTCAAGATGATCCATTCTAGGTTTGATCAGTACTGATCCGGAAATAAATGTCTCAAAATCACGATAACAAATTTCTCCCCATCCAAATGGGCTAATGCTAAGTTTTGAGTCTCTAAGTTCTTTCCAGTACCTGGCCTTACTCACATTTCCACCACTAGCTATATGCAAATTCAAGTGCCCAAAAAGATTTAAAACATGATTCCTTTGGTAAGAGATCATATTTCTGCTCCCTCCGTCTTTATGGATAGTTCCACGAAAAGCTAAATCATAACTCCTGACTTTGTCATATGTTGATAAATGAGTCGGATAAACCTTGTAGCTTAAATAATTACTTAACCGACTCATTTTATACCCAAAATATCTGTAATCATTAAACCCTATGTTCCATCCAAGTTTAATTTTATGAAGTTGATCCTGAGGACAGGGAACAAATCTTGTTTTCTGATCATCGGGAACCTCATTTAACCAGATCCGCAGGTCATTTGCTGCACTCGAATCCATATAATAATCAAGATTTTTAAGTCGCTGTTTCTTCATAAAAACATCAACAAAAGAGATAATTGGAAAATCACTGGATCCCGATGAATCTGCTGCGTCAAACCAGATCAGTTTACCTGTCGCGTTTTTCATCTCCAATAAATACATAATCAGTTCATCCTCATTTTTTGAAGTTCTGGTATGTATGTTTTGCCACCCATCTGCAAAATACCGCGAGTGCAACAGCAAATAATCTGATCCCTTTAATCTTTTATCTCTATGGTCGTAATAAAACTCAACTTTCAAGTCGTGCTCAAGAAGCTTCTTTTTCCAGCGATAAAAATGATGCGTTTCGCCATAAAATCTCTTGGATGGCCAGTCTAGAACTTTTAATGTTTTCATCTTCTAATGATACTTTTCAAAGTATATGAAATGATCTTCAGGTCAACCCAAATGTTATGATGATCTATGTATTTCAGGTTCTGAGTAATTTTTGAAGGAATAATAGTATTGATATAAAAACTCTCTGGATCCTCCGCTGTTGCCAGCAACTGATTCTCATCTATGTACTGAATAGAAGCCCAATCCGTAATGCCCGGTTTCACACTGAGCACCTTTATTTGAGATGCATCATATAACGCAACATATTTAAGTACTTCCGGTCTGGGCCCCACAAAGCTCATTTCTCCTTTCAAAATATTAATAAGCTGAGGAAGCTCATCAATTTTATACTTCCTTAGCCAGCATCCTACTCTGGTTATTCGGGAATCATGATCTCCAATCGTCAGCAAACCTGCCCTATCAGAATCGGTATACATCGTTCTAAACTTAATTAGTTCAAAGTTTTTCTGATTTAAACCTACCCTGATCTGCTTGTAAAAAATGCTTCCTCTTGAATCTAACTTTAAAAGAATAACAACCACAATAAACAGCGGCGACAAGAACAACATCCCCCCCAATGAGAAGACTACATCAAACACCCTTTTCGCATTCATGCTATACAACTTTATGACAACACTTTAACCAATTTGTTGACTTCAATAATCTGATGAACAGCCCCTATAACTGATTCTATAATAAATTCAACTTCAGGCTCAGACAGTTGAGGATATATTGGTAGCGAGATTTCGCATGAATATTGCTTATAGCTGTTAGGATAATTTTCGATAGAATAACCAATACTTTTAAAATACGTAAGCATTGGCATTGGTATAAAATGAACATTAACAATAACGCCCCAGTTAACCAGGCATTCTATAATCTGATCTCTTTCAACCTCTGTAATTCCTTTAATGCGTAAAGGGAAAAGATGGTATGAACCTTCTCTGGTATCATCTTGTCCGGTTGGCTCAATAAACCAATTATAAGACTTAAATGCAGCACAGTATTTTAGAAATATATTTTTGCGTAGAGGCAGTAAAGTATTGCTGTATTGTCTTACCTGAGCCAAACCAATTGCAGCACAGATATCAGGCATGTTCATTTTAAATCCTTTAAAAAGAATATCGTACCTCCAGTTAGCTCCTTTGGATTTTGCAAATGCATCCTTATTCTGTCCATTTAACGAGAAGAGCTTTAGAAAACTATACTCTTCCTGATTATCAAAAGGTGGAGGTAAATTCAAACAAATACACCCTCCTTCAGCAGTTGTAATGTTTTTTACAGCATGAAAAGAAAAAACGGTAACATCACATTTCTGAGCTGCAGGTAACCCCTCATAAGTAGCGCCTATTGAGTGTGCAGCATCCGACATTAATAGTATTCTTCCCAATTCCGATTGTTTTGCTGTAACTGGCTTAAATAGCTTTTTTATTTCAGGGTCATTTACAATTTCTCTTAATGCATTATAATTACATGGCAGCCCGGCAATATCAACACCTATTATTGCTTTGGTTTTAGAAGTGATTTTACTCCTTACAATATCCGGATCAATAGTAAAATCATCTAAAATATCAACCATAACAGGTGTAGCACCGCAATGCAAAACACACAAAGCGGTAGCGCAGTATGAGTACGCAGGCACTATAACTTCATCCCCGTCACTTATACCAAACCATTTTAACATCATGATAGCCCCAGATGTCCAGGAGTTCACACACACGGTAGCTTTAGATCCTGTTAAATTCAACAACTCATATTCAAGGGCCTTAACTTTTGGTCCCGAGGTGATCCAGTTAGCACGAAGTGAATCAATAACTTCATCAATCACTGCCTGATCAATAAACGGAGGGGAGAAAGGTATATTCATATCTTTAAGATTTTAATATTTGGTAAGCTTAATGAAGGGATGAATAAATCGCTGTGGATTTAAATATGATTTAGTATTAACTTTTCCCATTTTGCGAAAGTGTTTTCAAGGGAATTAGTTTGATTGATTAATTGAGCATTTTCAGACATCTTAATTTTAAGAACAGGGTCGCTCATAGTCCTGTTAATTGCCTCAGAAAGGTATTTTATACTATTTGCCTTAACCAGCAAACCATTTTTTTCATTCTCTATAATATCTGCAGGTCCGAACTCGCAATCGGTAGCCACACATGCACATCCTAAACTCATAGCCTCTACCAGTACATTTGGATAGCCTTCATTTCTCGATGAAAGAACAAACATTTCTGCCTGTGTATAGTAGTCCTGAAGATTTTTTTGATGCCCAATCAATTTCACTCTATCCTTTAGTTTTAAGTCTTCTATCTGACTTTCCAGATTTTCTCGTTCAGCTCCTTCACCCGAAATCAATAAATCTACATCCTGAAATTGTAATGTTTTAAAAGCTTTAATCAACAGATCAAATCCTTTTTGACGATCTAACCTTCCTACACTAAGAATGAACTTCCGGGGATAAACACTATTTACACAAGCAGAACCAAACTTGCTCACGGGATTGTTTATCACCTCAAAATTGCTTACTCCTCTAAAAGACTTATTCTTTCTAAACCCATCAATCATTCCTTTCGAAGGAACAACAATAGCTTTTGATCTGCTATACACCTTTGCTGATAACCACCTTAAAAAATGGTTAAGCTGGTTTACAGTATAGTCCGGAGTAATACGCTCAGAAACCAAATACGGAATATTCAGAATATTACAGGTAAGACCCATCCATAAATTGGCCGAAGTCATAAATGACACAACACAGTCCGGTTTTTCTTTGTTCAGCAGACGTAGTAACTTAAAAAGAGTTACTCCTCCATACCATAACCTAAATAAGAACTGTTCTCTTCGTACATTCCTTACCAGAGAAATAACCTCTATTCCTTGTTCCAGATAATACGCTGGTTTAGCTTCATTTAAACAAACCATCGTAACCCTAAAACCTTTGTTATAAAAGTAGTTACCAAGATTCGAAATTACCCGCTCTGCCCCACCTCCATTAAGAGTATTTATGGCGAAAAATAGTTTATGTTTCCTTACCATAGGGTGGTAATTGTTTGAAATGCATTATTGAATTTCAAGTACCTGATATCAAACAAAAAGTATTGCTTAAGGTAGATTTTGAATAATTGCCGTTTTTGAAGTGAGGAATATTTGAAATTCTTAATTGTCAAATTAAAATCGCTCACCATTCTCGATTTCCTTACCTTAGGATCTATCATACTCCAGATACCACCGGTATGTAATCTATAACAAGCCATAACCTCGGGCAATACATAAATCTTTTTACCGGTATTTGCCAGTGCAGAAAGCTTAAAAAGTGTATCAGCACCATAAGCATCTAAAAACCAGCTTTTTTCAAGCGCATCGGTTGCTTCAGCAATGTTTCTTATCATCAACGAGCAAATTCTGGTTTCTTCTCTTTTACCAAGTAAAACATCATTGTATTGAAACTCCAGGCTAACAGGAGCATCTTTCACGTAAACTAGATTATCATAATCATCAATAACCTTACTATGATGACAACAAATCACATAGTCATCATTATTCTCTAAAAAATCTACTTGCTTTTGAAGTTTCGTCGGATCTGTCCAAAAATCATCTCCGTCGCACATTGCAATATATTTTCCAGTAGCCCTCCCCAAAATATCAATTTGATTTCTTATTGCCCCTTTATTAGGGCTATGGCTAATCAACTGAACCAATCCAGGGTACCGGTTACAATAATCTTCAATAATTTTCTTGGTATTATCGGTTGAACCATCCTCCCCAATTAAAATTTCAAATTTGAAATTGGTTTTTTGCATCAGAAAACCATCTAAAGCTTGAGCAATATACTTTTCGTGATTATAGGTAATGCAGCAAACTGATACCATTAATTCAGATGTAGGTATAGACATATCGTTTTTGGTTAAATAAGCAATTAAACAGCGCCATTTTGTAAGCCGGCAAATACTGGTTGCAGGTTATTTACAGGAATTGTATGATTCAGTTTTCCATTTACAACTGGTCGGTCGTAATTTTGTACCCTTAAAATCACCCTTGTAATCAAATCCAGATCGCTACATGTTAATGTATGATATAGGGGCAGGCAAAGAATCCGTTTTGAAATAGAATCACACACAGGTAAATATGTCGACGTAACAAAAGGCAATTCAGAAAGTGATGGGTAAAAATATCTCCTGCAGTAAATTTTCTCATTCTCCAGGGCCTTTAAGCAACGCAACATCAAATCTTCACTATCAAAAAGTACGGGGAAGTAAGCATAATTATAATCCAGGTTCCCATTAAGTTTGGGATACTTTGCTTCCAGATCACTTAGTGCTTTCCAATAGTAAAATGACAATAACCTTCTCTTATCCAAAATTTCATCAACCTCTTTCAAATTGCACAGACCCATCGCAGCATGAAACTCACAATTTTTTCCATTTATACCCAGTTCCGAAAATTCATCCGGTCCATCATGACCAAAGTTTCTCATCAAAGCCATTTTCTTTAGTAATTCCGGGTCTTGAGTAAAAACTGCTCCCCCCTCAATCGTATGAAATACTTTAGTAGCATGGAAACTTGTTGTACTCACATCACCATAAGCAAACACAGATTTGTTTTTGTATTTAGTACCAAAACAATGGGCCGCATCATAAATTACCTTTAATGAATACCTGTCTGCTATTTCCTGTATTGCATCAATATCACACGGATTGCCATAAACATGAGTAGCAAGAATTGCAGAAGTCTGAGGTGTTATTGCAGCTTCAATCTTTTTAGGATCTATATTAAAAGTCTCCTCATCAATATCCACAAATACCGGTTTACAGCCCTCCCAAACAATGCTATTTGTTGTTGCCACAAAAGAAAAAGGTGTAGTAATAATTTCCCCAGTCAAGCCCAGAGCTTTAATAGCAATTTGCAAAGCAATGGTACCATTCGAAACAAACAGCAAATGCTTAAGCTCCAGATAGCTCTTAAGTTTAAGTTCAAGTTCGTTTACAAGTGGGCCGTTGTTAGTAAGCCACTGGCGTTCCCAAATACTGTGAATGTACTCTTCAAATTCGTGAACTTTTGGTAGAAAAGGTTTGGTTACAGGTATCATCTCTTTAGGATTAATTGTTTAAAATCATGAATTGGTGCAAGCTTTAAAATTGAACTGCTGGCCAGGTAAATCAATGAGAAAAACAGACCATCTATTATAATTCTGGTAATATCTAATAGCTGAAGTGAGCTGAAACACAGCATATCAGCAAGAAAGCATAATATCCCTGCAAATACAGATGTAGCAATGATTGGAACAATGTCACCAATCTGTTCACGAATCGGGTAATTGATAAGTTGTCCGCTATAAATTGAGTTAATATAATAACCCAGAAAATTGAACAAGAGCTGAAAATACAGCAGTCCATAAATTCCAAATGGGAACACGCACAATATGCCAACTACACAAATCGATTTTTTTATAAACTCAAGTTTCAGGATAAGATCACTCCTGCCTTTTACTTTTAAAATATTTAAATTATATGAATGTAATGGGTACATAACACCCGCCAGACATAGGATTTGAAAATAGGGAACTGCCGGCACCCATTTGCTGGTTAGCAGAAACCTGAACAATGGTTCAGCTACTACTGCCAGAAAAATCAAAATCGGGGCATTCCAGAAAATAACCTGTTGCATTAATCTTTTATACACCCCTTTTAGTCTCACATCATCATCAGATATCGAGGCGAACATCGGATAGGTTACTTTATTTATTACTGCCGATATGTTTGCAATTGGTAATTGACTAACCGAATCAGCCCGCGAGTAAAATCCCAGTTGCGTGGCAGAATAAAACTTACCAATAATTAATACATATATATTTTTGTAAAGAATATCAAGTAGCCCTGTCAGGGTCATTTTATAACCAAAATAAAAGTGCTTCTTAAAACATTCTTTATTAAACACTAAACTGGGTACCCAACCAGAATAAATCCAGTGCATTACGGTTGATAAAAAAGACTGAAACAAACCCATCCAAACCAAACTCCACACGCCATAGCCTTGCCATGCTAAAAAAACACCTAACAACCCTCCTATCAATACCGCTGGAATCTGAATTTTCATTTGAATTTTAAAATTCATCTCCTTTGTTAACCGTGCATTCTGCACACCATAAAAAGCATTTATAATAAAATCCAGCGCATAAACCCTAAGAATCAACGTAAGTACGTCCTGATGATAAAATGATGATATCAAAGGCGCAAAGAGGTAAATAATGCCATATAAAACAACGCTCCCACCCAGATTAAAAAAGAAAACCGTTGAATAGTCATCCTGTCCAAGATCCGATGATCTTATTAACGATGACGCCAAGCCACTTTCTAAAAGAGAGTTACCTACTGCAATAAATACAGCTAACATTGCTATGAGGCCAAATTCTGCCGGAAGTAAAATCCTGGCCAGAATAATTGTAATGCAAAAGCCAATTAGCTGCACACTAAACTGCTGCGTAAAATTCCAGATCAACCCTGAAATTGTTTTCTTCCGTAAAGACATCTAAATGATTTATTTCTGAAAGGAACCCGAATAACGGGGTTTACTAAACCTGTAGTTCCTTAAAAAATGAAGTATTGGTTTTTCCAAAAACCGTGTTACCAGCCATGCCACAGTTATCATACAAACAATCCCTATAAGAATAACCAGAAATTCATTAGGTATGTATTTTCCTATTTTTCTCATCAGCACAAAACCAATGTTTTGATGCAGCAGATAGAGCGGGTAAGAAATATAGCCAAGAAATACAAAGGGCTTCCACGCAAATACCTTAAGCTTATCGTAAACAAATAGATAAAACAGACAAAATATTGTAAAGAATACACCAAGGCAAATCAAAGTCGGATTCTCTATTACTCCAGCCAAAAAGCAAAAACCTATTAAAATGTGTTCACGCCAATCGCCTTCATTAAATTTAATTCTGTAAAAAAGAATTCCGGCCAAAAAAAACATCCCATATTGTAAATTCAGCAAATAGGCTCCAAAAGGCAGTTTAAACAAACTATTGCTAATCATTAATGTTAACCATATCACCGCTATTGTCCTTACTTTGCCTAACATTTTGAGCTGAAACAGCCCACCCATAAAAGCATAGAAAAACAATTCAGGTATCAACGACCAATATGCCCCATCTACATTCTTTATCCCAAAAACGCCTTGTATCATGCTCATATTCATCAACAGAATCGAGATGCTATTTGGCTCCATTTTAGGATCCTGCGAAATATTTACGATTAGAAATGTAATAAACACACAAATCCAATAAGTCGGATACAGTCGTGAGAACCTTTTATAAGCAAAATCTTCCAACGAAGTTTTTCCCTGAAGCGACATAAAGATTACAAAGCCGCTGATCATAAAAAACAGCTCAACTCCATAACGACCAATGTCCCAATCAAATTTTGAAGGATAATTATGGCCAAAATTTATTCTGAACTTAGATGTATAATGAAATACAACTACATTAAGTGCAGCAATTCCCCTTAAAACATCCAGTTCTTTTAAGCGTACCATAATTCTATAAAGTTTGTCTTAGTTAATCAGTTCCAGACTATTGATAGCTACTTTAGTAGTCAAAACACAATTCAGGGTGTCTATTACCACAATCACAGTTCTTTCCTGAATTTTAACCACTTTGCCTTCTTTCAAATTCATCAAGCCCTCTTTTATTTTAACTCTGTCGCCAACTTCTAAATATTGCATTGCCAACACCTCAGTATCAGGAAATACCTCAAGGCAATGCTTAATATCTTCTATAACACTATCCCTTACCTGTGCCGGTTTTCCCATGTAATAAACAAAGTTCAATACCCCCAAAGTTACCCTCACTTTAAGCTCTTCTCTAGGATTAATGAATACAAAAACATACGAGTTAAATATTGGAAGCTCTACTTCTTTAACTCTGTCTGCCCACTGATTCTTTACCTTCCTTGTAGGGCAGTAACTGGTAATTCCCTGTAGTTTAAGTAATTCATCCACTTTTTTCTCCCATCTTGGGCGGGTGTAGATCACATACCATCTGCGTGGCATGTTGGTTCTGATAGTTGGCAGATTTTCCATAATTTGTTTGAGATTATTAATTAGATAGTGGTCAGATATAGCTTCGCTACCTCACTTACATGATATTTTGTAGTTTTAGAGAAAAATTCAGTTCCGCACCGTCCATTTTTTTGAATATATCGGCCTTCTATTTACCGATCTGTCACCTAATCCCCCCTCACTAAACTTTAGTACCTATTAGCTCCTAGCCAGGATAAGCGTAACCACCATAGCGGTAAGCATTCTTATTCTCTTTCTTAGCATCATTAAATACAACCATAGGATTTACCAGTCTCCGGTTCTCGCATATCTCTTCAAATATTGCCAGATCAGCCTTGTTGGTATAATTGTATCTAACCAGGTAAATACTCGAATCTGCGTATTCTGCCAATGTAAATGCATCAGCTACATGGCCAATCGGCGAAGTGTCTACAATTATATAATCAAACCGTTTTCTAAGCTCATGGAATAGAATTTTCAATTTATGACTCATCAGAATCTCTGCCGGACTGTCTGATATCTCTCCGCAGCCAATCACATACAAATTATCAGATTGAGGAGATTTTGTCAAAATATCATCAATAACCACGTTTTCCGATTTTAGGTAATCAGATAAGCCCAGTTTCATTTGCATATTCATGTTGTTCAACAAATCTGGTTTCCGTAAATCAAACTCCAGAATTGCGACTTTCTTTTCAACCAACGACAGTGTGATGCCCAGATTGATGCTAAAAAATGTTTTGCCTTCACCTTTTGTGGTAGATGTTACCAATAGAACCTTATTGTTCTTATTCGTATTCATAAACTGCAGATTCGATCTTATATATCGGAACAGTTCAGAAATAGTGGTGCTTTTATCTTTATGCACAACAATAGATTCTCCAATTGCCTTATGACTAAGCTCCCCAAGGATTTTTCCGTTTACAGCTATGTATTCAATATCATAAATATCTTTAACCTTATTATTCAATATATCTTTAACATAGATTATCGAAAACGGAACAAATAATCCAGCCATCATCCCAAGCATATAGATCATTTGAACTTTTGGTTTTGCCGGAATCGGATTATAAGCCGGTCTGTCTATGATCTGAGATGTAGGTATAGTGGCTGATAACGAAAGCTCTGTTTCCTCCCTTTTTTGAAGCAGATACTGATAAAGTGTTGTCTTAACACTTTGTTCTCTGCTCCTTTCCAGCAATCCTCGTTCAATTACAGGCACGCTGTTTAATTTAGCAGCAAACTGAGAAGACTTACTATTCAACTTATTTTTCTCTAAAGTTAACCCCCTTCTTATCATACTAAGGTTCTCTAACAGATTGGCTTTTAAACTGGTTAATTGTTCAGTAAGATTTATAACCAAAGGATTACTCACACTGTTATTTCGTAGCAGTCTTTGTCTTTCTATTTGCAGGTCATTATATTTCTCGGTAAGGCTTAATAAAGTCGGATCCTTTAAGCCAAGAGTACTGGGAACCAATTCAAACTCACTATCAGCATTTTTCAGATAAGAAATTATAGACTGAATAAGGCTCAATTGTACTTCACTAGTTGATAGCTGATCATTGTAATTGCCCGACGACTGCAAGTTCATCTGCGCATCAGCGCTTAATTCAGTAATTCTATTATTCCTTTTGTAGTTCTCTACGTCTTGTTCAACACCAGATAAATTACTGGTCAGCATTTTCAATTTACCATCAATAAACTTAATAGTGTTTAAGGCCATTAAATTCTTATTGCTCACATTCTCCTGGTTATACCTGTAAATCAATGTATTCAACAGATCCACACCGCGTTGTGGTATGGCATCCATAACACTTAACGAAACAGTATTTGCATCTTTAACAACAGGTAGTATAACCAAGCCACTAGTGCTGTAAGCCTGAGCCAACTGGTATAGATCTACAAAGCCGAAGTGCACTGTCTTACCAGTAGCGTCAAATGCAGGCCCTTTTTCAACCACAATACTGAATTGAGGGCGTGTAATTTTATTACCAAAACGGTAAATTGTTTGTTTACCTTCTTCACCTAAAATAAACTGATCATTATTAATAGGTTTCAAAGTAAGTTTTAAGGTATGTGCTTTATCAGCAATTTTTTCAACAAGCACTTCCATCGGCAAATTGCTTCCGTATAGTTCCTTCATTTTCAATGGAAGCTTGTAATGATAGCGTACATTCATTTTAAGATCAGTCAATACCTTAAAAATCAAATCCCTTGACCTCATAACCTCCATCTCGTCATCAACAGTTTTAGCAGTCTTAAACATATTCAGATCACTAAAAGCAGTTCCTTTCAACAAACCATCGCCTTTTGAATCATCCTGAACAAGCAAAGTACTGGTTACCTTATATTTAGCTACAGTAGCCTGAAGATACAGCCATGCACCGCCAAGGCCTAAAAGCAATGCAAGCCCAAAGAAATACCAATACTTAGCATATTTCATAATCTGCACCTTCAAATCAGGGCTGTTTATCGGAGTTTGTTTATTAAAAGCCATCTCTTTAAGTTTAAAAGATTAACACTGCCTTACTTATTCAAAAAAGTTGTAGCCAAAACAGCAACAGCAGATATGGCTGCAACTATCAAAGGCATTAGCCTATTATTATTACTTACCTCAACTGACTTTGCTTTATCAGGTTCTACGTAGATTACGTCATTCTGTTTCAAATAGAAATATGGCGAACTAAG
Source organism: Pedobacter ginsengisoli (assembly GCF_002736205.1). Taxonomy (NCBI): domain Bacteria; kingdom Pseudomonadati; phylum Bacteroidota; class Sphingobacteriia; order Sphingobacteriales; family Sphingobacteriaceae; genus Pedobacter; species Pedobacter ginsengisoli. The sequence continues at coordinate 1,527,933 of NZ_CP024091.1, read as the reverse complement.
TACATCTTTACTATTAAGGTTTACGCGTTCCATTCTCCTCTGCCCATCCACTTCTCTTATAAGTAAAACATTCTCTCTTTTACCGTATGGCGTCATATCACCAGCCAATCCTAATGCTTCAAGCAGATTTATTTTTTCACTGGTTACCGTAAAGGTCGATGGGTGGTTAACCTCGCCTATTACTGTAACCTTAAAGTTCATAAACTTGATATTTACAATGGCATTCTTCACATACTTATTAAGTTCCGATTCCATAAGTGCCTGTGCCTGGCCTACTGTTAAACCCTGTAGTTTAATTTGTCCAATAACCGGAAACTTTACATAACCTTGTTTATTTACTCTATATCCTTCTCTTTCATACATTCCACCCATAGTTGGACTGCCTGGAACAGGGGCAAACAAAATATTTGATTCGGGGCTGGTACTGTTAACGGTAATACCTAATACATCATTCTCAAGAATGGTAGGCTCCCCGGCTTCCAAAACTTGTGAACTAATTTCATTCGTTCCTTTCAGATCGCTGAAATAGACCAAATTCCTTTGGCGGGAACAGCTACTTAATATTATTAACATTAAGTAACATAAGAGGCATCTTAGATTCATAAAATATAATTTAAATTAAACACAATAAATGTTTGATTAAATACTATGATATGAATTTACAGACTTATTATAATTCATGAACCATACTTTAACTGGTTGTAAACCATTTTGTAAATATTTCACAGTTTATTTCACAGACCTGTGAAATATTATTCACAAAAAGTAGGTATAAGTTTCTCACAGACTGAGTAATTACACAGTCTGGATTTTTTGAAAACCAAAACATTTAGCAGGTAATATTTGTTAAAAAAGGAGAAATCAAGAGCGGATCTATGAAAACCATCATCATTGCAACTGATTTTTCTGCATCTGCATTAAATGCAGCAAGGTATGCGGCATCATTAAGTACACAACTTAATGCAAAGCAAATCGTATTGTATCATTCATATGAGTTGCCTACTGCTACTGAGATTCCTTTCCCTGAAAATAGGGATGCTCATGCGCTACACGAAAAGTGCATCAGCTCTCTTCATAATTTACAAGCAGCAATTTTAGATTTATGTGCCTCAGATGCCTCCTTTGAAATTCATGCGAACGATAATCCTTTAATAATGGGTCTGCAAGAGCTATCAGAGCAATATGCAGATCCCTTTGTAGTAATCGGTATAACCGGAAAAAGTAGAGGACTTACTGCACTAATTGGCAGCAATACAATAAGCATCTCCAAAAATCTGACTGTACCCGTTCTGGTTATTCCTAACGAATCCAATTATACAACTATAAAAAACGTAGTATTAAGCTGCGACTTAAAAGAGGTAAGTGAAAGCAGCCCCGTAGATACCATAAAATCTTTTGTCCATGCTTTAAGCGCTAAACTTCTTCTATTAAATGTTGATCACAATGAATCAACCCATTTTAATCCCGATAGCATCACTGAACAATACAACTTGCACAAGTTATGGGATAATGAAACTTCCGAGTATCACTATACTGATAATCCGGATATTGCATTAGGGATAATGGACTTTGCCAAACAGCATCAATCCGGCATAGTAATAATAGTTGCAAGATCCTATGGATTCTTTGAGGGGCTTTTTCATAAAAGCATGACCAGAAAACTGGCCTTAAGCACACAATTACCTTTGTTAATATTAAAAGAAATCCATCAGAAAACCCATTAGTAATCCACATGGTAGTCCTTTTGGAACGATTGTCCGCTCCAGGCTTTTTTTGCAGTCCAGTCAACAGGCTCTTGAGTCCAGAACAAATTTGTTGCAGGTAATCCCAACGGCAAAAATGATAGTGTAGCCATATAAAGACTACCTGTAGATGTATAATAATCTGCAATCTCGGGCTGGTGTCCGCAAAATCCCAGTTTCAGCCAATTGTTCTTATCAAAAGTCCCTGGCACGCTATACATATTCTTTTTAACCTTAGTTAAAGCACACCTAACCTGAGCTGGCGCGATAGTTTCAGGTAGCTTTTCCATTAGCGCAACCTGGCTTAATGCCTGAAAAGCACCGGTTCTATAGGTAATAGAGCGGCCAATAGGTGGATATGTTCCCTCCGGAGAAATCATTCTTTCCTGACCAACTGCATAACGCTGCATTCTTATTAGTGCAACATCGTAAGTTTTCTCTTCTTCCAGTTTATGATCAACCAAAACCCGTAGCGTATCAACCATCATTGGGTGTATTACAAAAGAATTATAGTAATCAAAAGCCAAATTTGGCCCATCACCATACCAACCATCACCTTTATACCAATCATTCAAACTCTTTACCCCATGCATCAATCTGCCGTTGTCATACTCCTCTCCAATAGACAGTAAAAATGCCTCTGTAATAGAACCAAACAATAACCAGTTGCTATTAAATGGCTTCCTGTTCCTTAACGATTTAAACGAGGCTATAATTCTTTGTTTGGTTAAAGAATCCAAAGGTTGCCATAAAGCTACAGGTGCCCTTAAAAAGGCTTGAGCCAGGTATGCCGAATCTACAATTGGTTGATAATCCTTTGAGAAGTTTAAAAGATCAGCACCGGCAGGATCAAAACATTTATTTAAGCCAGTAATCGCATCTTCTTTCAATCCCTTTCTCATTATACCTTCCCTGCTATTATCATTGGGCAAAGCAATCCAGGGTGCAATTCCCGCATAAGTGCGACCTACCGCTTCAAGATAGGTCACACTTAATGATCTGGAATCAAAAGTAGCTGATTTTTCAAGTGGCATATTTTTTTTCAATGTGCCCTTAGCCAGATTGGATACCACAGGATTAGCAATTTTATGTAAAAGTTCATACCAGTATTGCCTGTCGTTCTTGTATAAACTTAAGCTTTCAGCGTGCTGTTCTGCTGCTAAAAGCTGACTTGGTTTAACTGCACCAGCTATTCCGGCAAATGACAGGGCTTCTATAAATTTCCTTCTTCTCATATTTTGGCCTTTTCATAATTATTTCCCCCATTATTTTCCTTTTTCTTTGTATCCAATACAATTACAAAAGGTTTAGCTTCAGTAGTGGGTTTGGCATAAATAAAATATTCATTGCTATGCACTTCCTCTACTCTTAAATCCATATTTGGATTAGTAAGCAGATAAGATTTCGCAATCGCAGTTTTTGCGGGCAATTTTACACGATAAGCGCCCGATACCGGTGTATTAAATATAATCAAATACACTTTATCTTTTTCCCTCTTCTTTGTAAAATAACCCCAGTCTTGCTTCTCTAACCCGCTATATTCACAATTGTATATCGCCTCGCTGTTAACCTTCATCCAATCCCCTATTTCCGATGCAAGCTTTTTCTCTTCATCACGAATAGAACCATCACCCTTAGGACCAAAATTCAAAACAAAATTACCTCCCAATGAAACAGCTTTGGCTGTCATTTCAATTAATTCATTTGAACTTTTAATGTGCCCTTTCCACGCTTTATTGTATCCCCACTGATTTTCAGGGATTGTCATAACACAATCCCAATCATTACCATGAACATCAGCAATTGAGTTTGGAAGTTTACGCTCCCAGCCTTGTTCATAATCCCCCATTAATACATTGTTAGAGTCAAAATGGCGTTTTCCATATTCATCTGCTCTAAATCGACTTCCTATAATCAAACCCGGGCGGAGCTTTCGCATTTCAGCTTCCAGTTCATCTGCAAACTTAGCCTGTTTAACCCACGATTTATCCCAGGTACCATCAAACCATAACCCTTTGGCTTTTGGATACATTGTAAGTAATTCTATCAGCTGATTGCGGGTAAACTTTTTGAACCCCTCAAAAGCGATGCTGTCCGCCTTGGTTTTTATATCATAACGCCATCCCGGATGGTTCCAGTCCATAATTGAAAAATATAAGATCACATCTAAACCAGCCTTATCATAAGCATCAACCAGTGGCTTCATAATGTCTTTTTTCCACGGGGAATTGGCTACAGTATACGAGGTATACTTACTTGGCCACAAACAAAAACCGTCATGATGCTTAGTGGTAATGGTTACATATTTTGCTCCCATATTTTTGGCAATCGAAGCCCACTCATCCGCATTAAAGTTTATAGGGTTAAACTTATATATTAAAGAATCATAGGCCGACTTAGGTATCCCATTCCACGATCTGATCCACTCTGCTGCACCATTATACTGTTTGCCATTCCATTCTCCCCCAGGAATAGCGTACAAGCCCCAATGAATAAACTGTCCCAAACCGTTACCTCTCCATTTCTGCATTACAGAATCAGTCCGCTTACCCTCACGGTGCGAGCCATGCTTTAGTTTTATCCTTTCAGCATTTTGAGCGTAAGTCGTACTTGCAATTAAAATAAATAATAATTGTAGGGCAATAAAGCGTTTAATGGGTTTTCTAACCATGATTTACTGAATATGTGTGTCTTATATTTTTATTAAATAGATTATTTATTTCCAGTTTGGATTCTGAACCAGCTTGTTATTTAAAAGCAAATCCTCTGTCGGAATTGGAAATAAGTAGCCCTTTGTCTCATCAAATTTGCGTCCTGTTGGTATTGTTTTAAAATACGGTAGTATGTAACCCTCGGCGCTTAAATATATATCCTTATTAACTACTACAGTTGGGAATTGCGATTGAACAAACTTAATTCCCTCAACAGGAACATTAATTAATTTACCCGCTTTCCATCTCATTAAGTCATCCCAACGGGTATTTTCAAATGCCATTTCCACCCTTCTTTCCCTGCGAATCTCTCTCAATAAAGGATTAATTGGAACTCCAACATAGGTTTGATATATTCCATCCAAACGTGAATCTGCAGGCTCATTGCCCATAATTAAGTGAGGCATTCCTACGCGGTCCCTTAGTTTATTAATTGTCTGATCAATAACCAGCTGATTAATTTCACCTAATTCATACTTTGCTTCAGCATAGTTCAACAGTATTTCCGCAAAACGAAATACAGGTGCAGCCTGTTGGCCGTTAGTAACTCTTTCCCAGTCTACCGGACTATTATAGAACCATTTAGCCAAACGATAACCTGTAGGGCACTTATTCCCATTCATACCCGGTAAGTTTGGCAATGGAGCATTATTTGCGCCTTGTATGGTAGTACTTGCCAGATTATAGGTTCCAAAATTTGCAATAGTCTGTGTTAAACGCGGGTCGCGATTCTCCATCTCTGTTTGAATCGATTCCTTACCTTTAAATAAGGGGCTTGTCGAAATTGTTAAGCCATCAGAACATAAATATTCATCTACCAGGCTTCTTGTAGCTCCAAACTGATGCCTTAAATTTTGTGCAAAATAGCGGCTAAAAGCGGCACCGTAAGTAACCGCTGTAGAATACTCCCTCCACATAATGACTTCAGTGTTAGTTTTATAAGATTCTGTAGCAAATAAACTATTATATACCGTATTATGGTCTCCCTGTACTAAGCTGTATTTATTAAGCAATGCCTCCGATGCTTCAACGGAATACCTTAAATAGGCATTTGGATCCAGACCCAATTCCGTATGATACTTCCTGTAAGTTCCTTCAAACAACCCTATTCTTGATTTTAAGAAAAGCGCCATATCCTTATTCAAACGATTGGTTTCTTCACTTCCCTTAGCAGGTAAATAATCAATAGCCTTATTAAGAATATTAATTACAGAGTCCATTACCTGTGCTCTTGGAGTTCTGGCCTCAAAAAGTTCCGGCGAGTTAATGTTTAATGAATGCTGTAACCACGAAACATCCCCAAATAATTTTACCTTATTAAAATAATCCCAGGCTTTAAAGAAGTAAATTTCACCTAAATATTTGTTAGCAACATTATCCGGCAAATTAGCGCGTTTATAATTATCTATAAAAAAATTCAGTTGTCTTATCCCTTCAAAATTCCAACCTCCAGAGCCACTACCACCAGATAGGTAAGCTATGTATTCGTCAGTTCCCACTTTTGAATAGGTAAGTGGCGCGGCATTATCACTAATTACATCACCATAAACCAATGTATTCACATTTACCCCATAAGGCTGAACTGTACCATCGGCAAAATCGGTTCCAAATCCAACAATATATTTCGGGTAAAGGCTATTAGTATAAAGTTTCAGGTCATTCTCAGTTTTCCAGTAATTTTCATCAGTGATCTGATCCAAAGGATATTTGTCTAACAAATTCTTTTTGCATCCAAAAAGCAGTAAGCACGATATTACTCCTAATGTATATATGTTTATGTTCCTTTTCATGTTTGTTTAATTTGAGTTCTATTTAAATTGATCTAAAATGTTGCCTGCAAACCAAATGCATACGATCTGAGAATCGGATAATTCATACCAACCAGTTCAGGATCAAATGTTTTTGGCACACTTTTAAATTCAAATAAATTATAGGCCGAAGCAGAAAGTCTTACTCTTTGTAATTTAATTTTCTCAGTAAAGGCCCTTGGCAAGGTATATCCTAAAGCCAGGTTTTTCATACGCAGGTAAGCCCCATTTTCAAGGTACCGCGTTTGTACCTGTCTGTTTCTGCTGGCATTTTTATAGGCCGGATAAAAGGCACCAGTACGCTCCGGTGTCCACGAGTTATTGTAAGTTTCCCATGTACCAGTTGTACCTGCTCCCCAATAAAGATTGTTCCCTATCCATAAGTCTCTCTTACCAACTCCCTGAACAAAAATATCCAGATCTACATTTTTGTAGCTAAAGTTAGAGTTAAACCCAAACTGATACCTTGGCGTACTGTTACCTATTATTTTTCTGTCTCCTGAATTTCCAACAGTATTGTTTCCAAAATTTATCTCGTTATTTCCATCAATATCCTTGTACCTTACATCGCCTGGGAACCAAAGACCAGAAGATATTAACTTCTGAGTAGGTGAATTGGTAATTTCTTCTTTAGTCTGGAAAATCCCATAAGTTTCATAACCCCAAATCTCACCCATCTTCTGTCCTTCATATAAATACTGATCACTCAACAATTTATTAGGATTATTTCCAAATTTCACTACCTCTGCCTGGCTATCTCCCAAGGTTAAACCTAAATCATAGTTTAGCCCAAAACCAGTCGTATTCCTATACTTCATTGTCAGTTCCCAGCCCTTCGTATCAATAGTTGCAGAATTTCTTGTTGGAGATGAAGCTCCCAGAACTGAAGGAAATTTCAGTCCATCAATTAAAATATCTGATGTCCTTCTTCTATACCAATCAAAATTGATCTCGAAATTTTTAAAGGCAGTCAAATCAAATCCAAAATCAATAGTTGTTGCGGTTTCCCAGGTTAAGTCCGGATCTACCAATCCTGGAGGCGTAACCCCAACTGGCCTGACTCCATTTAATAAATATTGAAGCTGGCTGTTTGTTCCATAATTTAATATATAGATGTAATTGGCTACATTCTGATTGCCCAAACTACCATACGAGGCTCTAAGCTTAAAATCATTGATATAAGGTTTTATACCTTTAGCAAAAGATTCTTCACTTACACGCCATCCCGCAGAAAATGAAGGAAAGAATTTATAACGAATGTCAGAAGGAAATCTTGAAGTGCCATCATAACGACCATTCGATTCAAATAAATATTTGCCGTCATAGTTATACGTAAACCTGTAAAACACACCACGAACTGCCCATTCCTGCTCGCTATCTCCTACGGTTCTTTCTCCCTGCGCCTGTCCTAAAACAGGAACATTTGAATTGATCATATTTCTTTGTGCAGATACGCTTTGATCTGTATACCATTCCTGATTAAAACCTACCGTTCCATGAAAGTTATGCTTATCAGCAATTGTCTTTGCATAATCCGTAAAGATGTTTACGGTATATTTATTAGCATTAAAATTGTAACGAGAAACATAATCAGGATCTGTATGAACTGCAGTAAATGAACCTACAGTGCTTTCCAATCGCTCTAAACGCGGCACTATTGTTTTTTGGATATTGCTGTTACTTAAATACGAGAAATCTCCTTTCAAGGACCAGTCCTTTGTAAAGGTAATTGTTGGAGCAGCAGCCAGTAAAATGTTCGATTTGGTTTCTTTATCAGATGAGCCATACTCCATAAACGACAGGATGTTATCTGTATACCTCTGTGGTAAGTTTAAAGATGCCGGAACATGTATAGGCATGTTCACATTACGGCCAGGCTCTTGCGACATTGCAGTCCACCAACCTCCTTTACCCGAAGGGCTAACCGGCTCAATGTAAGTAGAGCTGTTAAATGACGTCCTGTAATCCATTTTAAACCAATCGTTTACTTTTGAACTTACATTTAACAAAGCATTATAGCGTTTAAAATTATCCGTATTGATCTTGTATAATCCATCCTGATCCTGATAGCCAAAAGAACCATAAAAAGATGTTTTCTCATTTCCTCCGGAAAGCGAAAGGTTATGCTTTTGCATAGGCGAAGACTTCAATAAAGCTTCTTTATAAGGATTTACATTCCCTCTCCATAAAATATTTGTTTTTTTCACATCGGCATCGGCAAAATAATAAGGCTCGTTATTTACAGGATCATCCATATACTCCTTAATCTTTTGCAGTTTTAATATTTCATTAGAACCTGCCGAAATGCCTTCAAGTTCCGAAGCTTTAATACTAGCTTCCTGAATTGTATAAGCGTCTAAAATATCTGGAACTGCAGTTGGCGAACTCCATTGAAATGAATTAGAGTAATTAACCTTTATTTGCCCGCCTTTGCCCGATTTGGTTTTTATTAAAAGAACACCAAATGCACCTCTGGCACCATAAATTGCCGCAGATGCAGCGTCCTTCAGCAAGGTAACAGACTCTATGTCTTCAGGATTTAATTGATTAGGATCCATCTCTATTCCATCAACCAGTGTGAAAGGCTGACCCGATGAAAATTTGATCTTATTACCATCATTCTTATCCTTAAAAAAAGACGTAGCCCCCCGGATATTGTAAGAAGCTGAGGTATTAGGACTTCCATTAGAAATATTCACATTAAAGTTAGGCATTACCCCCTGCAGGGCCTGCCCAAGATTTGCAGTAGGCCTGTTTTCAAGCATTTTTGAATCTATCTGGCTAACAGCACCAGTTAAATTTGCTTTCTTTTGTACACCATATCCCACTACCACTACTTCATTAAGTTTATTATTCTCCTCTTCAAGAACAACTTTTAGCTTTGCATTCTCATTTGCAACAACAATACGTTTACTGGTAAAACCAATAGCAGTAAACACTAAAGCATCATTAATGTTAGCTGTAATTTCAAAATTTCCATTTTTATCACTCGCTGTGGTAACATTTGATTTTTCTATCTTAATATTTACACCTGGTATCGGAAGGTTATTGATGTCAACAACCTGACCTTTAATTAAAGCTTTTTGCTGATTCTGGTTAAAGTGAGCTGTTTTGGATAATGGTTTTTTAAGCGGGCCATTCTTTTTTTCCGCATGGGCGTCTAAAACGAAGCTATTACTGAAAGTCAGCCAACAGATAAGTCCAGCCGCATAGAATCGTAGATTTCTTGGTTTCATGAATTCATTGTTTAGGTTTAAAGATTAGTTGATGTTTTGGTTGTGGTTATCAATTCATTCTGCAAACGTTTTCATTTCCTATCCCTTCGGCTGATAATGTTTGCATTTGATAGAACCAAAACTGGCTGTTAATTCTCTCAAAAAAGATGAAAATTCTAAATCTTATGGTAGAAAATCCAAAACTAAAGGAGTATTTTCACACCTTTAATTGATTATGAAGGCATATTACCTCTTTCTCCTTCTGCTTTTTCCATTTAATAACTATGCACAAAAGGAAGCTTCCTTTAGCAACCTTAGTATGGAAAATGGCTTGTCTCAAAACTCGGTGGTAAGCATAGCCCAGGATCATAAGAACTTTCTATGGTTTGGCACCAGGCGTGGCCTGAACAGATACGATGGCTTTCAATTCAAAATTTATACAAATAACCCTAAAGACAATACGAGCCTTCCTCATAATGTAATCGATTGCCTCCTATCCGATTCATTCGGACAATTATGGATAGGTACAATTAAGGGCTTGAGCCGGTACGACGATAAAAACGATAACTTTATCAAAATCAAGATCCTAAATGATACTATAAATTGCATCTATGAAGATCCTGATAAAAACCTCTGGGTAGGCACTTATAATGGTCTCTGTCTCTTAGATAGGAAAAGTGGTAAATTCAAAACATTTCGTTTTGATAAGCTCGATAAAAACCAACGGACAAACAATATCTATAGCCTGTTTAAAGATAGTGAGCAAAATCTATGGGTTGGCACAGGTTACGGACTAATCCGAATGACAATAAGTAAAGGCAAGCCCAGGGCCGTTCTCTTCAGAACTGCCACTAACAACCCTACAAGCATTAGTTCTAATTACATCACCAGCATTACCAGCGACAGTGACAAAAATATTTGGATTGGTACTGACAAGGGCATAAACTTATATCAAAAACCAAACAAATTCATCCATTACACCCACAGCACAACAAACAATAATACCCTTATCCATAACGACATACGCGACATTATCCGCAATAAAAATGGAACACTATGGATAGGAACACAAGAGGGTTTGAGCATTTTAAATCCAAAAACAAAAACATTTACTAACTACAAGCACAACCCTGATCAGACCGGGAGTCTTACTCAAAACTCTTTACACAGTATTTTTCAGGATGCAAGTAACACGGTTTGGGTCGGAAGCTTTTATGGTGGTGTCGATGCGTTATACCCCTATTCAACAGGTTTTAAAACCTATCGGGCCAGTGGACTCATTTCAAGTCTCAGTAGCAATATTATCAGTACAATTGTTGAAGATCCCCAACACAACCTATGGATAGGAACAGAAGGTGGCGGACTTAATCACTTCGATCGTAGTAGTAATACCTACAAGCACTACAAATCTATTCCGGGTAATAACAATACATTACCTTCTAACCTGGTTAAAACTATATTACAACAAAAGAATGGAAATCTGGTCATAGGGATGCACGAGGGCCTCATCAGCATCTTTAATCCTGCAACCAAAACCTTTACTCAACAAATAACAAATGTAAAAGACACCAGCAACAGTCGGGGAACAGCCGATATAATGACCATACTTGAAGATAGCAATGGTAAAATCTGGGTTGGATCCAGAGATGGTCTCAATAATATAAATAGTCATAATGATCATACTCTAAAAAATCCAGTAGAGAAAAAACTACTTTCTAAATATGTTCAAACCCTCTTTGAAGACTCAAACAAAAATATTTGGATCGGAACAACCAAAGGCTTGCACCTTTACGATCCAAAAACAGGAAAGCTAGCCTATTTTACCAAAAAGGAAGGAAACCCTGATAGTCTGCAATCAGATTATATCAATTGCATCATACAAACAGCAAAGGATAAATATTGGCTTGGAACATATTTCGGCGGTGTTTCTTTGTACAATTCAAGAACTCGAAAATTCAAAACCTATACCGAAAAAGACGGTTTGTGTAATAACAATGTATTGGGTATTATTGAAGATAAAAAAGGCAATCTATGGATTAGTACTGATAACGGATTATCTGTCCTCAATCCTAAAACCGAAAAATTCAAGAACTATACTAAAAGTGATGGTTTAGCAGGAAACGACTTTAACATGAGATCCTTTTTCAAGGACCACAATAATGAGTTCTTTTTCGGAGGATACAATGGCCTCACTTCTTTTTATCCTGATCAGATAGAAATTAACACTCATAACGACCCTATCGTTTTTACAAATTTAAAGCTGTTCAATCAGCCTGTTACTGTAAATGGGCCAGATCAGTTGCTAAAAGAAAACATAAACACCGTTAAAAACCTCACATTTAAACATAATCACAATAATTTTAGTCTGGGCTTTGCTTTATTAAATTATATCAGATCAGACAAAAATAAATACACATATAAGCTAGAAGGTTATGATAAAGACTGGATCAATACAGATATTCCAAGTGCCAGCTATTCCAACCTTCCCTCTGGAGATTATACATTTATTGTTAAAGGAGTAAATAACGACGGAACACCTGGCCATGCATCGGCAGATATCAGCATTACTATCCTACCTCCATTATGGGCTACATGGTGGGCATACTTATGTTATTTACTGATATTTTCAATTATACTTTTTCTTACCATCCGGTATCTTTTTGTACGCGCATTATTAAAACGATCAGAAGACGTACAAAAAATGAAGTTGAATTTCTTCACTTATATCGCACATGAGATTCGAACACCACTAACTTTAATTCTCGCTCCTTTAGAAGATCTAGCTAAAACCTCACAGAACAATATCGAGGTCCATCAACAAGTGCTTCCGATAAAAAACAATGCAGATCGGCTTATGAGACTCATAACCGAATTAATGGATTTTAGGAAGGCTGAAACCGGACACCTTAAACTACATGTAAGTAAAGCAAACATTATCAGCTATGCTAACGAAATGTTTCTGGCATTTCGTCATACTGCAATCATACGAAATATCCAATATGAGTTTATCCATCAACAAGATCAAGTTATCCTTTATTTTGATAAAGCGCAGATGGAAAAGGTTCTCTTTAATCTACTTTCTAATGCATTTAAGTTCAGTAATGATGGTGGCACTGTCACATTATCAATAACTGAACATGAACAGTTTATAGAAATTAAGGTTATAGACAACGGAAAAGGTATCCCATATGAAAGTCAAAACAAGCTTTTCAGTGATTATTTCCAGGTAGATGAACAGGAATCCAATCATATCGGTTCGGGAATAGGCCTGGCATTATCAAAAAGTATAATTGAGGCCCATCATGGCAAAATAGAAATCATTAGTAATCCCGCAAGCACTGAAGAACAAGGCTACACTTGTTTCATTGTTAAACTTAAGAAAGGAAATTCTCACTTTAAACCTATTGAACTTAGTGAAGTTAAAAGTACCGAATTCCCTTCTAAACTATATACCGGGCACACCGGCGAAAAGCCAGCAACCCAGCAACAGGAACATTCAAAAGCTCAGGAAACTATCCTGATTGTTGAAGATAACGCAGAAATTATGCAGCTCATTTCCTTAGGTGTAGGCAAACAATACCAAGTAACAGAAGCCGTTGACGGGTTAAAGGGCTGGGAAACAGCAATTGAATTATTGCCTGATCTTATTATTTGTGATGTAATGATGCCTGTCATGGATGGATTGGAATTATGTGCTAAACTTAAATCAGATGAACGTACCAGTCACATTCCAATAATTCTGCTTACTGCAAGATCATCACATATCCACCAGGTAAGTGGACTGGAAACGGGAGCCGATGCTTACATTACCAAGCCATTTAGTATGGATCTGCTACTTCTAAACGTGCGCAATTTGCTCCAATCAAGGGCTACAATGCGTCAAAAATTCATTCAACAGGTAAATTTGCAGCCTCAAGACATCACTGTAAATTCAACAGATCATGCATTCATGACAAAAATACTGGCTTACATTGAAAGTCACATGTCTGATGAAAGTTTTGGTGTACCTGAACTAGCCCAAAAAATTGGAATGAGTCAACCCGTACTGTATAAAAAGATTCGTACAATGACAAGCCTCTCTGTAAATGATTTTATCAAATCCATTAAATTAAAAAAAGCTGCTCAGCTGTTAACAGAAAACAGATATACCATTTCAGAAATTTCTTATTTAGTAGGTTTTAACGACCCAAAATACTTTAGCAGAGAATTCAGAAAACAGTATGGTCATACCCCACGCATGTATCTTAAAAATCTTGAATTTTAAAATCTCATATTTCAATTCCATTAATATCGGTTGTCAATACCTCACTCATATGGTCAAAAAACGGACGCATATTTTTAAAAGTATAGGTCGCTTCTTCTAAAAAGCCATCATTTAAAATCTCATCATCAGAAAATTTTCTAATGAGTAAAAACTGCTTATAACGTAATAAGTCAATGTTTTCATGGTCTGCATTGAAACCTTTGGGTGCAGTTTTCAGCTGTTCTCCTTTTAATGTTCCAAATGTTGAAATAAATGCCCTACTCTGTAATATATCTCTCAATGGAGTAGCATCAAAGGCAATATGCTCCCTGATCTGTTTTAAATCCTGTACCGAAGGTCCCCAGAATCCACCTGCAATAAAGCTATTTCCTTGTTCAATATGAAAATAATAACCTCCTCTGCGATATTTAGTCGCTCGCCTAAAACTACCACTCCAATGTGTTTTATAAGGAGTCTTATCCTTAGAAAAACGGGTATCCCTATAAATACGATACACGCTTTTGCGTCCTGAAGGAGTTTCTATTACATCATCTACGTTTAGCTTCTGTAGCAATCCCTCAGCGAAAATCTCTATAAATTCCTGCTCTTTTTGGAATTCTGCTTTGTGTTCATTAAACCATTCTCTGTTATTATTTTCTTTTAATTGGTTTAAAAAATTTAAGCTCGAAGGGTATATCTGAGGTTTTGAATGAAGCTTTGCCATACACAAAACTAATTAAAACCCTTACCAAAAAAAGGGACTATATACAGACGCTTAAGAGAACAGCAATACAACTTAAGATAAGAACAATAAAAACTGTTTTAAACAAAATATAGGTACTCATGAGGCGTAATTTAGGTTTATTATACTCTATTCCCCAAAATTTAGGGTTACGTAAATATAGCGCTATTTTCTCTTTTTCTCATTAATAGCGTTAAAACCTGTTTCCAGTACCTCCTTTAGTAGCTCTTTACTATAACTGTTAACATATAAACAGATATAAGGATATTCTTTGTAATGAGGTGTAATAAAACAGCTTTCCGGATATTCCTCCAAAAATCTCTCCCTGCTTTCAAAATCTGTCCTTATCGCAATCCATTCTCCATTTTCATGTAGTCTGCAAAGCAGGTTCTTCTTAATCTTTACCGAGGGTGTGTCATAATGTGATAAGCTATCAGAGGAATCAGGAAACTGCAACGCAATTTGCCTTACAGGTTCAAAATCAACCGGATTAAAATTAATAGCTTTCATATGTATAAAGATAAGGGAGTAATACCTTAATTTTATATTAGTAATGACAGAAAAGATATATTTCATCAGCGGCTTGGGAGCCGACAGACGTGCATTTAGAAAACTTGCTTTCCCGTCCCATTTCGAACTGGTTTATTTAGACTGGATTCCAGCATTAAAAAATGAGTCTTTAGAAGACTATGCTATCAGATTAGCATCTAAAATAGACACCTCATCTCCATTCTACTTAATTGGCTTATCCTTTGGCGGTATGTTGGCTACTGAGATTTCTAAAAAACTAAAACCATTACATACTTTCATTATTTCCAGTCTGCCGGTTTTTACAAATCTACCCTGGTATTATAAAATGGCAGGCAGTTTAGGCTTGCAAAAAGCAATCCCCATTAGTCTTTTAAAGAGTGGAAACAACTTAGGGTTGAAGTTTTTGGGTGCTAAAACACCCGAAGAGATGAAATTATTAAAACAACTCGTTATAGATAGTGACCCCTACTTTATGAAATGGGCACTTAGCTGCATATTAAACTGGCGAAATAAAGAAAAACCAATTAATTTAACTCATTTGCATGGTACGGCAGACCATATATTGCCAATCAGATACAATAAACCAGATATACAAATTGAAGGTGGTGGCCACTTTATGGTATATGCCAATGCAGATGTAATCTCTAAATTAATACTGAAACAAATAACAGACTTATAAATAATTAAACGGCCTAATATGTTAAAGGAATCATTAAAATCACTCTTTGTAAGAGATTTGAATAAGGTAAAACTTGAAATTGAACAGTATCAAAACGAGAAAAATATTTGGAAAACTGAAAATTCAATAAGTAATTCCGCTGGTAACCTGTGCTTACACTTGGCAGGAAATCTGAATACGTTTATTGGAGCAGAATTGGGTAAAACCGGGTATATTAGAAATAGAGAACTCGAATTTTCACTAAAAGATGTTCCAAGAGGCGAGCTGATCAGACAAATTGAAGATACCATCAAAATAGTAGCTGATTCACTTGATCAGCTAACAGAAGATGACCTGGAACATAATTATCCTGAAGTAAAAGTTTTAGAGAATGATAAATCGGTAAAATATATGCTCATTTACCTGAGCTCACATCTGGCCTACCACCTTGGTCAAATTAACTATCACAGGCGATTGTTAGATATTTAGTTCCAGGGCTTTCAATACTGAACAAAGTGAATAAACACATCAACTTAAATAATATTTAAATTAGTTCTAATGCTTTTTAAAAGCATCAGGCATACCCTGAAAGGCCTTTAACGAGTAAGGAAATTATCTTATTGTAAACAATTATGAAAAAGTTAGAACTAAACAATTTAGGTGTTCAGGAAATGAACTCGGTTGAAATGACTAAAACTGATGGTGGTGGTATAGTATGGAGCTCTTTAAGTGCTTTATTAGGAAATGTTACCGCAACTGCAAACGCTGTTCTAGGTGATACAACTCAATTCTTAACTAAACAACTAGCCACTGTTTTCAGTTTTATTCGCACTCTATAGGGGGAGTTAGATTTAAAAGACCGGATGATTCAAAATATATAATCATCCGGTCTTTTGCTTTAATTCAAAATCAATGTATACACCTTTCCCTTTTGAGTATTAAAGGATAACACTTTTCCTTCTGCTACTTGATTAGAGTTAGAAAGTTCCTTTACCTTTAGCAATTCAGGTGCCTCAACTTTACAAATACCTCCTTTAACAGACTTAATCTTTGCCTGTTTTAGCTTACCTTTTTCCCAAACCATCTCCAATTCAAAGTTCCCCCTTGCTTTTATTCCTTTTATTGTACCATCCCGCCATTCAGAAGGTAAAGCCGGCAGCAACGATATTTTTCCTTCATGGCTTTGCATTAACATTTCTGTAATTCCGGCTGTTGCTCCAAAATTTCCATCAATCTGAAAGGGTGGATGCGCATCAAAAAGATTCGGATAAGTACCTCCGCCTCCTGCACTTTTAAAGGTCTTATCGTTTGGATTGATATAATTAAAGGCTTTTGCTAAAATTTTATAAGCATGTTCTCCATCTCTCAGTCTTGCCCACCAATTCATCTTCCAGGCCATACTCCATCCTGTACTTACATCACCCCTATGTTTTAAAGTAACTTTAGCTGCCTCAGCAAGATCCTTAGTACGTTCAGGACTTATCTGATTCCCAGGAAATAAACCATACAGATGGGAAATATGCCTGTGCATGTCTTTAGGGTCATCAACATCATTAAACCATTCCTGTATCTGTCCGTACTTCCCTATATGGTAAGGATATAAAGAGGCAAGTGCCTGCTTCAGCTCGTTTCGAAAAGCCATATCCTCATTCAAAGCCTCAGAGGCACCAATTACATCCTGAAATAGCTGACGAACTATAGAAATATCCATTGTTGAGGCCTTGCTTATATTGTAAGTTTTACCTCCATCTTTAAATACATTCTCTGGCGAAGTAGATGGAGCAGTTACTAGGAACCCAGTTTCAGGATCTTTAACCAACCACTGCAACATGAATTGAGCGGCTCCCTTCATCAAAGGATAAGCTTTATCTTTTAAAAAGTTCTGATCTCTGGTATAAAGAAAATGCTCCCACAAGTGAGTGCTAAGCCATGCCCCACCCATTTGCCAGCAAAAAGCACCAGGGTAATACGTTTTATCCTGATCATAGTCTCCAACCGGTGAAGTCTTTGCCCACAGGTCAGAATTGTGATGGGCAACCCAGCCCTCCTGAATACCATAATTTATTTTAGCTGTTTTGGCCCCATTTACAGCCAACTCCCCTATAAAATCAAACAGCGGGATATGGCATTCAGATAGATTACTGTTTTCTGCCAGCCAATAGTTCATTTCAGTGTTAATATTAATGGTATAATTGCTCCCCCAAGGTGGTTGTACGTGGTCATTCCATAATCCTTGCAAATTCGTAGGCCTACCACCTGGCCTGGAACTTGCAATTAGCAAATAACGCCCAAATTGATAATAAAGGGCCTGCAACCCCAAATCAGAAGGATTAGTTGTAAATTGCTTTAAGCGCTCATTAACAGGTAGTGTAGTGTAATCTTTTGAACCTTTCAATTCAAAAGAAACCCTGTTAAACAATGAGGTATAATCCTTTATATGCTCGTCTTTCAAAAAATCCGCTCCTTTTTTGATTGCCTTAGCTAAATTTGCATTGTTCTTCTCTGAAGGATTCCTCACCTGCTTAGCAGGTGATTTATCGAAACCATTAAAACTGGTAGCCTCAGTAAGATATAACTTTACTTCATCAGCCTCGCTTACTTCCAATAAGCTATCAGTGCTCAGAATTTTAGCTTTACTACCCTTTACCGCAAGCTTTACCTGAACTTCAAAACTTAACCCTTCATTTTCATCATATACCACTTGCTCAGGAAAATAGTTTCTTGCTGCAACATACTTCGGGGCACGCCCTTTTAATACCAGTTTCTCACCATCTGCATGGGTCTTGTATTTAAGTTTACTACTTAAAGCAGCTTTTAAATTCAGCATTCCCTTCTTGCTCGCTTTAATAACAACCACCATTATTTTTGATGGATGGTTAATAAAGGTAGAACGGCTATACACCACATTGTCAAACGTATATTTAACCGAAGCCACTGCTGTTTTTAAATCTAAATTTCGGGAATATGCCGTTACATCCTTTTCTTTATGACCAAAATCTAACCATAAATCACCAAGTGGTAAGTAACGTGCAGAATAAGGACCTTGCATCTTGCGCCATGTTTGTTCAGCACCGGCGTAATCGCCTTTAAAAATGAACTGTCTGAGCTCTGGTAATAATGAAGCTGCCTGCGGATTATTCCCATCCTTAGGATAGCCAGACCATAAAGTATTATCGTTTAGCTGGTACCTTTCTTTCTCGATTCCACCAAACACCATTGCACCTGTATTTCCATTTCCTAAAGGCAATGCTTCCTCCCATATACCGGCAGGTTTATCATACCACATTAACAATTGATTATTAACAGACGATTGACTTTTAGCTAAAACAGGTAATAGTAAAAAAATAAGTAATGCGGTTCTTAAATAAATTCTCAAGTTTAGATCCTCCGTAAAAGTTTTGGTTAGCTCCAAATGTACGAGACCTATCTAAAAAATTAGTATCAAAAATCACAGCAATATGGTAGAAAATCCTATTTCACCGACAAGTTATAACGTATCCAGTACTGCCCAGCTTTTCGGTCCTATTATACCATCTGCAACCAGGCCTTTGCCACGCTGGAATTCCCTGACAGCTGCTTCTGTAATAGGGCCAAAAAAGCCATCCACAGTTAAGCCCAACTTTCCCTGAACTATCTTTACCAGCTCAGCATCATTTGCTTTGCCTCGTCGCAAAGTCTGTCTAATTAATCCTGCAGGCTCTTCTTTTGGAATGACAACGGGAGCCGACCTCCCGTCCATTATATCCTGAACCCTCCTCCTAAAATCATTCATATCAAAATTAGGATCATTCTTGGTGCCTGGTGGTAAACGGTATTCCTTATGTCCGGCGCAAAATTCTACACCCCTGTTAATATGTTTTAATATTGCCGCAACACCCCTGGCATAAGCATCCAACTGGATCTCTGGCCATGGTTCACTTCCATCTCCAATATTTTCTGCTTCAATACCAATAAAATGAGTGTTTCCGGCTGTAATGCCTTTCCATATCCCAGCTCCGGCATGGTTACACTTTCCAGCTGCAATGATATAATAAGTACCATCCCTGCCAAGGCCCAGCTGAGCTAGAGGGCCAGGTAATGCATCCCTTCCAGATCTTCCATGAATAATGGTGTTCAGCGAGGGCATATTTCCGCTTCTAATAGTTGTGGCAGTATGGTGGCAAAGTACACCTTCAACAGTTCCCATTTCCGACCTGCCTAAATTTGCCCATCCAGGGCATTCTGCAACTTTCAAACCAGCGTCTAAAAGTACTGTAGGTAACCATGTTAATGAAAAGCTCATAACGCAACACCTCCTTTCGCAACAGGTAATTCCTGGTCAGGTGTATCTTCATTAAAGGGCTCACTACAGCAGTCAAGTTCATTTTCAGCATTATCCATTACTGAATTAGTCGGTGAATTTGGTGGTGGCGTAACAAAAACAATATCGCTTTTCTTTCCTTTCAAATCCTGAGATGGCTCTTCCCCACTCTTTTCATTAGGTTTTACTGTTGATCGGATTACCATAAACTTATTTAGCAAATCGAACCAGTAAGGAGCCCCCATGGTAGCTGCCAGAGCAGTAATAAGCCATCCCAGCACCGGCCCCAAAAAATTGTTCCAAATACCACTTCTTTCAGTATGATTGATCCTGTACGAGTCATCATTTGACCAACCTATTGGCAGCTTAAGATCTTTAAGCGCTTTGTCTGCCTCTATGTAATCCATCTTAAGCATTGTCGAATCTTTAGTAAGCACGCCCGCACGCTGTACCAGCATTTTCCGTGAAGTATCGTTCTTAGATAAATAATCAACAACAGTAAACACGTTGATATTCATAACAACTGCAACAGAAAGCGCAATCCAAAAAACTATCCACTGAGTAGATCTTTTATACCAGCCCGAAATCCTGTCCATAGAACTGTTAAACCAGTTCTCGATATTTGTTTCAGCTGCTAGAAGATCTCCCTGGGCAAGATCCAGTGCATTTAGTATAGCGCGTTCTATTTGAGGATTACCCAGATTAGAAATATTATTGCGGATATTATCTATTGTTATTGTATTCGATGGTTCATTTAAATTTACGGCTCCCATATCCTTCCCTCTGGTCGCGATATCCATAAGAGCTCTTGCAAAGTTTTTAGAAGGAATGTAAGAAGGCAGGTCCTTTCCACCAGCTAGCAAATCAGGCCGTTTCAGTGTTGTTTCGTCCCCTTTCGCCAATGTCTTATAGGCACCATTAAATAGTCCCGAAATCAGTGGATGATCATAGAGGCTCTTAGCCATTCCCGTCCCGGTAAAATCATTTAACAATTCTCTGATACCCTGCTCCAGATAAGCAGCCCTGGTTTTTAGTTTTGCCTCAATGCCTTCTCGTATTGCGGTACACAATGTACTAACCAGGAAAAACAGAAGGATAATGCCAATGGCAATTTCAAGCGTGTTAGATCCAAACATAAGAATGATAATTAGATATTGATTAAATAAATTTAACTTATAAACAACTTATTATCAACCTGTTCGTTCCCATATAAGTATTATACATTGTCAAATAACACCTATAGGGAACTACTCATCTTTAAGCAGTGTATCAATCTTAGCACTTATATCCGCAACTGCCTGCCTCAATTCTTTTTTATCTACATGTTCAAGCACTGCAGATCCAAGCTCTTTTATTGCCCCTTTTTCCTTCAATACACCAAGCGTTTTCTTTACTGTATTTGTAGTAACCTGCAACTGCTGTGCAATTGCCGCAATATCAAGCTGATCAGGATCAGTAGAAATATGCGAAAGCTGACTTATAATCGATGAACTTACCCAATCATCAGTTGCCTCCACTGCTGTTGTTACAGATGGAACAGAGATAGGGGCTGCTCCGGCCATAGTGGGCACCCTGTTTCTCTGAATAAGCCAGCTCACTCCTTTAGCCAGTTTATCTATAAATTTAATTCCCTTTGTAATTTTCTTTACCGTATTTTCTACCTTTTCGTTTACTACAAAAAATGTTTGCGGCAAGGGCTCATACATGGTATAAACAGACTCTTTTACCAAACGTGGAAATATCTTTTCAACCAAACCATCTGCTTCAATCAAATGTGGGTATGCCATAGATTGTTTTAAAAATACATTAAGACCAACAGCAAGCATGCAAGGGGCAGAAAGCGGCTCCTCAGGAATAGCACTGTTGAATAAAACAGCTCCCATTAACCTCAGGGCTGCCATATCCGGCGATTCATGAATATTTACAATCGAAGCTTCCAAACTAGTCAACATCTTAAGGTAAAGGTAATTTCCATCAGTAATGTCTGATAACAGAAACATGTAACATGCCATAATACCCAGCATGGGATTTTCCCATTTTCCATTCACATCATTAACCATAAGGTTGGCCGGAAGCACGTACATTCCATTGTGCAATTTCGAGATCATTGCATCAAGCTGTAGCATGTCTTCATCATTTCTCATGAAACCATTCTTCGAAAGCGAAATCCTTGTACTGGCAAAGATTGGGAAATCTCTAACCCTGATAAAAACCTGTGTTTGCCAGTCCTGATAAACATAAACCGGAATTTCACGTTTCAGATCAGGGCTTCGATATATCAGATAATACTGACCAGCGCTCATCTCATCAGTAAAGCACACTGAAGCAAAAAATACTCCGGCATTCTCATTTCTCCCTGTTTCCAGTTTAACACGATCAATCCTTAACCTGTATTTAAGTTTTCTGTCCGCATCCAGCAGAGAGAAATATCCAGCTTCAATAAAACCCATATCAAATGGCTTATCCTCTTCAGAATAGCTCAAAAACAAAAACAGGGAACTACCGCTTACTCCTAAACCTGTTACCGATGATTTTCTGCTCCACTCCTCAGCCGGGTTAGAGAAATATTCGTGCGTTGAACTAAAACCATAAACAGGAATGGCAGAGTTCAGTTTAAAATCAATTATTTCATCATTAACTTGACTACCAGCTTCCACCCTGTAATTTCTATCCTCCACAAAATCATTCATCTCTATCCTGAGCTGATAAAGACCCTGTGGAATCTCCATATCCATATCGCCATAGCATTTGCCCACCTCTTCATTATACCCATTAAAAAGCTTTAAATGAGTAAAAGGTGCAAGCGCCCTATTTTGAATCTGAAAAGAAAAACGCGCATAATTAGCTGCCTTTGAAATTTTCTTAGCCATAAACGTATTGGTTAGTAATGCCATCAACAAAAATTTTCATTCCTTCCTGCTGGCCTTCTGCTCTCAGAAAATACTGTCCTCTACTCAGGTTCAGGTTCCAGAAACCTACAGCCGTATCCTCTTCCAAAACAACCTCCAGATCAGCATCTTCAAGAATCACTTTACCACCAGGTACCTTAAAAGTTATGGTAACCGCAATTTTTTTCTGAAAAGGCCCGCAAATCTCATGATCCGGATCCAGCGAAAGCATCGCTTTAGGTATCTGTGTTTCATTATGGGCACTTGCCAGCTCAGGTAACTTTAGTTTAACATACGACAACAGATTTCCAATACTCAGCTTCCCATTCCTTCCCGCCGCTGCGCCTCTCAAACCATTTATCAATACCTCAGTAAAAAGCCCGCGTGGCAAACCATTGTTCAGCCCTTCTTCCTGACCTATCACCGGTTTTTCAAACGCTGCTGTATCAAATTCCGTTGCATAATAAAGCAAATAATCTACAGCACCACTTGCAGGCAGCGGAGAGCTCCAGGTTGGCGCAAGGCCTTCAACACCGGCAATTCTATTGCGACAACAATCCATAAAGAAATAGATTTCCTTAAAAATCCCTTTTTTAAGGAGTTCATCAAGGTATTTTTCAGACGACAGTGCATAATTCCTGTTAGTTCTGGTCCATAGTGGAAATAGCAAAGCCGAATTCTTCTGAGTTACCCCAATGCCGTGTCCCGAAAAATAGAAGTAAAACCTGCGGGCACCCTGGTTGCCTTTAACAATGCCATTCATCTTCTCATCAAGCCAAAGGTCAAGATCATCCTTCCGTGGCGTATATGTTGGTGTAGAGAGCAGCTTCAATACATTCGGGCTACTTTTAGGGTCAGTAGCATCCCGAGGCAAACCTCCGCCGTTAGGATCAAGCAACCAATCCATAAACTTCTCGGTATCGCTATGCGGACCGCCTAATGGCGTGTTTTGCTGGTAATATTCAACGCCTATAACAACCGCAAAATCAAGATCATTGGCCATAACTATTTAATTATACTAACTATACTATCCAACGTGGTCTCCTTATCGTTATCAAAATTCCCATGTTTCGTTGAGCCAGAAATGTGTCCCTCAGCCGCACCAGGCTCAGTAACAGCGTAAACTACATGCCCCTTTTCCTCTACAAAAGCCTTAATGTTATTTAATACCTCCTCATTATCATATGGTACCCTTCCCGTAATATGCCTTTGTAAGCCCAGCACATAGGCATCAAAACTATCCTTTTCAAGTATGCCTGAGATTAGATACAGCAAAGACCTTGGATAGATTACGGGAACCAGATGATCTTTTTTCTCATACTCATCCGACATGGTGAAGATTCTGAAATCTTCCATTATGCCCCTGTTTTTCAATAAAGTGTCGGCGAAAAGTTCGCACCTGCATGCCGGTGCCATGAAAATCACGTGTCTGAACTTAATATCCATTTTCCTTTTCACCACCGCATCTACCAGCTCACATATGGCAATAGATCCGGCCGAGTGCCCAACCAAATCGATAGTAAGCTTAGCTCCGGTAGCCTGAAAATCTATGATCTTCTTTAAAAAATAGCTTCCGGCATGGTAGCCTTCCGGATTTCCTGTAAAACTATCCTCTTTCCACATATCCTTAGCTTTGGCTTGCATCAACCCCCACAATAAAGTGCCTATATCAGCAATATAAATCTCCCTGAATATCTCCTCTACAACAGTGGGATAAAAATCATGATTTCTTTTTTTCATATACCTCCTAACCACTGCAACCACAATCTTTACAGCAGCAGTAATCAGCTTGGCAAGGCTTAAAATTCCTTTTTCGCCCTGGGTTTTAGTTCCGGCAATAGTATTGCGCATCAAATCTGCCTCCAATGGTGGTTTCTCAGCCGTTGCGGCATCAATCAACAGTTGGTCGCTCTCAATCTCTTCCTCCATATCTGCCTTAATCTCTTTGCCAATAATATCATCCAGCTCATCTAAATCATCATCTCCAACCCATTTTAGTGATACAGATCGCTTACCCGTAACCTCTACTGTATCCTCAAAAGGTTCAGCCCGTTTCAGTTGGTCCCAAATCTCCTCATCCCTCATTCCTCCTACACCCTTACTTCCATCCAAGCCTTTCACATCAATTCCCAGGTTCTTTCCGGCAACCTTAATTACTTTTACCAGCAAACGCTTAAAAAATTCAGAACTCCATATTACATCAAGGTTCTGCGTTAATGTTTCTATCAGGCCGGTTTCCCATACAAAACTTACCGGATGCGATTGCGTACCCGTAGTTACATATCGCGTAATACGTTCAGCAGTATCCATTCCGCTTTTTATATTAACCAGGCCTCCATGAAAATAAAGCAACAAACGATCGCCATCTTTTAGCGATTCAAAAATCTTGTCTACATCAGCCGAGGTGGTGTCAAAAAGCTGGTTTCCGGTTGGAGAAAAAGTGCCGTGTTTACCAACATTTACATAGTTTAATTTAGATAGCGCAGTCATAACATGAGATATATTAATGGTTAATATTTAGTGCCAAAAGCAAGTAATACAGTATCAATCTTAGCCTTCTGATCGTGTAAACTCTTTTTCATTACCTCCAGCGCTTCGTCTGATATTTGCCAACCTAATGGCAATACAGGCCAATTTTTCGCAATCATTTCCCGTGTAGGCTGAATTTTATTGTAGCTCCAGTTTTTCATTTTATTTTGCGCAGCAATCACACTGTTAATGGTATCGGCCCTAAGTGCATTACTACTTATGGTCTGCAAAATTCCCAATGCCGGCGCCACTACCTCATACAAATTCCTATCCTGGGTAGGATACTCAACAGTCAGTATACTATTAGAAATTGAAAGAATATTTATGCTAACGGCAAGATCAGCAAACTCCGGTTTAGCAAGTACCCGTTCAAATACTGTAATCACCTGTCTCGAAGTTTCTGCGCCGGAATTTTCAAGCGTTCCACCATCCGTAAAATGATGTTTCTCATCAAATTTTCCTGTCGGGCATACATATGGAAAACGCGCACTCAAGAAAGCAGCAGCAGAAAGTGGCAGATCAAGCTTCTCTGCCTTCATCAGATCCTGTATAAAAACACAACCTGGAAAATCAGTCTTATTTAACAGCACCGGAGCCACAATACCCTTCTTACCCGTATTAATATCATAGGTATTAGAGAAAAGCAGAGGTAAGTCTAAGTTTTCTTTTTTCCATGCCTCTCTTAACGGAACACTATAATCCATTCCAAACTTATCACACAATACGCCTTCAAAGCCCCTCTCCTGTAAGCGTGAGCGATCATCATACCAATTGCCCCCAATCACGGTCATAAACACATCTCTTCCAAAAATCCCCACTACATTTGCCGTAAGATAATCGTACTTATAAACCCTGGTGCTATCAGGAGAAAGTTTAGCTGATGCAATACTATCCTTTACGTTAAGTCTATCTGCCGATAAAAGAGAAAAACCTATAGTTCCACCAGATGCCCCCGAAAAAGAAAATACATGGTGCTGAAAATCATTACTAATCCGGTTACTGCCTTTTAAGGTAAGAACACGTAAATCCAATTCGCCAACCACCATTGTTGCCCATACCGAGGCCCTTATCCCGCCTCCGTAAGAATTTACAAAAAACACAGGATATGGCCTGTTGTGAATTGCCTTGTACGCTGCAATCTCCGCGCGTCTATGCTTAAGCCAATTGCCTATATGAGTTTCTAATGAAACTGGATCATTGCCTTTAGCTATAACAGTATGCACCTTATGAAAATCGCTCATTTTCATATAAGAAACTATAAAACCTACAAGCAAAATAAATGTGATCCATTGCACTTTGGTCCGTTTTCCTAAAACAAGCAGGTAAGAGAATATTAACGCATAACAGATTAAGGCGGCAATAGCAATGGCCAGCGTAAAAAACCTAAACTTAGCCGTAAGTGCAAAGAGTATTGGTGGTATGTTAAAAAGAATAAATACAAGTGCCAGCAACAAGCCGGCAATAAGTACAACTTTTGCAACCTCAATATTCTGCACAAGCGCAATTTTTGTACGGTAGGTTACAGAAATAAGGAAAGCGAAGGATAATAAGAACAGGTCAAGAGCAAGGTAAGAAATGCGCCCATGCTGCTCCACATCATTATCTTTAATATACGGGAAAATCATCATCAGGCAAAAAAACAAAGCCATAACCATCCAATACCTAAAAGATGAAAACACACCCCGGGGAGCAAAAAAGGAATCCAGCGAATTATATTTTAATATCTGCTGATAACTAACCAGCGTAACAAGCAATATTACCATTACCGGAACATCATCTAAAAGATAAGGCATATGATACTGTTGCATTGTTTTGAGTATGCCTACGGCCGGAATTAAAAATGTAAGCACACCTAGCAGACGGGCATAATCAACCGAATTTTTTTCGGGTATCAGAAAGCCCTTTGGCACTTTTAGCAGCAAATCAGTAAAGCCACCGGCATACAGTTTAGGCAAATACCAGTTCAGTGCCGCTAAAACCGAGGTAGAAAATAGAAAGATGATGGTTCCAAATGATGAAGTATTAATGGTAATCAGCAAGTCCTGTCCCTGATCAGAAAGGATTAAAAAACCGAACAAAACAAAAAGTACCATCAGTACAATTCTGAAGGTCCACCCTAAACGTAAACCAAATAAAAAATTGCCAGATAAACCAGAAAGCCAACCTGTTATCCGTTTAAAAAAGCTAATACTCCAGGCAAAACCAAACAGTGTGCCGGCTAGCAGTATGCATTTAAACAATGCCGGGTAAAAAACATTTTCTGCTACACCTGATTCTACAAACTCGCTGAGGTTATCGGGAGATGGATTTTGTGGGTTTAATCTATTAAAAAGATCTATAGATTCAAGAATATAGTGATTTTCAATAAAATCCAACAAACCACTTAACACCACAGCTCCCGAAAACAGCCAGAACTGCCAGTTTTTAATTCTGTCTTTTGAAGGGTAGATATTCTGATGATAATGCCAGAACAGTAAAATCAGACCAAACACATAAAAAAGAATAAACCAATAGTCGGCATGAGTTTGTCTTTCTGCAGCGTCTACCCCCTTAATCTTCAGCCCCGGCTCACTATATTTAGCTTTACTGCCAGGCGTCATGGTATCAGTTACCATTATTGAATCTTCAGGATTTGTCCAATCTCGCACAAACACATAGTTCTGTGGCCGGTTCCATTCCGAAAAAATCTTATACTGAACACTGTTAGATCTGGTAAGTTCCAGAGACAGAATGCCCGCATGGGCACTATCTGAAAAAAGCAGATGATGATTTCTACTGGTCATACTTCCAGTAACCAACAAACCGGCAATTGCTACAAGAGAGAGCAGCTTGAATAGTTTCATACTGAGAGATTAAGATGATTTATAATAAATCTACCTCATAAATAGATTTACAACCAACCTGCTCATTGTCAAATAACTATTATATATTTTCTTTTTACATTAAGTTATTTCGTACTTACCCTTTTCCATACTTCTGTAAACTCAACACTTTTAACCCCTTCTTTTCCTTCCAACATTCCTTTTAAAACGAGTAACATTTTATCATCGCTAAACTTATACCTCAGTTTATAGGTCTTTCCGGCTAAGGAATATTTAACATCATCTGCTTCGTTTTTAATTATTTCAGAATAGGTATCAGCATCGTTAACTACATAGTTACCCTTATGGTTTATTAAAGATCCAGATTGAGTAACACGCAGATTAAAAAACTTACCGCCAGCCTCAAAAACTTTTAATATTCCCGGAACTACTCCACGGGTTTCGGAATTGTTTGATGCCAATTGAGTTAGTTCCCAAACACCTTAAAACGAAGTAGAATTTGTGTTTTGCGCAGAAAGTTTGGTAAAAGAGAGAAATAGCAGTAAAGCAACTGTAAGGATCCTGAGCGTTAACTTTTTCATGATTAGTTGGTTACAACTCTAATATAACGAAATATAACCGAAGTTTAATGAATTGATTTTATAGCTACTTAAAATCAGCAAAAACAATATGAATCCTAATACTATATACTTAATTTTAATGAGGGTTATTTTTAAAAACATCCCTTACGCTTTGCGCTATGAAACTTAAAAACAAGCTATTCTTAAGTGCGTTATTGTATTTGCTTCTATTTCTCTCCTTTTCTAGTCATGCTCAAAATTTCAACATTTTGGTTAATCGGGCTGATTCGTTAAAGGCGCTAAAAGAAAATGAAAAGGCAATATTATTTTATAATCAAGCTATTGACTTGATTTTAAATAATAAAGAAGAAGTACACGATTATAAGTGGCATAATGTTTTAATAAACGCAGGGAATACCGCTTGGGAAATTGACAAAAAAACAAATAACCGGAGTTTCTTACCTCAAAAATATTGGGGAATGGCGTATGGGTCGCACGGCGAAAAATTAGCCGATAAAATTATTTTTTTAAAAGATTACGGTATAAAAGATATGATTATCTATTACTCATATGGAGGTATGATGAGTAATTATAACATCGGTGGTTGCTCCGATAACATTACCAAATACCTATTATGGCTAAAAGACAAAACAACTTACATACAACAATTTAGCGAATGTGACAGCTATAAGCCAATAGCAATTAAGGCATCTCCTATTCAAGAATTTTACTTAGTCAATAAAAACAAAATGGCTGTCGAAAAATTAAGCCGGGTACATGAGATGACAGATATGCCTATCTACGATCTGGATTTTGTAACTGATACCGGAACCTTTTTTAGAACTACTTTTCATCAATTTGACCTCGATATACCTGATAGTCCTGCTGGCTCTATCGAGAATTATCAAAGGAACATGACTACTCAACTAAGTAAGTTTATACCTATGATATGGCAAGCCGTTAGAAATTACAATAACACAATGCATTCTGGCAAAGAGCGAGGTTTAGTTGGAAGATTTTAACCTTAACTGTCGTATTTTGCCCCTATTATTGTCGTATATATACAGCAGTTGAAAAACATCTGGTTTCTAGATTTGTATTGTAAAAAACCTTACGATATGAAAAAGCACATAATAACTTATCTCGCAATTGCTACAATTATAGTGGCAGTTGCATCTTGCCAACCCTCCAGTAAAGACGGGCAAACCATTTCAAAAGAAGTAAAAGAAAATGGTGCCGACCAAAAAATTAAACCAGATGACAGCGGCTATGCAGATGTAAACGGATTAAAAATGTATTACGAAGTCTACGGAAGTGGTAAACCACTGGTATTGCTACATGGCTCATTTATGAATATCCCTTTAAACTGGTCGCACATTATACCCCAGTTTGCCAAAAACAGGAAAGTAATTGTGGCAGAAATGCAAGGTCATGGTCGTACAAAGGATATACCGAGAGAGTTTAGCTACGAAAATATGGCGGATGATGTTTCTGGCTTACTTAAGCACCTCAAAATAGATAGTGTAGACATTTTAGGATACAGCATGGGTGGCGGAGTGGCCTTTCAGGTTGCTGTGCGCCATCCTGAGCAGGTTCGACGACTTATAATTTTGTCGGGCACATATAAACATGATGGATGGTGGCCAGATGTAGAGGCAAGTTTTGCTACTATGACTGCAGATATGTTCAAAGGTTCTCCTATTGAAAAACAATATGACAGTCTGGGCAACGACCCTAAACTTTTTCCGCAGTATGTAAAAAAGGTTCTCAGTATAGATCTTAAGCCTTATGACTGGTCAAAAGAAGTAAAAAATATAAAAGCTCCAATATTTATGGCTATTGGTGATGCTGATGGAGTTCGACATGAACACGCATTAGAGCTATTTCGCGCCAAAGGCGGAGGCAAAATGGGTGATATACATGGGGTGCCTAAATCCCGACTAGCCATTATACCAGGCACAACCCATATTGGCATGATGCAACACATGAATTGGATAATACCAATGATCAATGACTTTCTTGATTCTGACCTTAAACCAACACCTCCAACATTTTAGGGGGGTGTTATATTTTATTAAACCTCAAATGCATTACCCTGCCATCATTGACTTCAAAACCTGCGATCTGATTTTTATTGTCACGTAATACCTTCAAATGACCCATCCACCAGAAATTACTGCGCAGATGATCCATTCCAATAAGCTGTAGCTTAGTATCCTCATACTTGCTATTGGTCAGTATCAAATCTTTACCTTTTAGCACAATACCATATTTACAATCCAGCTCAGGGCAATAATAAGTACCTGCGTAGGCTTGCAATTGCTTATCTGTAAGGTTGGCAGTTGGTGAATACTTTAACAAAGAACGTTTTCCGTCTGGCCACCATTGTTTTACCTGGGTTTCTTTGCTGCTTGCTATATCAAACAGAAACTTAACATTGGGCGCATCAGCTACCATAAAAGTATCTTTTCCCGCTTTTAACAAAAGATCGGTATGCCCATACCTTTCCCAATATAGTTTCTGATAGTCTAATTTAAAATTAAACTGGGTGCCATCATCAGCAATATAATTACCAGAGAATTTTGCAGCCCTTGCTACATCGTCTAAAACCGCCTTACTGGTGTCAATTACCAATGCAACAGTGTTATTTACTTTTTTGGTGATATCTTTAACAAAAAGACTAACTAATTCATCACCCTTTCGGCCGATATCAAAATCTCCAACATTGCTAAAAATAATAAAGCCCATTTTCAGATCAGGAAAGCTAGTCGCGAATGTTCTGTAGCCTGCATCGGCACCATTATGGGTGTACTGCCTCCAGCCTTTAAATTCTTTTACAACAATTCCCAATGCGTATGATGATTCTACACCATTGTTCAGCTTACCTTTTTGCGTCAATAATTTAATATCTTCTGCTGTACCCGCCTTAGGATTGTAAAAGTTTATCAACCATTTCGACAAATCATTCACATTGGTAAATAAACTGGTTGCTCCTACATTAGAATAAGATAAAACACTATTACCAAAACCACCACCCTCACGAGGAAAATATGAGTATGATCGGTTTTTCACCACCTCCGTGTAATCATCATGAAAGTGGGTATTGCTCATACCCAGAGGCTTAAAAATGAGAGAATCCGTAAACTGTCTAAGTGTTTTGCCCGTAACAGATTTTACAATTTCTGCCAGCATGGTAAAACCACTGTTTGAGTAAGTATAATGATCTCCAGGTTTAAAGTTTAACGCCCTTTGCTTACTAAGCAATTTAACAATATGCTCCTGTTTAATTACATCGTCAAGTCTGGTGCCCGATATCGCCAGCAATTGCCACTGATCTCTGACACCACTGGTATGATTTAGCAGGTGCCTGATCGTTATTTTTTCTTTCAGATCCGGGAACCAGGAAAGATACTTACGAACATCATCATCTAACTTTAGTTTTCCCTGTTGAGCCAGCAAAACAATTGCATAAGCAGTAAATTGCTTGGAAATAGATGCCATATGATAAATCGTTTCGGGCGTATTTGGTATTCCATACTCCATATTGGCCAAACCATAGCCTTTTGCATAAATCAGCGAATCATTACGCACAATTCCAATCACGCAACCTGGCGTGTTTGGTGTATTCCATTTCGCAAATAAACCGTCTACTTTTTTCATGACAGAATCTGGCAGTACCTGGGCACATACCCCTATTGAGGGTATCAGCGAGCATAAAAGCAAGACAATAAACTTCTTTTTGGAGATTTTCATGAGAGTTTGTAATTGGTAAGTCTAATATAAAATTTTCTGCACTTACATCTGGATATATTTAGTAAACTTTGCACCAATATGGAATACATTTTTAGAAAAGCAACGTTAAATGATTTACCGCAAATATGGGTGATCTTACAAAATGCAATTCAACGCAGAAAAGAAGATGGAAGTAACCAATGGCAGGACGGTTATCCAAATCCTCAAATTGTTGAAAAAGATATAGAACAAGATGCTGGATTTGTACTAGCCGATGGTGATAGCATAGCAGGATATTGCGCAATTCTAATCAATGATGAACCTGCATATGCAGAAATAAAAGGAAAATGGTTAACTGATGATAATTTTGTAGTTTTTCACAGAGTCGCAATTTCCGAAGATCATCTTAGGAAAGGACTGTCGGGTAAGATGCTGAACTATATAGAGGATTTTGCACGAAACAACAACATAAATAGCGTTAAAGCCGACACTAACTTTGATAATGGCGCAATGAAACATGTTTTTGAGAAAGCAGGATATGTGTATTGTGGCGAAGTATTTTTCAGAGGCAGTTCCAGATTGGCGTATGAAAAACTATTGACCTAACAGATTTTATTATCATTGAAAGATTATAGATTATAATTTTTCAATCTCCTCTATGGGAAGACCTGTTATTTCATCAATCTTCTCAATAGGAATATTGATGGAAATAAGTTTTATAGGAGTTTCACGCTTTTCTTCCAGTTTTCCTTCTAGCTTCCCCTTCAGCTCTCCCTCTTTCCTAATCGTTTCATCGTGACTATAATTATCCCTTGCAATTTTCAAACTTGCTTCATAAGCAGCCATTTCATCTGGGTTTAAATTGCTCACCCCTGTTAATTCAAATATGTTTCTGCAAAGCTAGCAAGAGCATTTATTTAATTATTAATTAAAACACAAATCAGTAAAATTAACTGTTTTGCTGACTTTTACATTTATAAAATATGGTAAAGGCGACCAGAATCTGCTCTCGCAAAATGCAATTCTGTACATTACCATCTTCTTGATTTTAAGTATGAAAAGTGAATTTCAAATTACTAAATTGCATAATACCAATTACCGTTTCTCATATGCGCCTTATCCTTGCCTGCACACTATTCACTTTTTTTAACACTTCAATTGCATTTGCGCAAACCAACCCTACCGATTCTGTTTGGACAAAAATTGAAACCTCAATAAAAACAAAAAATCAGCTGGAAGAAACACTAAATACTGTCAATAAGAAAAAGGAAGAGTCAATCCGAACCGGTAATAATATCGATTTAGCGCGATGCTGGTATTACACCATGCTTATTAAGGACTTAAAGACCGAGGATAGCTTGTACTTCAGGAATAGTGCTTTTATAGATAGTTTACTTTTCGACAAAAAATCATCGCCCTTGCTAAAAACTACTATGCACCTGATACAGGCACGTAGAATATTTTTATTTGAGCGCAGATACTTAAAATTTCGACCTAGTACTTTCGAAACAAAGAATCTTCAGGCCAATTACGGTGCTATGAATGTACCCCAACGCGACAGTTTAGTTAAATATCATTTCAAAGAAGCATTTCGGCTTAGCAGCTCAGCCATACCGAGTAAAAACACAGATATGTCGTGGCTCTCATCCAATGCCGAGAAATTACTATTCAAAGCCGATCTTCCAGACATAGCTCTTGCTGAGCGTATCGGGTTCGAAGCTGGAAAACCCAATACCCTTAAGCTGTCCGATCAAGATATTCATACACTCATAACATCTGAACCCAAAAGCTTCCAGTCTGCATTGCAATCTTCATTAGACACCGCCAAAATCCATTCAAATTTGATGGATATTTATGCACTTTGGATGCGTAAACACAACTCAAAACCTGAAGAACTGCAATATATTCAGATGCTGGCCAAATATTATCTCTATTCCAGGATGCCCAACTTGTTGTCAAACTCCTGGACAGCTTATCTTCAAAAAAACTTATCCTCTCCTTTCAATAGTATAAAGGCTACAGCAGCCTTTTATTTATTTCAGCAACAATACTATAATGGTATCAAATACGGACAAAAATTTGATATTCAATACAAAGGCAAGCTTAAGCAGGCAGTCCAATTGTATGAGCAACATCAAAACGTTTTAAATGAGGTTCCTCTCTATAAAAAAACATTAGAAAACTTACTTAAAAAGATTAAAAACCCAGAGATCAGGATTCAAGTTACAAATCTGCAGATGACTACTACACCAATCTTGCTCACTGTAAAATACCGGAGTGTACAAAAAATCCATTACCGTATCGTTAAAATTGGCGTCAAAGAAGAAATTTCAAGCTTAAAAAGAGAACGAATGGAGGTTCTGCTAAACCGTCCTGCAATCCGTGATTCCAGCTTCCTCTTACCTGCCGGAGCTGATGATTTCGACAAACATGCCCTTTACCTAAAGCTGGACAGTTTACCTCTGGGGCGCTATAATCTAGTTTTTTCACCTACTAAAATTAAAGACACAGCTAATCTGAGCCAGATGGAATACATTCAGTTTCAGATTTCTGACATTGCTGTTGTTAACACTAGGGATCAATTTATATTGTTAAACAGAAAAACGGGTTTCCCGATGAGCGGGGTGAAAGCAACAGAGCTTCTCCCTACTCACACAACTGAGCAAATTAGCTCTAATGCTAAAGGCTTTATACCCATAAAGTCGCGACCTGATTCTAAAGAATTTATGTTCATTTCTGGCAAAGATACCCTAATACATAACTTTAATAAAACGAAAGACAGATTGCCTCGTGAGATATATAATACGGAAGATTACGATGATCTGGAAGAGTTCTATGACAATCAGGCAAGATTACAAATTTATACCGACAGGGGAATTTATCGGCCGGGGCAGCGTTTACAATACAAAATCGTTATGCTTAGCAGAGATCCTTCAACAGGTGAAAACATCATCTTCAGTAAAGCAAACAAATATTTCAAGAACTGGCTGGCCCAAAATAAACCCATATTAAAATTAAAGGATCCTAATTACAGAACAGTTGATTCTGTAAAGCTTATCCCTGATAATTATGGTAGCTTTTCTGGTTCTTTCCTTATTCCAAAAAACGGAATGACCGGAAGATGGTTTATTGGTGGTGATGTAATAGATGGTGATAATGGTGATTTTAAGGTTGAGGAATACAAACGGCCTACAATGGAAATAACAATGGAAAAGCCTGCGGATGCCCCATTGCCAGGCGAGCCTTTTGAGGTAAAGATTAAAGTGAAATCACTGAGCGGTGCAGATCTTAACCATGTAAAAATTGCGTATCAGGTAATAAGAGAGTCTAATTACTTTGGAAATAATATATATATTAATCCCATAGTAACAGATACCCTTGGTTATACTGATGAAAAAGGCATGTTAGTGATAAAAGTAATTGATGTAAACCTACCAAAGAAAAACCTTAATAACCCTGATAAGGAATTGGTTATCAGCTACAGATTATCGGCAACGGCTACAGAAGCCACTGGCGAAAGCACCAGCCAGGAAAATACATTCTACACGTCTTCATGGCCTATTAATATTCAAATTCCTGCAGCAAATCAGTACGATAGAAAAAACCTACCAAAGCTAAACATCACTGCAAAAACAGAAAACAGCAAATTCAAAGTCAAGGAGGTTCATATCAGCATTTTTCAAAATATTGTTGTTCCCGATACCACTCGTAGCGAAACTATAGATCAATGGCTATATACTAAAGATCAATTAAAAGCATGGTTTCCAAATGAAGAATCCCTTCAAAAGACAAGATTGGAAAAGAAATTAGTTCTTGAAAAAACTATACCAATAGATAGTACAGTTCAATTTCAATTAGACAAAACATTACTCAAAGCTGGCGAGTATGAGTTCATAGCAACCTCAAGCCATTCCGGAGAATTATCAGGCCTTTATAGTTTCCGTTTTGACGTATTTGATACCGAACAAAGGGAAAATCCAGGTTATGCTGATGACTTTAATTACCTATCCCTCAATACAGCCAAACCGGGGGATAAACTGGATTACCAAACTGCTACTATAGACAGCGCTTATGTCATATACGGGCTAACATACTATGTTCGCCAGAAACAGAGTATTGTAGTAAAAACCACCTATCACACACAGTATCAAGCCAAGGGAATGCAGGTGTATAGTTTCACAGTACCAAAAGATGCATTAGAGTCAGTTGTTATAACAAAGGCTTATGTACTAAACAATAAATTGTACCGCGACGACCAAAACATCTATCTTGTTCCCCCTCCTTCAGCAAAACCCGAAATCATTATAGAAAAATACAGAAAAGTACTGGCTCCAGGTACAAAGGAAACTTTTATGGTATCGGTAAAAACAGACAAACAAAATATTGCAGCACAAATTATGACGGGCATGTATGATGCTGCATTAGACAAGCTTGCTGCTCATCAGTGGATCATACCTGGCAACCGTTATTTTAGCGGGCATCTACGTGATGGCTGGAGCCGAAGAATTAACGATGTCAACCACAATTATTACCCTTGGACACCTAATAAAGGTTTCAATAATCAAAACGAATTCATTGATGAATATGAAGCTGATGCTATGTTGCAACAACTAAGTGGCCGTGTAGCAGGATTGCCTATAACACCGATGAGCGATCTAGATTTTGAAGAAAAGCTGCTGCAAGGTAAAGTAGCTGGACTTAACATAGCTGATGTACCAAGATACGTTACTACCGGGAGTACAATTGTCGTAAAGGGCATAAACTCACTTGTTGAGAATGCGCAGCCTCTCATCATACTAGATGGTGTTCCGTATGCAGGCTCATTAAAGGATTTTGATGCGGCTTCAGCAACCGATGCTATGGTATTAAAAGGTGCCGATGCCACTGCTATCTATGGTTCAAAAGCTGCAAATGGCCTATTAATCATTAGCACCAAAGGGAAGATCGTACTTCCAGCTTCCCCGGAGCCACATCCAATGGTACGTAAAGATTTCAATGAAACGGCGTTCTTTTATCCAAAGCTATACGCTGATAAAAACGGACTGTACACCTTTAGCTTTACCATGCCTCAAACAGCCACTGCATGGAACTGGAAGCTTCTGGCACACACAAAAAGTGGCCTATTCGCCTATGCAGAGCGAAAACTAAATACGCGGTTAGACCTGATGGTTCAACCTAACATGCCACGACTATTATACCAGGGCGATGAAATAGTTCTAAAAAGCAGGATCAGTAATCTGGATAGTGCTGCAATGGATGTCAAATTTAGCTGTAAAATAGAGGATGCAGTTAGCGGTGAAGACTTAACAGCAAAAATACTCAAAGAGCCTGCCCTTAAAGTTATTAAAGTAGCGGGAAAGATAACTGAAACAGCAGGTTTTGCATTTAAAGTACCCGAAGATCAGTTGAACCCGTTGACAATTATAACTAATGTAAGCGGAGGCTCACTGGCCGATGCTGAAGAGCACACTTTACCGATACTACCTAAAAAGGTATTTATGCGCAAGCAGGTGCCCCTTGTGTTTTCAAGGAAAGACACTTTGGTGCAGGCACCCAAGCTACCAGATGATGCAGATTTGTATGGCCTTAGTCTCTATGTAGATAGTAAACCGCAGGCAGCATTAATCAACTCTTTACCATTTTTAGCTAATTATTCATTCAACTGTTCTGAACAGGTATTTAATAAGCTATACGCCCGGATAACCGCAAACCAGCTAATGCGTACTCAGCCTGAGCTTTCAAAATCATTTAAAATAGGTGCACAGCAGGTTTCAGACACTACTGAACGTAAACTTCCAGACGAACTGACTGAAGCGGCAATGCCTTGGTTGAATCTGGCAAATCAAACCACTAAACAGCAAAAGCAACTGTATCAGGTTCTTGATACCATCAGTAACAAGTCTATAATTTCCAGCCATTTAGAAAAGCTGTATGCTATGCAAGATTTCTATGGAGCGCTTCCGTGGTTTGAAGGTGGAAAAAGCAATATCTGGATATCCAATTATGTATTAAGGGGATTTGGTAAATTAAATCAGCAAGGATGGGAATCGAATGATTATCAAAAGCATTCAAATTTTATACGACGATTAATTTCATATATCGATTCGTCGTACATTACAAACAATACATATGATAACCTTTTTTGTACCTACTCGCGGTCATTCTGGAAAAAGCAATACCCCCTTAGTCCTGCTGTCATCAAAAAAATAAACGCGACTCTTGAACTTGCCGAAAAAGACATAAACAAGAGACGTTTATATGACCAGGCCTTATGGATCATTGTGTCATTAAAATATTCGACTCCAGATAATCAGATTTATAAAAAGGCTCTTGCTCAGCTTAGTAACATACAACAACGGGCAATAAACGACGAACGAAATGGAATGCGCTGGAAAGAAATTTCGGATGGTGATGATTTGAGCCATTCAAAAG
This sequence comes from Pedobacter ginsengisoli, assembly GCF_002736205.1. Taxonomy (NCBI): domain Bacteria; kingdom Pseudomonadati; phylum Bacteroidota; class Sphingobacteriia; order Sphingobacteriales; family Sphingobacteriaceae; genus Pedobacter; species Pedobacter ginsengisoli. The sequence continues at coordinate 1,489,020 of NZ_CP024091.1, read as the reverse complement.
AAGAAACCATTGCAATGCTTTATGAGGCCTTTACTGAGGCCGGGCAAAATACAAGGGTTGCTGATGGGTTAAGTAAATGGATGCTGTCGGCCAAGCAGGATTATAGTTGGCGCACAACCACAGGTACTGCGGCAGCTATCGATATGCTTAAGGAGTCCGCAATGATTAAAGCCAGTTTTGTATCCGATTCTGTTTCTGCTCATATTGCCGGCAAGCAGATGAGCAGCTCAAATGGTCTTTTAGCCGGACAACGCAACCAATTCATTAGCCTGAACAAAGTATCTCCAGTTACATTATCTGCAAACAATGCCGTTAGTGGCGGTATTACATGGCATTACTTCAGTACTGAAGCGCCAGCAGATGAGGCTAATAATAAGGTAAAACTGAAGAAAACTTTGTTTAGTTATGATAAGCAGAAGAACACCTGGACTCCACTTTCAGATAAACCTATCTTAAAATTAGGCGAAAGGATTAAAATTGTATTGACTATAGAAACAGCTGTGAACCTGCGCTTTGTACAACTGGAAGATAAGCGTGCAGGTGTATTTGAACCAGTAGATGCAAATAGTGGTCAACAATATCAAGACCGGATGCAATATTACCGGTCAGTAAGGGACACAGGTCAGCAGCTGTTTATGGATTTTTTACCTTCAGGAAGGTCCGACGTAAGCTATGAAGTAACTGTAACACAAGAAGGAACTTTTGAAAACGGAGCCGCTATGTTGCAATGCCTTTATAATCCGGGTGTAACTGCTTACAGTAACGCAATAACGGTTATTTCAAAACCTTAAGTTTTTTCATTTGAACAGAAGAGATTGTAAAGTTTATAATTTTTCGATCTCTTCTTTAGATAGACCTGTAGCCTTTTGTAATAAGTGTTATGGCAATTTCCAAATCTCCCTCATGCCTACTCTCTTTCCTAATCGTTTCATCGTGGCTATAATTATCCCTTGCGATTTTCAAACTTGCTTCATAAGCTGCCATCTCATATGGTTTTAAATTGCTCACCTCTTCTATTTTAAATATGTTTCAGCAAAGCTAGTATGAGCATATTTTTACTTTGATAAAATATGGTAATTCGTATACATATGATACATTGCAAAATGTAATTTCGTCCAAATGTTCATAAAAGAAACTATCTTCATATCAGCAAGTATGATATAAACCATGGCATCAGATCAGAAATTTGTTGACTTTATTGTTGACCAAATACAAGGAGCAGGAACAATCACCAGCAAGAAAATGTTTGGAGAATACGGCCTGTATGCAGATCAAAAAATCTTTGCATTGGTTTGCGACAACAAGCTATTTATTAAACCTACAGAAGCCGGAAGGCAATTTATAGGAAATGTTGTAGAAGCTCCACCCTATCCTGGAGCAAAACCCAGCTTTCTGATCGAAGAACAGCTGGAAGACAGAGAATGGTTGAGCGAACTGGTAAAAATTACTGCAGTAGCACTTCCAGAGCCTAAGCCTAAAACGGCTAAAACAAAAAAATAGCGCTGCCCACAATCGAGCAGCGATTATATATTATTTCATAGAATGAAAACCAATATGGTTACCCTCTGTATCTTCGGCAGCACAGCAAAAACCATATTCACCAAGCGACATTTTTTCAAAAACCACCTTGCCTCCTGCAGCCTCAACTCTTGAAAGCTCCACCGCGCAATCGTCGGCATGGAAATAAACAAATGTACCCCCTGGTCCCGGTTTGCTCATGTTAGATTTAACCAGAGTACCACTACTTCCAGTACCCATCATATCTGCCGGAAATGCCAGCATTTCAAAAAAGCAAGGGTCGTCTTTATCTACTTTCATAATATCAGGTGGAGGCAGTTCAACTAGTTCAACCTGCAATACCGTTTCGTAAAATTTCTTAGCTCTGGCCAAATCGTTTACACTGATTTCTGTCCAGACAAATGGATTTTTAGCTGTCATGATTCTAAGTTTTAAGAATGGATAATTTCCATTAACACTAAGTTCCTAAAATACCGCTTAGGTAATGAGGGGTAACTATGACAAATATCAGGGCAATTGTGCCAATATTTCAAAAATTTTGGGTTCGGTCAGGCCATTTCATATTAGGGAAATTATTAGAACACTGATTCTCGAACATACTATATCTCATGTGGTCCAGCCTGAGTCAAAGTACTAATTCCACAACTATCTTAAGACCATCGTCTTCCTTCCGTATTGGTCTTCTTTCGTTAACCAAATGGGACCACTAGGATAATACAAAATCAAATAGTTTTATTAATTGCATTGATATAAATTACACAACCGTTTTCCGCAAAAACTAGTATCAGGCTTTGGGAATCGTTCAGTCTAGGTTTAACAAGAACAGGTTTATTACTGGTGTTGTAACTTGTGTAGACACATAAGCGACTCCAGTTTAGAGAGACTTTACCCTATTTTAAGATTTATATCTATTTTTTTGAAACTCGATCTTAGAAATTATTTGCTTTTCTACCTCAGGTTGTATAACATTCAGAATGAGGTTCGGATCAATGTTAAAAATATAAGCCAATCTAAGAACTTCGGAAATAGTGAATTTTTCTGGATTAGAAAGCTTTATAGAATACCGTTCAGAATTAATTCCGAGCAACTTTATAATTTTGGTTGGATATAACTCAGAAATGTCGTACATCCTTTTTATTTTGCCAGTTTCGAATAATGCACCTACAGACGAAAGATCTTTTTCGGGTTCGTCCTTAACATTTTTCCATTCAGCCATATTATTATTTTGAATAGCTAAAATCGTTAATCGGAAACGCTAGGTTTTAAAAAAAGAACGATTAGTAATTAAAAAAGAATTAATCGTTTGTAATTTTATCCAATTTTAATTAAATTTGAGTAATGATTAAATAAAAAAATTATTTTTAGCGTTTACTTCAAAATATTAGAAGCATTCGCACTTTGAGTCTCGTCTTAGAAACCTGAGAATTTCATAGGATACGAGAGGTAAGTGTAGTGCTCACGTCATAGGCGTGGGCCTGCTTATCCGTATCCAAGGCTTCTCAGGGCCTCTAAGACGGCAAGTGGGTTTCACGCCTTGTATTTTCGTGATCTACAGACAGACTCGTATACTATACGAGATATGAGAAACAATAAGCTAACTAATGAACACCATTATTTCCACAAATTTAGCCAGGGTGATGAAAAAGGGTTGGAGTACTTTTATAATCGCCTCTATCCATCATTATTTCGCAAAAGACAGCGGTACATTAAGGATGAGGTCAACGCAGACTGCATCGTTAGCGAGGCCTTCCTTCGTCTTTGGCTAGTTAGGAACAGTATCCTCAACCCAACCCACATCGAAACCTTCTTGACTGAAACTACCATCCAAGCTTGCAAGGCCTACTACAAAACATCCAGTCACAATTTCCAGCGGAACATGCTCCGGCTTGATGAAATCGAAAACTACCAGGAATTCATAGGAGGTTATGATCCCGAAGAAGAATTGGATCCCGATGCCGTCATCTATCAGGAAGAACTTGATGAGCGCCTGAGGCTGCAATGGCAGCAAGTTGAAGCAGTCATTCCCAACCTCACCGAAAATCAGCAATTGTTTATCAAACTCTGCCTGAAATACGCCTTCAACTATGAGCGCATCGCCTGGCATATTGGTGGCATCTCTGACTATCAGGTAGCCAGAACGGTAGAAAAAACGCTGGAAACCTTAAAGTCCATTCTGACCAGTTCAGAAAAGCTGCAGGTCACGGGAAAAACCAGCAAGTTCAAATTCGAAGGTGACCTCTGCGAAGAGCAGTTCAGGATCCTGCACATGCGCTATGAACTCCAGTACAGCTTTGAAGAGATCGCCAGACAATTAAATTTAAGTCAGCAGCACATTCAGCAAAGCTTTGCACAGGCTTGTACCAAAATCAAAAGGCTAAAAAACTAATGGAAAAACAGACCATGATCCTAACCCGTAAGATTCAGCTGCTGATTGACTCCCAGGACAAGGAAGTCATCAAAGCAGCAAAAGATCAGCTCTATAGCTGGCAGCGGATATGTTTCCGTGCAGCCAATATGATCATGAGCCATCATTTCGTGCAGGAACAGGTTAAAGATTTCTTTTATTTAACCGAGGAAATCCAGCTTAAAATTGCTGACCAGAAGAAAGAAGAGAACGGAATTTTAAAATCCTCCAGGCAAAACACCACCTACAGGCTGTTATCTAACCACTTTAAGGGACAGATTCCAACAAACATGCTAAGTTACCTAAACAACACGCTGATTTCCACTTTCAACAAAGAAAAGCTGGCCTATTGGAAGGGTGAAAAGTCACTGAGGAATTATAAAAAGAATATTCCTTTACCTTTCGGGGCTGAAGTGATTTCAAAGCTTAGTCATGCGCCAGATGGACGGAACTTTTGCTTTAGGCTCTTTCAGATTCCCTTCAAAACCTATCTGGGTAAAGACAGATCAGATAAAAAGATCATGCTGAACAGGGTACTAAATGGCACCCTAAAACTCCGGTCTAGTCATATTCAGCTGGATCAGGGTAAAATCTACCTGCTGGCTGCCATTGAGACCGAAAAGGAACAGCATCATTTGGATACCTCTGTCATTGCCGAAGCTTCCTTATCTATTGGGCATCCCGTTACCGTTAAAATCGGCAGCCATGAACATACCATTGGCAACAAGGAAGAGTTCCTGCATCGCAGACTGGCCATACAAGCAGCGATCTACCGGGTAAAGAAAGCCGTTACCTTTAACCGGGGTGGTCATGGCAAAAAGCGAAAAAAGAAAAGTCTGGAAGATTATCAGCATCAGGAAAGAAAGTATATTGATTATAAGCTCCATGTATATAGCCGCATGCTGATAGACCTGTGTGTCAAGCATGAGGCAGCAACACTTATCCTGGTTAATCAGGAACTAAAAGAAGAAATCGCCAAGGATGATCCATTCTTGCTGCAGAACTGGAGTTATTATAGCCTCAAAGAAAAAATTGCGTATAAAGCGGACAGGGCAGGGATTCAACTGGTAGTGGAATAAGAGATATTTAGACAGGATCGTTCTTTGATAAGATTTAATGTTGGAGGCTGCTTGTACAGCCGTAGGGTGGGGCAATACTGCACCCACTGAATTGTTTTTCATTTCATTTTGAAAGCAATATACAATGCTCTATTGTAATTCCGTTACGTCAGGTAGGTGTTAAACATAAGACACTGAGGTCAGTCCTCTCATATTATCAGGGCTAGAATGGTAGGTTTGGTTTGAGAGATACGTCATCTGGGATGGCTTATCTTTTTGCGAATACCTCGGAATAACAGGCTGTTTGTATAGAAATAATGAGGCTGCTTTTACAGCCATAGGGTGAGGCAAAATGCACTCACTAAGTCTGTCCAGACGATACGATCGATGGCTCACTTGTATTATTAGAAATAGAATAGCAGGCTTCGCTTAAACTATATACCAATATGGGCGGCTTGTTATTTTTGAATAAAACGAAATAACATATTACTAATTCTAAAACAAGAGATTGCCGACCAATCTCTTGGTGGTCAAAACATATACACAAAATCCAACCGATGGTATCACCCCCCGGCTTACGTTAATGTGATTATTGAATTATAGATAAAGTAATTGAGGCCGCTTCTATAGCTATAGAGTAATGTAGAAATATACCCGCTAATATTCACAGCCTGACTAACATGAAAACTAAAATTGGTTGTATGAGTAGAGAGAACCGAGGCTGCCAGAATTGGCCTCATTTCAACTGCCCCCTAAATAAGTCGTAGATCGACAGCACGATAAACGGACAACTAACCCCTTAAACACCAAAGCAAAAGCCTCCGGTTTTTGCAGGCTGCAAATGCGGGCTGGTATTATCTCATATTTTCCATTTAATTTTCCACTTTCTGCAATTATATAATTCGTCTGCCCCTATTTAAATGCATCTGTTGATGAGCAGGTAAGTAAGTATCATAAACAGTGATCCCAATATTATCCAGACCAGCCCCCGCATCATCGCATGATAATATTCAGGTGCTCGTACCTGTTCCGGAAATAAAGTAAACCTGATCTGTCTGATGATTGGCTTTGGCCCTTTTTCTATCGCCTGATTAATCCCAACAAACCCTTTGATAATGGCGAGATTAACTTGAGAAAGATCTACTGGTGGTGCTTTGACTTCTATCGTTTCGTACTTATGCTCAAAACTGGCGATTAATTCTCTATTACCCTCGATTAAGGTTTTGAGCTGATTTTCATTTTCTGCCAAGTGCTCTTCCAGATCGCCTATTACTTTTTGCATTGTCTTGCCATTCTCCAGCAGCTCTTGCAAAATTTCCTTTAATGAAGTTTCATCTAAGTCCATAAGAATTGATTTAAATTGATCTCCCTTTAGTTTTTTTACCTGTTAATTTTTCTGATTTCGTCTGCTCCCTTAATCTCATTTGCTGCTGTTTTTCCTGCTGGGCAATCCTTCGCTGACGAATAAGTTGAGCATTGATATCTGCCAGGCTATACCCGACCTGGCTCCCATTGAACCTTACTTGTTGCTTGTCCGTGAAGGTGATGCCCCTGCCCAGATGTACGTGGTAGCCCCGTTCTTGCATTCTGATCTTTACCGTCTCGATGGTCCCGGATTCGCTGATCGCCCATACTAAGGTTTTCTTGAGCAATTCCTTTCTATGGTCTACCCTTTTACCTATAGCCATCCGCTCCCCGGATGCTAAAAAGCGGTTAGGACTTAAAACAGGAGTCAGTTTGTACCTCTTTTCCATATCGCGGCAAAATTGCGCCATTCGCTTATAGCTGTTGCTATCGTTGACCGTCTTACCATCATAACCAACCCGGTTCACCAAAATATGGATGTGCTCATGTACAGTATCCGCATGGGTAATGACGATAAACTGATTTTGATCAAATCCAAACTCTTCCGACATTGCTATGGCGATATCTACTTTTTGCTGTTTGGTCAGCAATGCAGCATCCGCATAGGCAAAGCTAAATGAAGCATGAAGCACAGGCTTTAACAGCTTTGGATTAAGACCCTGCACTTCTACCAGTTGCTTGGCGACCTGTTCCCTAGTGCCAAAGCACTTGTTATAATGAATCACTTCAGCCTGTTTTCTTGCCATTTCTTCCAGCTGAAGTTCCTCGCTCTCCTGTAAACGGCCCTCATGCAGGTAGCGAAGGCAACCCCGAAAATTTCTTCCTGTGGATATTTTCCCTATCATTTCAAATAAGCTTTTATTTCTTCTACCACCTGTTGAATTGCCCTCATTTCCTGATTGATCAAAACCCTGTCTATCAAGTTCAGATCTTCGGCTGAATTGCGTTTGCGGGCAATCGGGCTGAGGATGGCAGCGATGTGATAAAGTGTTCCGGTAAATTGAAGAACCTCTTTAGGAAGGGTCTTCAATTTTATCCTGACTGTTCCTTTTAAACCAAGCTCCCTGAGGTAGACTGAAACACTGGTGTTCACTTTTCTGGCGCAATCCTGAATCAGTTTCTTTTCAATGATATTACAGCTCACTGTTATATTAACATTCTTTTTTTGAGTTGCTTTGGGTCGTCCACTCTTCTTCCTATTATCACTTTGATTGATCATGGTAACTTCTATAATTGTTCAAGGATTTATGAATTCACTCATCTAATACATGGTGAGGCCTGCCAATAGAATATTTCACCTATCTTTTCATAGGCAAGCACACCTTTAATATGCAGATCCTGCAGCGTACCTGATAAAATCCTTAGCAGCTTTCTGACTTCTGAACTCAGAAGCCGAAGCCATTGTGTGCGGGTTACATCATCTGATTTGATGGTGTTTTTGATCTTCTCTATAAGCCCAGTCTTGAACGTTAAGGGCCGCTCTTCTGTTAAGGTTTTAATCTGCATAATTGCCGCTGCTTTTAAATTTACAGGGCAAATTTGAATAACAAAATGGCGAAACCAATGACCATCTGTTTAGTATGGTCATATGCAACTGATGAACCGTAGCTATTTTTTGTTTGGATCTACGGGTACGATTTTGAAAAATTTCTGTCCGGGCTTAATCTCGGTGCCTTTAGAGGTAACATCATCATTCTTACGCACGTAATAATTCCGGAGTGTTTCAACAGGGATATCGTCACCAGCATCAGAAAAATACTTCCCGATCATTCTTGGATAAACGATCTGATGATCACTCATTATTAACTTTCTGCCTGAGGGCAGTTCCAGTTTTTCAATCTGTTTGAGCAGATCGATGAAAGTAGCGACATAGCCCTCCTCGATCCTAATCTTTTCGCTGACTTCGAAGACCTTTAATTCATTCAGGCGAGCCTGAAGTTCTTCAATCAATTCCTTTTGTTTTTGTATTCTAATTTCTTTTTCTTCAATAACAAGATGGAATGGCCTTGCATCCCAGACATCTATACTCTTCAGGTACTTTTGAAACTGTTGAAGTTTTTCAATATTATTTCTGTGAATTGCGTGGCTCTGAGAAAAAGGATTCTGTATTTCATAATGTTTGATCCTATTCTGGACGATCTGCCATACGTGGCGAAAGAAATTCTCTTCGCTAGTGAGATCATTTTTTAGTGCATAGTTTAGGTGATAGCTGTAATAATCGACAAACTTCTTTTCATCCATACTGTAAATCTTCAGCACAAAGTGGTTGTCGTCATAATTGTGAGATAAGCCCATGAAAGTGCCCAGATCATATGGATTAGATGAAAATGAAAATGGTCTGCGAACTTTGAAGTAACTAGTTTTCATAAGTAAGATTCTGGTTAAGGCTAAAATAAGTTTTTTTAGAAAAAATCACTATTCGTCATGCCAATACCGACTTAGAGCATTCCTAATCCAGTGTCTAGCCAGATAAGATTAATCGGTTAGATGTCTTGCTATATCCTGTCATTAAAACAGCACATGGCCTAGGAGCCGCACCAATCATTACGAATCCCAAGCTTAAATTTTGATCAATAGCACGTTTTCCTGAACATCTGCATATTCAAAATTTTCTTTTAAATAAACACATCTAACCTAAACAATCCATACATTACGCCAATGCACTCGATAAAATTAAACTATAATAACAATTAATAAAATACCCCCTTGTGCTGTTTATTAAATAAGTACGCCGACAAGCATCCATTAGTGACTGGGGGCTAAGCCATGCCAAATTCAAAAAACTGTACAAAACACAATGCCTGCTGCAGGAGGGGAATTATTTATCTTATGTTTGTAATCTCCAATTCCAAAAAAAGGAGCTTACCCATGCGTCCAATTCATAAAAACTACAAAATAGCCGCCTACTTAATATTTGCAGCATCAGCAGTTACATTAGTAAATCATTTTCTTCATTATACTGAAAATATTACCGCAGGTACTCTAGCATTAGAAACAACGCTTTTAATTGCGGTTCTGGGGTATTTTGCAACTCTAGGCAAGGACTGGCTGAAGTGGTTTCTAACTTTTATTACCGTAATTAGTGCATTTGCATTACAGCCTATTTTAAATAATTTTGATACTTACCCTGTCTATGGTATACTAAGTGTTATTGCTTGTGCTCTACAGATTATAGCGATGCCTTTTTTGTTTTTGGCACCTAAGGAGGGTGCTAAATAAGCTTCTCGCCCCAAGCAGTTATAACCAGGGTTCTTTCACCTCCATAATCGCGATGCTCGCAAAGATATATGCCCTGCCAAATACCTAATGCAAACCTTGAGTTACGAATGGGTATAGTTACTGAGCTACCCAAAATTGAGGATTTTAAATGAGCAGGCATATCGTCAGAACCTTCATAGTCATGCTCATAATCCGGATCATCTTCCTGAACCGCCTTATTAAAGAAAGTTTCAAAATCTTTCCGGACTGTCGGATCCGCATTTTCATTAATAGTAAGGGAAGCAGAAGTATGTTGAATAAATACTTGGCAAATCCCGGTTTTTAATAATTTAATTTCTGGCAAGGCCCTTTCTACTTCATCAGTAATCAGATGAAACTCTCTTTTTCTTGCCCGAAGCTTTAATGTTGTTTGGAAGATTTCCATAAATTATGATTGCAAGTTAGCGCTAATATCACTATGTACAACAAATTTCAAATTGCTCTTGCAAGAAACTAATTCAATAATCGATAACAAAATCAATTGGAGGAAATTTTCTTTGCAGAACCAAATGAGCTAATAAAGTTCAAAGCTGCAATAAGATTACCTCCCTTACTGATAGCACCATCAAAGTTTCTTCCAAATGCGAAAGTTAACTTCTTATTCTTTCCAATATCATATTCCGTGTTAAAAACCAATCGCCATGAAGGATCTATGGTGCTACTGGTAAGGATACTTCTGTAAATTACTTCGGTGCTCAAAGCAAATCGTCCGTTAAAACCATTAAACAGAAGCTTACCACCTGCATCAAACGTCGAAACATCTTTGGTCTGGACAACATTACTGTCATCGGCAAATATTTTATCCGGCTGAAACAGATACCTGGCAATCCCCATTACGGTTATACCATGGTTTCCACTTTCAAAACCACCAGTAAGCCAGGCTCCCCCCTTGGTAACTGAGCTGTTGTTGAACCTGTCATCAGGAAAATCAAGCGTTAAACCTGCTGCAAAATCCAGAAAAGGTCCAACACGTTCAATTTTAAAGTCAGCAGCTATTTTCTTTGCCGCCTGAAATGCTTCTGTTCCTTCTAATTCCACATTTGCATCTTCGTTAATTTTGGTATTTAACTCAGCCAATCTAGCAATCAAACGAGTTCTTTCAATAGCTATGCGCTCATCTCCGGGTGGAAAAATCGTTGTTAGTTTACGCAAAGAATCCTGCACAAGCTTAACATTTTTTGTGAGCTCATGTTTTCCCTCGGCACTTAAATAGTTTTGCAACATTATTCTTTGTTGAATAACCAAATTATCATAAACACTCTGCGTCTGTTCAGAAAACTTAGGCCTTATAATAGAGAATTTGAAGCCCAGGCCAACTTTCGACTGGCGAAGACTATCTACATCTTCTTTCCCCTCTGGCCCCATATGAGTATACCCCATTGAGAAAGTAAAGCTTTGCCAAAAAACATGCTTAAAATCAGTTGCCTTAAACTGATCTAAAGTGATGAGCTTTTTCTGGAATAAATATACTGGCGCCAGTTCTACCGCATAACTATTGGGTAGAGCGGTAAAATTTTTGATTGAATTCTGTAATGAAAGCGCAAAAGCATTTACATCTGTCGGCCTGTCTATATCACTAGGGCTCAACCCCAATAAATTAAAGGCCGGCGAAGATGGTGCTTTTAGTACATCAAGATTCACCTTAGAGGTATCAATTTGCTCACTTTGCGCAAATAACCTGGAGGCACAGCCAAGGACAAGGAAAATGAATATTCTTGTTTTCATAACTATTTATAAAAAAAGATCTCGATTTTATAACCTACTGAATCACCCTGATTAATAACTTGTTTACTCAGCACATAGTGGTATGGATTTACACCACCTGTAATGGAGAAATCAATTCCTGTTCTGTCATGCTCTGTATTGACATCGGTAACAATAGTTGTGATGTTCAGGAACCTATTTACAATGGACTTGTTTCTGCCCACTGAAAAATCGGTTAAGGTACCTAAGTGCTCACTTATAAGTACCTCATCGTCAATTTTTATTGTTGAAATGGAGGCCTGACCAATATCACCGATAATTAAATCTATTTTTACCAATTTACTGGTATTGTTTACCTGATAAACATCAGTTAGTGATGTTTGAGACACTGCTTCTTTGAAGAGTAATTTGATATTTGCCATATAAAATTGCTTTAGTTATTTACCTGAAATTGCAGCTGATTGATCGATATTTACAGTTGGAGCTGGTTGTGGAGTGGCGCCGTGATACATTCTACTAAGAATTGGAGTAATGAGAATTATAACCAATACCGTCATTATGTAAATATTAGTTAAATATACTTTCTAATTAACTATAAAACAATACCCTTTAGTAGGTATTTCACTTCAAAAATTAACCAATAAAACATAATTTAACATAACACTTAAATTTGTGAGAAATTAATTTCACACATCCAGTATGTGATGAATTGAAATTGAAAACTTTTCAAAAAGATGATGGTTACCTTATTATGGAAGTAATAATCTCGTCATTACTGGAACTGCTTGATGAACTTTATGTTGGTCCGGCAAGTAACTACACCTGGGTGATAGATAGGTACCCTGGTCATGGTTTTACTAAAGCAATTGAGCAGATCGACGCCGAACAGGCTTCAATCCCTATTGTTGAAGGTGGATCAACCATTGCAGCACACACTGAACATTTAAGATGGAGTATTCGGGTTGCACTGGAGTTTTTTGATGGCAAAATGCCCGCTCCTGATTGGGCTGATAGCTGGAGAATCCACAAGGTAAATGATCAGGAATGGCAAAAGTTACAGCAAGACCTGTTTAGCGCCTATCAAGATCTGAGAACTGCAATTGAGGAAAGGAAAGACTGGACGGATCAGAAGTTTAGACAAGGTACATTGGCTTTGATTCCACATGCTGCATACCATCTGGGTGCGATTAAGCAGTTGATTATTGCAACGAGTTAGATGATAGCAACTCATCCCTCTGTGGTTCTCTACTGTGCTATTGCTGATGCCATTTAATTAGTTGTGAAGAGTTCAATTTCATAAGTGCAAACCTCTGAATTTTAAACCTAATTAACGGGAAGGAGGACTTTTATTTCTGTTGTAATATTTTCTATTGAGCTGATTGCGATGCTCCCGCGATGCAGGCGCACTATATTTAAGGAGAGCGGGAGGCCAATACCATATCCCTTAAAGTCCGACGTATTTGAAGCTCTATAAAAAGGTTCAAAAATATGTTGTACATCACCGGGAGGTATACCAATTCCTTGATCTTTTACAGCAATTGACAATATGTTTAGCTTACTTTCTAATGTTACGAAAACGGGTTTGTTGTTAGAATATTTGCAGGCATTACTTACAATGTTTGCTATAGCTAGCTTAAGTAAATTAATATTTGCTTTTATCGTTATCTGGTCTTCATCGGCTGGCAGTTTACTAAAATCGATTTCAATTTTACTTTCCGGATGCACCTGGGTAACTGTGCGCTTGATATCCCAAAGCAATTCATCAATTCTTACCAATTCCCAAGGGTGGTTTTTACCATTGAAGCCTGTTTGAGCCAACCCTAACAAACTTGTAAGGATATGCTCCAGTCGATCCGATTCGTCTTTTATTTTGGCAAGAGCCAAATAGCGATCCTGACCATCAGCGTCTGATTTCATTGCAAGTTCTACCTCGCCACTAATAATAGTAAGCGGTGTTCTTAATTCGTGTGATGCATTGCTGATAAAATTGTTCTGTGTTTCGAAAGCTGTCTCTAACCTGTTCAACATATTGTTAAAAGTTTGTGAGAGTTGAGCCATTTCATCAGTACCGTATACATCAAGCCTTAAGTGTAGGTTTTCTGCCTTTATTTTCTTTACACTTTTAATAATCTTTCTTAGGGGATTAAGCATGTAGTTGGAGAATTTCCAGCCAACTATAAAAGACATAATTATAGATAGAAAAAAACCGGCGATTAGCGTTTTCTGTAAATCCTTTAGTTCTCTAAACCCAAAAGGATCATTGGCCGAAACAATAATAATACGATCTTGTTGATTACCAGTAAAATATTTTCCAACATAAAAATGATTTTCTTTACGATAACGGGCTACATTAAGTTTCTTAATTTTATCGTAAAAACTTGATGGTAATTCGATGTCTAATTTTATATTATTAATGTCGCCTTTTTCAATAACATATTCTTTTTCATCCGGTAAACGCTCTAAATATTGATTACGGACTTTAGCATACATGTTGTCGTTTTTATCTTCGGCAAGTCTAATTTCCGCAGCTATGTTAACTCTGGCTTCTAGTCTTTTATAAAAATCTTCAAAAGCAAAATCGTTAGCAAAATACCATACAAAACCACTCAACAAGGAAATGATAATTGCGGATAAAATAGCGAAAAGAAGTGTTATTTTTCTTGCTATACTCATTATGTATCTTTAAGATTTTCTCATCTCTACAAAGATTCTAATATTTGGCAGTAATCAAAATATTGAGCCTCAAAACAGTAAAGCATACCTTTTTTTTAACATTAAAAAGACACATGGCGGTTACTTTTTAGCCTATAGCCTTGCTGATCACTTTTCTGAGAGAGTATTTGTTTAAGCGTTGGCATTGGACTGGTTAATCCAAACGCTGCCAAAATATCTTAAAAAACAATAGATTTATCACAAAACACCAACGATAAATGCTGAAATTAGAAATCAGACCTAACATATTAGATAGAAAAAGGAAATTGGTGATTAATCCTGATATGATCACCTACGATGATTCAGACTGGAAAGACGTTCCAAATACTATTTTTAATAAAGATGAGGTAGAAGGTTTAAGATTTGGTATAGAGCCTATTAAAGGTTATGCCTTTACCATTGGACGTAGATATTATATTGACATTAGGGGATTTGAAGATAAAGTAATAAAAATTCGCTTTACATCTCTGTGCAGCATCAGAAAAAAAGAACTGCATAAAAGATACGTTGATATTTTAAATGCTTTATTCAATACTCATCAGGAAAACATTATAAACAGATATATTGATTCTTTTAACAAAAACTCTTTTGTTGAGATTCTTGGGACAACTTTTAAGTCTGATACAGTAATACTCATCAAGGATCATGAAATTCCTTATACTGATTTAGGATTCAGAGAATATATAGGCTATTATGCTTTGTTTTCTAAAAGCAATCCAAAAATCTACAAGAGTTACAACTATCTTAAGGATTGGAACTCTGCGGTAGTTTATAGCATTTCCAAACTCTTATTAGCAGAGAGTTAAATAGATAAGCAGTAGAATATTTATATTTTGGTTAACCCAACTTACTCTTCTGATTTAATATTAACATCTGATCTTTCAAATACCACACTTATCATAATTAACACTACGTATGCTAAAAGCAACCCCCAATTGTTGGTAGGTAAAATATGGCTATTAGCCTCGCACATGGATGTTAAATCTGCTGTAAACATTAAAAAAAATACTTGTAAACATATTATTTCAACAACGCTGTACATGAAAAAGAATCCTAACAGATAGGTCATGGATTCGGGTTTCATGCTTTGAAAATACCGAAAGAAAAATAGTGGTAAACCAATACTAAATACACCTGTTGAAAACCACATAAAATACCAGGAATACATGCAATCTATACCCAGTAATGACTTCAATATCTCATGATATGCCATAACAGCTATTGCAGCTCCTATTGAAAACATACCTCCAACAATGCAGAATGCCACAGTAATTCCAGAAAAATAAAACTTGTTTCTCCGTTTCTGTTTTTCAAAAGCAGCCTTTTTTTCAGTGATTACCTGATTAATGTTTTCAGGTAACTCTACACCCCTGCTCCTTAGCTCGACTAGTGCAAGGTCAACAGCTTCGTCTGTATGTTTGTTGGGATTATTGACGTAATACATCAATTGCTGATCAGTTTTCTGAGAGAGTATTTTTTTGAGCGTTGGCATTTTAATGGTAAAAAACCATGTATCTCTGCGATACAAGGAATGGTCTGGTTAATCCAAATGTTACCAAAATATCTTAAAAAAACAATGGGTACCTCGACAAAATTACTCTACTTTTTTGATTAACTTTAATTAGCCAACTAACCAACCTGCTCTTATAATGAACGTTCAACGCTTAGCCTTATCTGTACTTCTTACTTCTGCATTGCTATTGTTTTTTAATATTCAAAACATAAAGGCTCAAACTGATTCAGTTCTTTTTTATAAGTACATTGAAAAGCCTGAATACGAGTTGAGTTTTTTAAACAAATTAACAAACCCTATTCCTGAACTTGATTATCAGCATATCAATTTAGATGGTGCAGCATTGCGATATTTAAACGAAGTAATAAGGAATCATAAACAGGCAAATGTAGTGAGCATTTTTTTTGCAGTTAATGATACTATCAACATTGCAAAAGTTTTTAGTTTACTACAGCAATTTCCAAACCTGGAAGCCCTAAGTTTTTATGATAATGGTCAGAATTCGATCAAAAGCAAATATCGGCTTCCTGAAGAGATACTGACGTTAAGTAACTTAAAATTCTTTAGTATAAGTGGCGCCGAGAACCTTGATGCTCACGACACATTTGATAAATTACACAAAATGCCCTCACTTAGAGGTGTGGATTTGCTTGAATATAAACAGAAAATCCCTGATAATTCGGTATTACCAAATCAAATCACTTTTGTAATGTTATCTACGCCACAGCTATTGAGCCTGGATATTGAGCATGCAGTTTGGCAAATGGCTAAAATTGAACAAAAAGGCGACATTGATTCCAAAGATGAAACACTTTTGGAAAAACTGGCGAAAATAAGCACATTGAAAATGCTAGATTTCAAGTTTTGTTATATTAAAGATGGTGCGGTTTTTAAAAAATTCAGTAAACTTAATAGCTTAAGAATTAATCCAATCTTAGCAAAAGATGCTGAATTTATTAAGTCGTTATCGGCTTTAACTGAGCTTAAAGAACTGGCTATTTATGGGCCATTTGATACCAGCCACACTTTTTCAGGTCTCGAAAAGCTAAAAAATCTGGAGTCGTTAAGCTTACGATGGATAACAAGATTTAAAAATCATCCGTATGAACTGATTGGTATTAGGGGGCTTACTAAGCTCCGTTCGTTGAATATACAAAGTTGCGATTTATCAGGTTGCCCTGATTTTTTCAAGCCGCTTGTGAAACTGGAATCTGTAATACTAAGATGGAACACCGAAAAGTGGACACAAAACAGTTCATTTAGCCTTCCTGCTAGTCTGTATCAACTACCTGAATTAAAAACGCTTATCATTTGGAAAACCATTTCTGATATGCCTCCACTCATAAATCTGCCAAAACTTCAGATACTCGACTTAAGCTATAACAATCTTCAGCGCATTCCTGAAGAAATAGCTAACATTAAAAACCTAAAAGCATTGTTAGTGAGCGGGAACCAGCTTAAAGATATATCCAAATTACGTTGGGCAAACTTAACAACGCTTGAAAGTCTAGATCTAAGTCAGAACCAAATCACCCAGTTTCCAGAAGGAGTTCAGTATCTCCACCGGTTAAAACATTTGTTTTTCTCAAGAAACAAAATCACCAGTTTCCCGGCTTTAGATATGGGAAAATACCAATTGAAAAAGCTGTCCGTTGATAATAACCCCTTACAGAATTTACCTGCAAATATTGATCGTTACCAAGACCTGCAAGAATTAAGTGCCAGTAAATGTGGTTTAGAGAGCCTACCTAACGGCATTGGCAACTTAAAGCAACTTGAGGACTTATATGTTGATGGTAATAACTTAAAAACTTTGCCTAAGGGTTTAGCAAACAATTTGAACCTGCATAATCTGAATTTAAATAATAATAGTAAAATGGACGAACAAAGCATTTGCAATGTTGTTTTTGCCAATGCTAAAAAACAGCCTTTAATTGTAAATTTGGCTAATACTGGACTAAAAATATTGCCTGCCGACGCGCCATGGGAGAAACTGGAATTGATACTGGATTTAAGTAATAACCAATTAAAAACCCTCCCTGTTGAAATGACTAAGATGAAGTGGTTCAATATTACCTTAAAAAATAATCCATTAGCCATTGATACAGGATTTATAAGTCGAGGAATTTTAAATGCTGCTGATGCAAAAATAGTATTTGAGGAACTCGGCTATAAGCCAACTGCATTAAAAGTAACTAATAGTGAGCTGGTTATTTCGATGAGTAATGCTGTTGCCTGGTTGTATGCCGACAGTTCTTTTAAAAAAGCAGTTGAATTTGCTAAAAAAGCAAAAGATTTGGATTCAGCAAATTACGAGAAAAATGTGTATTGGTTTGCCATTGGCATGTCTCGATATAAAACTAAGGACTATAAAAATGCAATAACTGATCTTAATAAGAACCTGGAAAATTCTATCTATAAAACCTGGTGGCATACATTAGGAGCAAAGCAAAATGAAGCAGCACTAGCTGAATCGTATCGAATACTTGGAGATAAAACTAAGGCTGCGGAAATCCATGCTTTATTTGCTAATAAAAATTCAAGGACAGAGAGTTTTCTAAATGCAGCGCTAAGCTATATGGAACTTGGTGAGCTTTCCCTAAGTAAAAGGTACTTTGATAGTGCAGTATCAAAATCAAGAGGTAACTATTTGAAATATCCGAACCTAAAGGATATCCATATTTACAATTATGCTGAAATTTTAATTATGGCAGAAAAACCTGACGAGGTACTAAATATGTTTAAATCAGAAGATCCTAAGATATTTAAATTTAATCTGGCTAATGCAGACTATCTGGAGACAATAGCTTTGTTAATGAAATACCCGGCTGATTACAAAAAGTTGAAAAACGATTATCTTAAAAAGCTTGAAAAAAATGGAAAAGTTACTGATTGGGATTACAGTAACTTTAACCGTTGGATTAAATATTCTAATCGATCTGAGAAAGAGAAGCAACAATTAAGCGAAATTGAAGTACTTAACAATTAGCTCATTATTTTGCCTTTACAAGTCAGTAACATAATATATCCTGGCGTACTTAGCAACATCACCTTGGTCCTTTTCAGCTTCTTTACTATCAATCAGCAGTTTATTAATATCGTACCTACCTTCGTTCAATACAAAACTAAGTTCATAAACTTTACTATCACCTAGTTTTAAAAGAATTTTTGAGCCTGATGCATTTGCTAAAAAATTAAGGCCTATCAATAACGAGTTGAAATTAAACTTTTCATCACCATAAGAAAATGGAGGTCTGATGCTAAACTTTACTGGAGTTTCTTTGCCATCCGCAGTTTTCTGGAATACTTTAATATCATCTTTTGAATAGGCACCAGCAATTTTGTCGCTCAACAGATCACTGCCTGTGCTGTTTTTTATAACCAGATTTATCTCAGGTTCAGTAATAGGTGAACAGGCGCAAAGCCCACCCCCACCAATGTTATTTTTTTTACATCCCAGACTAGCAATAAAGAGCACCGCGCAAATAAATAGAAACTTTTTCATAATGGTTATTAATTTAGATTTTACACTAAAACGTTCCTAAAGTGTAAAACGCTACTCCCTAAAAGTAAAATAATTAAGTACATTTATATTGTAAGTAACTTGATATGAAATTTATAGCAACTATACTTTTAATTTCCCTGTTTACCTATACCTCATATTCGCAGGAAATAAAAGGCGCTTATGCTATAAAGAATATTAAAACGGGGATGTTGCTTCGGGTTAAGGATGCCAGTGGTAAAAAGGGGACACCATTGGTTGCTTATGACCCTCAAAACTGGAAATGTACGACCTGGGATTTTCAACACAAAGGAGAAAACACTTATCAACTGAAAAATCTGTTCACTAAAAAGACTTTTCAACCACTTGGGGAAGCAAAAGATGCAGCGGTTTTAGAGGAACAACCTCTTGTTTTAGATGCTAAAAACCAGCAGTATGAGTTTATTAAAGTAAAAAAAGACATCTACCTCATCAGACTTAGAGATACAGATTTGTATCTTACCCCTGCAGACTCTGAAGGAAGCACCAACTCGGCCATTATATTGGCCAAGAAGAAGGATTTACCAATTCAGCAATGGAGCATTTACCTGCAAAATCCAACAATGTAAAATGCTCCATATAATAAAGGTCCAATTCAAACTTTTATCTTAAAAAGGGAATTGCAGGCTTGTAATATACTTTCTGAAAATTATAACTACGTATGGTGTTTACAATAATAAAAGCTAGATTAACTGAATATAAAATAGGAACCATCAGTATAAATGCTTCTATTGCTCCTAAATTGAAAACTTGAAACGCTCGAAATAATGAACCACCAATATGAAATATTTGAATAATCATAGGAAAAATAGTAAAGAACGAGGCTAATATGCACCATGATATTTGAAAGTTCAGTAACTTTTTACCCGTCTCATTTACATATTTAATTTTGTCTTTTTTTAACATCCACAACGCCAGTGGCACAACTATCCCTAATATAGGGAAGGCTATAAAACTTAGTGCTGAGAGGTTTAACACTACTAAAAACCCCCTATCTTCATTCTCTGCCCAATCTATCAATTCATCAGGAGAGATATTTAAAGCCTTAGCCAGGCGCTGTAAGGTATCGCCTCTCGCTTCCGTCTCTCCGCCCTCTATTCGTTGAATTGTTCTTAAGCTAAGTTGAGATACTTCAGCCAACTCTTCCTGACTCATGCCCTTACGGCTGCGCAATGCTTTAATCCTTTTTGCTAATTCTGTATTTTTCATTTTAGAACGTTTTATGTACATAGCAAAGGTATTGTTAAGGCTGAATTTGATTTACGACTTGTTTGCGACATATTTACGTCATACGTGTCTAATAGACTCCATTTACCTATTTTAAAGGTAATTATTGAAGAAGGAGCTGCATTATTGTTCGGCATGTTCTTTCAATGTTTTGTTCCTGTGAACAAGTAAGTCCGTTACGTATTTGTTAAGAAAGAGTACATTGGCCAATTTCCCTAAAACTCCCAGAGGAGATAAATAATTAAAAACATCTGTCATTAGTGTACCAGTTCCCTGAATTTCAAAAATATGCTCGTGTCTGAATGACTTAAAAGCTCCAAAAACCATTTCATCAACAAAATAATCAGGAGATTTCATTTCAATTATTTTAGAACTAAGCCTCTGCACAATTCCAAAATGCTTGGCTTCCCCATGTTACTGATTCATTCAATTCAATAAGACCGGATGTTTTACCTGCTATTGCCCTTTCATTGGTATGAGCAGTAGAGACCTGATGAAGATCAATGTTTCTGGCAAGGTCAAAGACTTTTGCCTGATCAGTATTTATAAAAGTTTCAATCCGGATAATTGGCATATACAAATTATACTACTTCTCTAGCCAACCTTCAATAATCTTCCAAGCCAAAATGAGGATAAAAACAATAATACCATAAAAGGGAGTGCGAAATACCCAATGTCTGTCGCTTGTAGGTATACGGTCTAGTTTTTTGAGCTCGTTAGGATCCATATAATAAAGATAAAATTACAATCAAAATATACTAGCTAAAATTCTTTAATTCAAAAAAACTCAAAGATTTTTGGTTGAACTGGCTACTTCAGCAATCAGTTCTTTATTCTTTTTGTCACGATTTTTTTCGGACAATCTCTTAATATATTCAGTAAAGGGGAAATCGAAACCAAAGCCAATAAAGCCACTTTTCCCTGAATCTCCTTTTCTTAAAATTGGAAATCCCGCCGTCACATTAAAATCTAGACTATTAAAAAAAGATATCCCAAGCCCTGTACCAATCATTGGTGCATTAAAATTTTTGGTAGTACCAGTGTTGAAAATATTGTATAGAATTCCTGAGCCATATACAATTGCATGCATGTTTGAAATTACTGGTTCTGAAGGAGTGGCGGTTTTCTTATATTTTGTACCTCCAATAGTGTAGGTTTCTCCCGGATTTCGAGTTTGCCAAAAACTTTTATCAAAAAATTTCCATTTAAATCCTATTTTTTCGCTTACAAAGCTGAAATTTGTAATCTTTGAGCCATCCTCTAACAGAAGTTCATTAGGAAAATACGTTGTATTAACTCCTACATTGAAAAGAACACTCCCTCTTCTTAGCTTATCTGACTTTACTGCACTTAGCCTAGATATCAGTGATTCTACATTTACACCGATGTATTCCTTTCCATTTGTATCTTTATAAACTGCAACAAAATCTCTGATGTAAGCATTTATAAAAACTAAAGCGTCTTTAATTCGTTCATTTGGAAATATGGTTTCTAAATCAGAAAGGAGTTTGACACTGTTTGAAAAAGTATTAGCTCTATCAAACTGATATGCAACAGATAAGATGGAGAGAAACTTTTCGATATTAGCACCAGAACCATGTGCCTTCAACATATTTGTATCATCATTAGCATAGGAAGCATATATGAATTTACAAATTTCTTCCAATCGCTGAACACTTTCGTCTGCCTTTGAATCCCATATACCTGCTGACCTAAGTTTGGGGATAATGTCAGCGTACAAGGTGTATACAACATCGGAGTTAATTCCCAATGCTTGAGAATCTGTAGAAACAGGGATTGAGCTTATACCGTTAAAATAAGATTCTGCCTTACTTGTATAGCTTTTAATCTGTTGTATTTCAGCTATTGCTTTATACAGACGATTGAACTTCGTCGTATCACTCGAATTCTGCATCAACTTTTGCATATTCGCAGTAATAATCTGTAAATCTGAATTTACATTTCCTATTTTGGTTTGTATATCTGCTACAGAGGTAATAACTGATGTTTTTCCAATATTCTTAAGCACATTATTCACATTTAACCTATAACTGTTTGCTCTTAAGCCATAATAAAGTAAACCAATCATATTGGTATATTGCGCTAAAGTAGCCTCCATCGACATATATATTCGCTTAGCAATAGCAAAGTCAGAAGGGCTTTCCAATTCTAGCTTTTTGTACTCATTAAGATACTCGTAAGATTGAGCATAGGATACCTGCATAATACCAAGCTCCTTAAGAGTCGCATTATTCCTGATGACTTCGCTGGACATATCAGCCATCAATGCAATCATTTTTGTTATATTAGGATTTAATGATACGTCTTCAGTCAATGTCGCTAATGGAGCTTCTTGTTTCAAAGATCTTAATCCTAGCTTTAAATCTGTAATTGTAAAATTTTTATTTGATGATATGGCTTTAATTGAATTGCATTGTGCCAGCGAATTGAAATCCGCCAGATATTCTGACTGTATTGTTCGGATATAATAATCGGCAAAAGCATAAGTAAATGTGATGTTAACTGTGTTTTCCAAGAGTTTTTTTGTAATTACATTAATATCGCGTTCAGAAACCACTCCCCTTATGATATTATCTGTAAATGAATAGAAAGCACCTCCAGCTGTATTGACCTTACTCAAGAACATATTCTGAACAAGTTTTAACCCTACCTCTTTTTGTTTTTCTGCAACGATTTGCATTATAAGTTCTGCATCCAATGTACCTTTGGCAAAGTTTAATCCATCGAGCCCAACTTGAAGAGTTGGTGCATTGTGCGTTAATTCAGTTTCAGTTTGCGCATAACCTGAGATTCCAAAGCTCAGCAAACCCAGCAGTGAGAATAGCTTAATTGTTTGTTTTAGTTTCATTTTAAGAGAGTAAGTCGTTATTTAGATGAAATTGAGAGATAAGCGAGAGAAACAGCACACATTACATCAGTTAAAATTAATAATTTTTCTTTAATTTCAAATAACTCTTCATTCTTCCAACATAACAGCTTATCTTGTAAACAAATAAGTATTGTTCCACCATAATACCTCTTGATTATGAAACTATACCTGTCTGCAAAACTCTGTGCCACTACCATCTTGTTAAGCTTTGCTACCAATTGCCATGTGTTTTCGCAAAACACTGAAACTAAGTATTTCAAAGACGTTACAACAACTCATTTACCAGTAGATCCAGAAGCTCATCCTTTGGATGTAGTACTTGTAGACGTGAATAAGGATGGGCATTTAGACGCTGTGTTGGCATTAGAAAACTTGCCGAACCGATTATACCTTAACGACGGTACAGGAAAGTTTACCTGGAAGAAGGGGGTTTTTGCAGAAAAATCGCACGATACCGAACACGTCCGTGCTGGTGATTTTGATAAAGATGGGAACCTGGACTTTGTATTTGTTGCCGAAGACGACCAAAACCATGAGTTTTACTTAGGGAATGGCGATGGAACTTTTAGAGATGTGAGTGATCGTTTGCCTGCAAAAAGTGAAGCAAATGGTCTTGACATTGGTGATGTAAATGGTGATGGACTACTTGATGTTGTTGTTGGAAATACAGGCCCTACGCCTTATAACTTTTTATGGCTCAACGATCCTAAAAAACCCGGCCATTTTATTGATTACACCAAGGAAGGTTTACCTGATATCCGTATTGAAACACAATCGGTTAAACTGGTTGACTTAAATAAAGACGGACACCTGGATTTAATTACTGGTAACGAGGTTCCTCCTAACCGTTTGTTCTTTAATGATGGAAAGGGTCATTTTACTGAGAAACCCGAAAAACTGGAACTGCTGGTTCCTTTACATACCAGAGAGGTTCTAGTTTTTGATGCAAATGGCGACAAGCACCTAGACATTCTGTTTCTTAACTTAACCAGCAATGGTGGTGCTTTTGAAAAAGACCCCACCGCTCGTTTGCTCATAAATGACGGTAAAGGAAACTTTAAAGACGAAACGGCAAAGCGTATTCCTAAGCAAGAATTCTCTACTTATTCAGGTGTAATTTTTGACTTTAACCACGACGGACATCCAGATATTATTTTAAGTGCACTTAAAATCCCTCCTTTTCAGCCTATGCAAGTTCAGGCATTGCAAAATGATGGTAAAGGGAACTTTAAATCGGTA
Organism: Pedobacter ginsengisoli; assembly: GCF_002736205.1. NCBI lineage: Bacteria > Pseudomonadati > Bacteroidota > Sphingobacteriia > Sphingobacteriales > Sphingobacteriaceae > Pedobacter > Pedobacter ginsengisoli. The sequence goes on along the minus strand of NZ_CP024091.1, from coordinate 1,464,591 downwards.
ACTAAGGATGTAATTCCTGAATCGACCGTTGGCAGAAGCTGGGGAATTGCCGTTGGTGATGTAAATAAAGACGGAAAACTTGATCTGTTTATTGGCCAATGGGGTACCCAAGCCCGGTTGGTTTTAGGGAAATAAAATATTTTTTTACTATCTTAGTATTATGCAATTTAGAAAAACGCTCCTCTATTTTGCATTCTGCAGCATATTTCTGGCAGGATGTATTAGCCCTACACCAGTTTCTTTAGCCGGCAAACAGTTCCGTTTAATTAGTCTTACTTTGAACAATACTGACCATTTGGAAACTACTTGCCTATTTAGTACAGATAAAGTTGAAATCTGGGAACATACTGATGCCAGAAAATGGTTTGCTAACCTTACTACTGGAGGTTATTCTATTAATAATAAGCATTTGAAATTACCCTTTGGGGAATTTGAGACAATCCGTGCAAAAGACGGATATTATCTATACGCTGAAGGTATTTTGAAATACAAATTGGTAATTAATAGTGGTACGTTGTAACACAAAGACATTATAAGCTACATCTCTTTTTGAGTTTCAAGTTTAACAGGTCCAAGCAAGCCCGAAACACGTAAAGCAGAGTCTTTTCCGGGGCCTGATATTGTCCACGTTTTGCGTTTATTTTCTGGTTGCCCTGCATCAAATACCAAACGATTGAACCAGGTGCTCGTTACTTGCACGTTCAACGTATTCTGTCCCTGTTTAACAAAATCCTTTAAACTTATACGGTATGGCGGAGCCCATAATTTACCCACCTCTTTACCATTTACGATTACAACCGCAGCCATATCAACTTTCCCTAAATCGAGAATATACTCCAGATCAGGTGCTGTTTTATTGATAGTGAATGTGGTTGTGTATGTTGCAGTACCCGAAAACGCTTTACCTTCTGCTGAAATATCAAGATCTTTCCATGGCTTTAGTTCGGTTATTTCCAAAGCTTCCGGAACACCCCAACCTTCTGGAAAGGTTAGCTTCCATGGCCCTGAAATTGGTAAGGCAGAAACTGTTTCAGTTGCTTTAAAGTTGGCTATGTTCTTTTCTTTTCTGAAAACAACAAAACATGAGCCTCCTTTTTCCAGATCAAGTTTAACACTTGTACGATCGGCATTGAACAGGCTTTCGGCTGGTCTGACTGTTCCACTTACCGGATCCCAGATTTCGACCTGTCCTTTTGCCCGGAAGCTCAATTCGCCACTAAATCCCTGACCTTTTGGTGCAGTCACGAAATACCAATCTGCCCCTTCTATACTTCGGTGCGACCACAAAGCATCACCTCCGGTAACGTCTGGTGTTATTTTTAATGCCTCCAATGCCTGATCTATAGTCATATCTGAGATGACATAACCTTTGCCTACTTTCTTTAAACCTTTGCCCTCTCCTCCCCATATATCCTTAACTGCAACATTAAAGCTTTGTTGTGCAGCTTTGCCATCTGTAAGGGTGGCTAACCCTACTGGAGCATTGCCTATAATAGTTGCTCCATTGCGCACTAGCGACCGTATTTTTAGTAGTGTTTGAGGCAACATGCGAGGCACATCTGGCAACCACAATACCCTGTAGCGGATGCCCTCTGGAGTTACGATCATACCATTTTCCACTTTCAATCTGTTCAACAGCACATCTGAATTACAATAGTCATATTTATATCCGTCCGGGAAAGTCGCGTTCTGGTTAGGTTTATGATTGGTCTCGTCGCCAAGATACCACAGCACATCAGATACTGGCTTTCCTCTTTCGAGCATATATGTGCAGCGCGATAAATAATCTGTGAAATCGGGCATGTATTGCCACCAGGTTTGTCCCCTTAGGAACGGCGTACCGATCCCTGCACCAAAAGAGCTACCCGGAGGAAGAAAAGGAGTTTGCGGGTTATGTGTATAGGTGTGAAATACATAATGACTAACGCCTTGCACACTGTTTATGTTGGCAACCTCTTTGAGCATATCAAGATGCTCATCCCAACTGAGCGAGATGTTTGTAAATGACTCTGCTGCTACACGTGGTTTACCGTACATTCTTGCAGCAGAGGCCGTTGGCTTAATTGGTTTGAAGTTTATAGAGCCGACAAATCCATCGCTCATTGGCTGCCAGAACTCGCACATGGGTACATCAGCAAATTTAAAATACTCCATAATATCGGCAGGCACAACATCGCCAGGACCTGTTTCGTAAGTAACTGATAGTCCATTCTCTTTTGCCAATGAGGCCATACGACCGTAATAATTATTGGTTAACAGATCATTAAGGGTTTTACGCCAATCGGTTAAAAAACGTGCTGTGGTTTCATGGTCTTTAATAACATAGCCGAATAATGCAGGTAGCCATTTACGAAGCTGATAATTGGAGATACGTTTAAATTCAGGTTCCATGTCCTGTGTCCAGCTTTGAGTATGACACTCCCAGCTATCGATAAGCATACCATTTAACAGACCACCAGCAAGTGGTCCGTTTGAAAGGCGCCCGATGTATCCTGCAAAATGTACATCAGCAGCCGATTTTGAGAACTTATTTGCCTCCCATCCGGTACCCTCAGCCGGTGCGGGTCCATTTTCCTTTCCGGAATTTACATGACCCAGGCGCAGGATTGTCCAATTGCCTTTAGGTGCCTGCCAGTTTAATTTTCCATCGGCAGTCATTTTATCTGAGATGTCAAGAATCTGATCCGCCTTAACGAAAGCTTCTGGCGATTGTTTAGGGTTTTGACCAGCACGTTCAAGACTTCTAAGTGTCCAGGCAGCTTCTGATTCCCAGTTGTTTTTGCGTGCAGCAGAAAACAGGCGAAGTGAACTAATGGTCATACCGTATTTATTGGAGATAGTAATTCGGTACTTTTTTACACCAGCAAGCTCAGAACAAGCCAGGGTAATGGGCAGCTCATCCTGCCAGTTTGATTGAGGCATCTCTGTGTGCAGAATATCTTTGGTTTTTCCATCAGATAAGATTCCTTGAATGGTTATGGTTACTCCAGGTTCGTAAGATTGACCATGATTGAAGCCCTGAACGCTCGAAAATTCTACACTGCGAAGTGCAACTGCGTCAGGAAATTCAACCTCTATCCAATAAGGCTTAGCAGGCTTGGCAGGTGGTAAATGAACAGACTCTTTTGCTTCTCCTGCAAAGTAGGGTTCCCATTTAAAATTAGTATTGCTATTAACTGATTTTGGTATCAAGGGTTTTCCGGTATCTCCGGTAGGGGTTGGAAAGGCGAGCACGGTAATATCTTGGTAGTCACGCCAGGCCTCGTTACTGGGTTGTGGTACTGGTAAAACTTGATTAATGGCCTTACCCCCAACTACATCAGTTCTGTTCCAGATCAGGTTACGCATGGCATTGGACGGTGTAATCCATGGTCCTCCGGAAGTAGCCCATCCCGGACAATTATTCATAGAAAACCTGAGGCCTAAACGACGGCATTCCTGAGCGGTATGCTTTACTGCATCGTCCCAATTGGGGCTAAGGCTCGTGATTTGAGGGCTTACCCCTGGCCAGGGCCCACCAAACTGACCGTGAAACAACTGGATTCCTGAAATTCCGGATTTTGCAATTGCTTCAAGATCTTTCGTAATTCCTTCTTTTGATACATTACCACCAATATAGTGAAACCAGGTTTCGGGATGATAAACTTTTGATGGTTTTAGAAAAGAGAGCACATCTTGATTGCCGAAAGCACGGTTAACTTCCTCTTGCGAGGGCACAAAAGGCACTTTAGCTAATTGAGCAGTCGCAGTAATTGAATAGGTGAATGACAGAAGAATTCCAAGAAGATATTTCACTTTGTGCATTAAGAATTGATTGGTTATACATTTGGTTACAGTAAAACCAAGATAAAAATCATTTATGTGATAACTGTCATGGCCTGTCGGTATATTCCTCTCACTTTGAGCTTTATCAAAATTTTACACAAACGTTTGCATATAATATTTGAACAGGAATCCATCTTTAATAAATCTGCAATAAAAAATTTCAGATCAGGAAAAGTTATTTATAAAACATATCCTTAAATTTCAATGAAATTGAGCAAATTTCAATCAAATATATGCCTTCAATGTGATAATCAAACGCTTGCGCAGCAGTTATAAAGAACTAGCTTACAACATTCCAGGATACTTGATTACTTTTTCATATCAATTCATCCTTAACCAAAATTTATGAAAAAAAGTAATCTTTTATTAGCGTGCATTTTTTGCACTACTCTCTTTACATTTTCATGTAAAAAGGCAGAAACCCCAGAATCAGACAAGAAAGATTTGTCGACTCATGACAGTACTGCAGAAATCATTACCCAAACCAGAAATGTAAACATTGTTTACTTTGTGCCCAGTGACCTCGATACTTTGGCAGGTTACCAAAAAAGATTGAGCGACCTTTTATTGTGGACCCAGGAGTGGTACAAACAGGAAATGAACCGCAATGGCTATGGCAATAAAACCTTTGGCCTCGCCAACAATGGATCGGGAGGTGTTAAGATCATTACCATTAGAGGTAGTTTACCTAAAAGCGGATATCCGTACTCTGGAGGCTCAGGAGCTGTGTCAAGTGAAGTAAATGCTTACTTTGCCGCCCATCCGGCAGACAATACCAGTGACCATACGCTGATTATTATACCAAGATATTCAATTGGTGCCAATGGCACTCCTAGCGGTGGCCCTTTTTATGGCACAGGCAGGTGGTGTTACGCACTTGACTATGAGGAGATGGACATACAAAATCTTGGCAAAAGCGACGCAGTTGGGAATAGATTTAGTGTTTGGTTTGGTGGCTTGGTACATGAATTAGGCCATGGACTAAACTTACCTCATAACAGACAAAAGGTTTCTGAAGATGCTACTCTTGGTATGGCTTTGATGTGGGCTGGTAATGGCACACTAGGTAAAAGCCCTACATTTTTAACCGCGGTTGATGCCGCAGTTTTAAATACCAACCAGGTATTTAATAATAATAGTAATACTTACTATGGCTCAGTAACCTCGAGCATTAATAAAATATACGCCAGCTACTCGAGCGCGCAGGCATCTATTATAGTATCTGGTAAGTTTACCTCAACCGGTAACGTAACCAGTATTCTTTATTTTAATGACCCTAATGTGAATAATGAAGGTACTGGTGTGAATCGTGACTATAATGCCATCGGCTGGGAATCAAAAAAAATAGGTACAGACAGCTTTAGAGTGGAAATGCCTATTGCCGACCTTGTAGAGAAGGCCGATGGGATTCCTTATGAATTAAAAGTTAAACTGGTACATGATAATGGTACTGTTACAGAGCAAATTTACTCATATACGTTCGCAGCCGGAGTTCCTGTTTTAAATTTTAGTACCAGAAACGAGCTTAGCAAAACCGGATGGAGCATTGCTACATTCAGTTCAGAAGAAACAAGTGGCGAGGGTGCAGTGAATGGTAGGGCAAGCAAACTGATTGATGGCAGCGGAAGCACTTACTGGCATTCACGCTGGTCAAGCTCTGCAACCTCTTACCCTCATAATGTAGTAATAGATCTGGGATCTTCTAAAACAGCTAATGGGCTTAGCTTAACCCAACGCAGTGGTTTGAGCCGTGCGGTTAAGAATTTTGAAGTTTTGACCAGTACAGATGGAATTAACTTTACATCAGTAAATAACTATGTTGCAGCAAATGCCGATGGCCCTCAATACTTTGATTTTGGAAGTGCAAAAACTTTCAGGTATCTGAAGGTTATCGCCAACTCTGCACATGATGGACTACAGTTTGCGGCTTTAGCCGAACTGGGATTATACTAATTAGGGAAATTAGTTAATTGCAACAAGCCTCCTGACCAATTGGTCAGGGGCTTGTTTCTGTTCTACCTGATAAATTTTAAAATGGTATAAGAATGTGCCGAAAAGTTATAAATCGGAGCATCACCAGTTAAAATTGCTTTAGAACCTACGGTTTTATGAAGTTCAGGTTCTGAAGGCATGTTCTTCGAATTAAGTTCACCTGCCAATACAAATACATCTGCCTCAGCATTTCTATCTTTAAACCCGCTCAGTTCAAGTGTTGTATTAATGCTTTCCGTGCCGGTATTAACTACGTGTAATATTAAGGTTTTTCCATCCTCGCTACGCGCTGCTGTTACATCAAGATTACCTTCTGTTTTACTTAAAACACGAAGAGGTAAATAATTTTCTGCCTGCATCTTTTGAGAATAGAACGGAGGCATACCCCATGTTTGGTGAGCCGTAAAAAAGATCTGACCCTGATCCCAATCGTTATCATTTTGAAGATAAGGCTGAAGTGCATTCGCAGGGCTTGAGGTAAGTACAAACTCATTATGCCTCCTGATGGCATTAAGGTTTGTAGCATGTCCTAAAGCACGCTGGATACCGTGTTTACTTCCGTTCTCTTCAAAAACTGCAACTTTCATTTTAGTTGCCGGATCCCATTGCTTAAACATACGCTGCATATCTGCAAGCTGCTTATCAGTATCTAAACCTGCTTTTGGATCATCGCCACCAACATGCAGATCCCAATAGTCGGCTTTGCCATTTAGTTCCCTGAATACATATTCCATATTAGGCGACTCTGGGCGCCACCAGGCTGCGTGCACAAATTTCAATGAACTATCTTTCTTTTTCATTGCATTATACAAGAGATTAAAACGGGTTACATATTCCTCATACGCCTTTCTGTTATCACCATTAAAGATAACCTCCTCATTTCCTATCTCTATATACTTTACACCATAAGGTTTAGGATGTCCATTTTTGGCTCGTTTAGCTCCCCATTCTGTATTAACGCTTCCATTTAAGTATTCAACCATATCGGATACATCCTCAGGAGTTTCATAGATATTTATAGCGAAGCATGGCGTTATTTTCGTTGCTTCACAGAACTTAAGGAACTCTTCTATTCCAAATCCATTGGTAGTGTACCAATTCCAGTGCCCGCGATATGGAGGGCGTTTATCTGGATCGCCGATCATTTTTTTAAACTTGTATTCGGGTGAGTTTACCATGGTTCCGGCATAACGCAGAAAGGTTAGCCCTTGATTAACCAGCATATTTCCAATATCGGCACGGATTGGCAAGCCTTTAAACTGATCCTTACCAGTCCCCATAAGTACTGCCTGATCTACCCAAAGTTTACCTTTTGAGGAAATGTAGATGGCGAGTCTGGCATTGATGTCAGTAGTATTAGCTGTCAGTGTAAACGGATATTTCTTCCAGTTAACACCAATACCACTTAATTTTTTGATTGCATATGTTTTGGTTCCATCGGCACTTTCGAGCGCAATAGTTACAGGGCCAGTTAGCTTTTCGGCTTTTAGGTATACCCTACCCTGGAAAGCCTGTCCGTTACGGACAGCGATACCCCAGCGATTTAAGCTTCTGTTAGCTATACCCGCTTTGCCAGAACCTGAAGCAAAGTTTATTACCTGCGAATTTTTCCCATTATAAGCTGAATTACTATCGAGTTCAAAACTGGCTTTTGCCTGTCCGGGATTGATGACATCCCAGTTATAGCTTACTTGCTCATTGCTTTGGTTTACTAATTTTAATGTTTCTGTTTTCCCGCTTTCCTGTAATGTAACGTTTCTGAACTCCATTGCCGATCTCCAGGTACGCAGTCCAATTTTTCCTTTAAGCAAAGGATTATGTTCATCTTTAAAGGAAAGTACTTGCTGGCCGTTAAGATATACCTCAATTAGCGACCCATTGAGTGTAACCCTAACCTTATTCCAGGCCTCTGGATCAAAATTGACCGCTGCATCCTTTAGTTGCTCAAAATTCTGCAGATGTTTGCCTATCATTATTTTTTTACCATCTCTGTTCAGGCTTATTTCATACCCATCAAAAGCATCATTACCTACACCTGCATTAGCTACGCGTACAAGTAGTGCACCACTCTCTCCTTTTCCTGTAAACCTGATTTCTGCTTCAACTGCCCCGTTTGTTAGTTCCTTTGGTTCATAGATCAACTTTGCACTTTGATCTGGCTCGACACCAATATAGTGCGAAGTGGTCATGAACACTTCACTATTTGTATTTCGGCCAGGGATAATAGTAACAGCCCCATCTTTAGCAGTCCAGTAACCAGTATACCTACGCCATTGGTTGTAATTTACACCAGCTGCAGGCTCTTCAAAACTTTCGCCGAATATGCGCTGGTCGTAAAAACCTCCATAGATTTCATGGTTTACATCTTCGATATTTGAACCGTAGATAAGTGAACTTAATTTATTCTGGATTTGGCCTGCATCGACCTTAATACGCGCCGTTTGAGGAAGTGGTAACCAAACTTTATAGCCTTTTGCTTCCCTGTTGCCAACAGCATAGTAAGGAATAGCAGTAAATGTTTTACCCGCAACAGTTTTACCGGTTATCACATTCACACCATTTAAAAAGTCATTTCTATGCTTCAATTGCAATGCAGTGGCTGTATCGACCTGTAGCTGTTCAACATTTCCATTATCAGCCGCTTCAACACTATAAACGATAGGTCCTGATGCAATAGCGATACTGTTTCTCAAATCTTTTACCTGAGTATTTGCTGTTACAAAACGAGGAGTCATGGGTAGTTGAAGTTCTACCTGGTCACCTTTTTTCCATTTACGATTAATTACAGCATAACCATTGTTAATTACGGCGTTAGCCACGCTCCCATTTACCATCAGTGTATATGACGAAGTCAGGTTAGATTTGTAAAGATCATAAGGATTCTCTTTGCCTCTGGCCCATCCTGGAATGCGCAAACTTAAACTGAATGCTGATTCTTTTTCAGGATCTACTTTTACAGTAATTTTTCCTTCCCATGGGTAATTGGTTTGCTGTGAAACAGCTACCAGGGTTTTATTAGTCAGGCGGATACTGGCATCGCTGCCAATAAACATGTTTACAAACAAATTATCGCCAGATGATGCATAAATATAATTTGGGAGTTCAGAAACCATTTTGAGGAACATTGGCGGACAGCATGGACACGAATGCCATGCCCATCTTGAATGGTCGTGTGCATTAAGTGGGTTTTGATAAGTATACTGGTCGCCAGATAATGACACTCCTGTGAGCACATTATTATATAGTACACGTTCAAACTCATCCATATATTTTCCGTTACCGGTTAGCTCGTTCATACGCTGACTAAAAAATCCGGCTCCTACCGCAGCACAGGTTTCAAGATACGCATCTGTAGGCAGGTAATAATCTGGCCCGAACTTCTCGTCATGAGCAATAGCACCAACACCTCCGGTTACGAACATACGGCGACCAACCATATTATCCCACAACTGATCTGCAGTTTGTATATATTGAGGATCATGACTTTCCAAAGCTACGGCCGTGATGCCTGTAGCCAGCAAAGTAGCACGAACCGCATGCCCCTCAATGGTTTTCTGTTTAAATACAGAAATAGAGTCCTGCGCATAATCGCCCCATGTAGGACGGGTAGCATTCGTAACTGTTCCTTCTTTATATTTTTGATCTTTAATCCACTTTTCGGCTTTATCATTACCCCAGGTTTGCCAGAGTGGATAACCTGTATTAACACCACGGTTCTCTATCCAGAACTTTGCAAGTTCGTAATAAGCCTTTTCGTTTACCGGGATACCTAATTTCTTTTTAAGAGCCGGATTTTCCTTATAAAGTTTATACAATTTTAAAACTGCCTCTTCAGGCCCCGAATGAGCAGGTACGATGTTCCTTTTAGGAACAGGTCCCATTAAGTTGCTCATGTAATCGGCAAACCTGGTAGCTACAATAAGCAGTTTGGTTTTGCCGGTAGCTTTGTAATAGTGAACTCCTGCTTCTATAAGCATACCTGCATTGTAAACATCGTGCTGATAACGCAGTAAACCTCCATTATCTCCCCAATGATGAGTCGGCTCCATAAGATCGGTATAAGTATTAATGTAGCCATCAGGATCGGCCTGCTGGGCAGCATAAATACGATCAATATAACCATCCAAACGTGCTTGCAGGACTGCATCTGGATGCTGAATATTCAGATCACCTATTCCGCGAATACTTTCATAGATCAGGCCATCAAACCATGGCAACCCTGCATGCCCTCCTTTCCCTTTTTTTCCGCCAGCTATCTTGTCAAAGTTTTCGAACACATTATTTTCTACCTGTTCTTTTGCAGGTAAGTGCTTTCCTTCGAATTTATTCAGCACATCATTAGCAGTTGTGGTTCTCCAAAGCTCAAATTTAGGGCTCCAGAAAGCATCGTTTATATTTGCTTTAAGGCTTTGAGTGAGCTGGTTATTTTGATTTACCCCAATGCTTTGTGCAAGGCTATCTGTAAAAAGAGCAGTGGTAATGCCAATACTTAGTAAGAAATACTTCATTGTGTGTGTGGTTAGGTGTCCAAATATATAAATATTTTACAACTGGTACGAACTGGTACGATTTTTTTATTTTTTATTTGTTATTTTTGAAACCATGAGTAAGTATATTTGCCAGCAATACATTGAAACGTGAAAGAAAATAAATCAAAATATAAGCTTGTAGTAAGCCATGTGATTGACAGGATAGCTACAGAGGAATACAAGAATGGGGACAGGATACCTTCCATCAACGATTTTAGAACTGAGTATAGCTTATCACGTGACACAGTTTTTACGGGCTTGCGCGAGCTTATGGCAAAAGGCATTATTGCATCAAACCATGGAGTTGGTTATTTTGTAAGGAGTACCAAAGTACAGTCAGGACATCATATATTTCTGCTTTTCAATGAGTTCAATGAATTTAAAGAAGATCTGTTTAATTCGTTTGCGGAATGGGCCGGAAGTGATGTAACGGTTGACCTCTACTTTCATAACTACAACAGAAAAGTTTTTGAAACACTGATAAATGATGCCAACAACAAGTATACAGACTATATCATCATGTCGGGAAAGTTCCAGGGAATTGAGCCTATTCTGGAATCTTTATCAGGCAGGGTATTTTTACTGGATCACTTTCATACTGAACTAAAGGGCAAATATTCTTCCGTTTCACAAAATTTTGAGACAGATACTTATGAGGCTTTGGTTTCCGGACTCCAGCTCATTAAAAAGTACAAGCGTATTTTTATGGTGCAGCAAGAAGAAAAAGAGCCCCTGGAAAGATATGATGGCCTTAAAGTTTTTTGTGAGCATAACGGATTTGATCATGATTATTTACCTGCTACATCTGGCAGAAAGATAAAGAAAGGTGACCTTTTTATTGTTGTAAGAGATAGAGATCTGGTGGATCTATTAAAACAAGCCGAACTCCAAAAGTTGTTACCAGGCAAAGATTTCGGTATCATATCATATAATGACACTCCACTAAAAGAGCTATTGTCGGGAGGAATTACAACGCTTTCTACCGATTTTAAACTTATGGGAAAAACGATGGCTGAGCTGATTAAAACAAAAGCAATTACCACGGTAGAGAATCCGTGGAGGCTTGAAGTTAGAAGTTCACTGTAAGATCTATTTGATCAAAGGATTATTTTTGGTATATTCAACCATCACTAAATCTGCAGGTTATGAATTATCTGAAAAATATTTCGTTGGCAATTTTCTGTTTGCTCTGCGTTTCGTTCACAGCTTTCCACCATGGTTGGGCTGATTATGATCAAAAAAAGGTACTAGATTTTAAAACCACAATAGAGGAATCAATATATGAAAATCCTCATGCCCTGGCTAAAGTAAAATATAGAAAACAACTATGGACAGTTTATTTAGCTCCTACCAGCCGCATGACAGATCGTGGGCTAACTGCAGATATGATAAAAAAAGGAACAGAAGTTAGGCTGGTTGCCTATCCTCATAAAACTAAAAAAGCAGAAATGCGGGCTGAAAGGATATTTGTAGACAGTGTAAAATACGAACTGAGGTAGCTGTGCTATACTTTATATCTGATCTGCTCAGTTGGCTAGAAAACACTGCCGTAGCTGCAGCTATTCGTCAATCCTTGTGGTTGTACCCAACTTTAGAAATTGTTCACATTACTGGAATTGTGATTTTAGTTGGCGCTGCATTTATGTTCGACCTACGCTTGCTAGGTTTTTCAAAAAGTCTCTCCATAATCCACTTATCCCGACATTTGCTTCCCTGGTCAAGAAGAGCATTGTTATTGGTTATCCCTTCCGGAATATTACTATTCATGACCAATTCAAAAGCCTTGGGCATTGACCCAACCTTTTGGCTAAAAATGTTTTTGCTGGTAATTGCAGCACTTAATGTCTTGGTATTTCATAAACTATTATTTAAGCCTGATTTTGACAATCAAACCCAGAAGCTTCCGTTTTCAACAAAAATATCAGCCCTTGTTTCGATCGGTGTATGGGTAGCGATTATTGCCTGCGGTCGTTTGTTGGCATATTAGAAGCTAAATCTAATTATATAACTCATGAAACTCCCCTTACTTATATCGTTTTGTATCCTCTTCATGTCCACTTTTGCTCAGAAGCAAGATACTACGTTTCTAAAACCCAGAAATCAAGTGGGACATGCTATATATATTGATCCTTCTCCAGACTCAGAGTATTATGAGAAAATAGCAGATATAAGCTATACTCTGAGCAACAAAGATTATAAAGAAAGTATGGAACGGCTAAACATTCACAAAAAGCCATTTAATCAGATTGACTTAACCGGAATTCCACGTAATTGGTGCTCACTTGAATTATATAAAGGTAAATATTATGTGTATGCCCCCTCTGAGTGGAGCTATACAAGAGTGTCACTTAATGATAGTACAGTAATCCAACAAGATATGGAAAGAAGTATTTCTCTTTTGGATGCTACCAGCAAAATAGATAAAAACTCCTATAAGTTTTTTAGAATAGAAGATTATACCAGTCAAAGAAATTCATTTACTATTCACATAATTGATGTAGAGCGCGGTATTGCAGTATTTGAGAATCTATTTAGCAATCCCTTCGGCAAACTCTTTTCTTTTAAATTGATGGTTGATATAAACAAAATAAAAGAATTTCATATTGTGGTGAATTATTCACCCCAGCATAGAGAACTTGAGTTTGTTTTCGACGAGCCTGATTTTGAAGAATTATTAAAGCATTTAAATTAAGGTTTGAATCTGGTATCTTTAATAAAAACTTTTACCATGAAATTAGTAACCATAGTTGTTCCCGAAGGCGATGTTAACCTTAGCAGCATAACGGGTTCCTTTGAAATTCTAACACGAGCAAACGATATTTGGCAAAAATTAGGCAATAAGCCGTTGATGGATGTCAGGATTGCCGGTTTTATACCTGAGTTAAAACTAGATGCAGGTTTTTTTTCTATAAACCCTGTAAATATTGATGATATAGAAAAAACTGACCTACTGATTATCCCTTCAGTTTCATATGATGCCGATTTACTGCAAAAGAATGATCAACTAATTAAGTGGATAAAGGAACAGTACCTTGGTGGTACCGAAGTTGCCTCGATGTGTTCAGGAGCATTTTTACTTGCTGCTACCGGATTACTGGATGGCAAGAGTTGCTGTACACACTGGAATTTAGCGCCAGATTTTAAGCGGCTGTTTCCAAATATTACGCTTCAAATTGATAAATTAATTACTGCTGAACGTGGCATTTATACTAATGGTGGCGGATATTCTTTTTTGAACCTGATACTTTTTTTGGTAGGTGAGTATTTTAACAGGGAGGTAGCAATTATCTGCTCTAAAATCTTTCAAATTGATATAGAAAGATCTTCGCAATCGCCTTTTCACATTTTCAGAACACAAAAGAACCATGGTGATGATCTTATCAGTAAAGCACAAACTTATATAGAAGAAAATTTAAGTGAGAAAATTTCCTTTGAGGAACTGGCATCAAAACTTGCCATTAGCCGAAGGAATTTTGACAGACGATTTATTAAGGCTGTTGGCAATACCCCTGTAGAATACTTACAACGCGTAAAAGTAGAGGTTGCAAAAAGCACCCTTGAAAAGGGTAAAAAGAGTATTTACGAAGTTATGAATGAAGTTGGTTATTCGGATGACAAAGCGTTTAGAGGAGTTTTCAAAAAAATAACTGGCTTATCTCCATTGGATTATAAAGCCAGGTATTTTAAGGAATCGGTTTTAGTTTAGCAACTTATGTTAGTACTGCTGAAGTAATTCAAGCATTTTACGATCTAGCTTATGGCCATTGTAGTCTTCATATGCTACATCTTGTCGTTCGCTATCAAGAATACCAAAACTACCGCGCAAATTCCATAAAGACCAACCCCAGCCGTTCTCTTTCCATATTTCGAGATTATCTTTCATCCATGAAAGCGAAACATCATGAGGTGTATGCTGGTATGCGCCCCACTCACCCACATGAACTCCCACACCCTGATCCATTAGACTTTTCCAGGGATCAAATATATCCCGTTTCAGCCGATCTTTGTCCCACTTATCATTACCGTCCGGATTTAAAGGCCAGGTTGGAACGTTCCAATCTGCCTTAACCCAGGATGCTTTATAATGACTTACCTGCATGGGACCATATCCTCTGGTACTTTGCCCAACATTTAAATCGGCCGCACCAAAAACAGGCTTAGTTCCATAATGAAGACCATCGATAACAATTAACCGATCCGGATCTTCCTGACGTATGGCATTAACAATTCGGGTAACCACCCTTACATAATCCGGCTCTTCAACATTTGAAGGTTCATTTATCAGGTCAAAGCTCAATTTCTTACTATTAATGCGCTTGTATCTTTTAGCAAAAGTTTGCCAATGGAAAGCAGCAGCTTCTAGTGCCTGATCATCTTTCCATAAATTAAGCGGTTCATTAGGTGGATTAACACAATAACCAGGAATCCGATGTAGATTGAGGTTAACATGAATTTTATATTTAATTCCGTACTCAATTGCCTGATCTATTTCTTTCAAAACATTTTCGTCCATTTGAAGCCAATTATCAGGTTTTGACCAGCAATGATATGACATTGGTAAGCGGGCAAAGTTAAAACCCCACTTAGCCATCATTTGAAAATCTGTTTTCTGAAAAGGCTGGTTATGATCTCCATTAAATTTCTCTAACAGATTAAAACCACGCCAAAGTGGTAATTTGTTTGGTACCGCTAAAGGACTAGATTTAACAAATGTAGGTGCCAGGATGCCTGCCACTGTTAAACCCACTCCCAATTGAAGGAATTTTCTTCTTTCCATTTAATTTTGAGATAGTTGAGGTTCGGTTACAGCCTTAAATATACCAACATTGAATGATATCCAGAAGATGTTTCACTTAATGTTTAGTAACAAATGTACTTCTTAAGTATAAGCAAGCCCCTACCGGAATTATAATAATTATGATGATCCAAAAGGCTTTTTCTACATAATTTATGGAGTTATTCTTAACGGCATGAATAATCCCATAAATTATGCAGAAAAGATAGAGTAATACTAAATAGATCATTATATTCTTACTTTCTTTTTTTACGAAGATTTAGATAATCAATATAGTATAAAATTTTTACAGATAAGCTTGTATTTTGCGGTGCGGAAAGGATATCCTCAAGATTTCTGTTATATCGCTTAGTATAAAAATCGTTATTGGTTTCAGCAGCCTGCTTATAGGATAGAGTAAGCTCACTTCCCGGTGCAAACTGCCAAACATAGATCAAATCAATATTAAAAACATTATAGTTCCTATCCATCCCGGTTAATGGAGCGCCCCCATAGGCAATTAAACCTCCATGATCTGTTAACAGATAAAACTCCTTGTTCCTCCTATCACTCCAATAATGTCGCAATACAACTGACACTCCCATTTTGTTACTGAAAGAATATTTTGCATCAAATGAATTTTCTACAGTATTCCTGTTATAACGGGAAAAAATTGCCTGATCTCCCTCTGCTTTTATCCAACTAACATAATTGTAGCTTGGGTTAAAATTCAAATCAAGGCCAAAAGCGATCCGGTCGTTTAATCTTAAATTCTGGAAAAAATAGAAATTATACTCCCTTCCATTAAAAAGCTCTTTTTTGAAGTACTTTACATTTCCTCCAAAGTTATATGCCTTTGCATTATTTGGATTTACATAAACGGATGCCCCAAACCTGGCAGGTGTTCTGTATAATTGTCCGTTTCTGGCTTCATAAAAATCATTCCCCTCTGGCCCATAGTCTAAATCCACTTCAACCGACCAAATGTTTTTAAATTGTAACCAAGCGCCGGTAACAATACCAAAACGCTGATAATCGCCAGGATTAACACGTCGGGAATATTCAAAATTTAACCAGCTTTCCAATTGATTGTACCATGAGGTTGGTTTATAATTGTTATATCCAAACCTTACAAACTGATCTAAAAAATTATTATTGGTAAAAAAGCCCATATCAGACTTGTCAAATTTGTCATCGGCATATACTTGACTATAGCTCCATCTAAAATTTCCACTTTGCTTACCGCCTTTAAATTCATAGTTAAAACCGGTTCTGCTGGCGGTTCCTTTTAGGTAGCTCATTTTACCAGCACCATTGAAGAAATAAACATTCTTTTTATCATTTAGGTTAAACAATAAAGCACTCACATTCGCGTCGTAGGCAGAGCCTTGCCTTAAAACATTGGTATTGATAAAAGTTGCCGAACTGTTGTTTTTTAAAGACTGATCGAATACTAGAATGTTATAATTGGTTAGCGGTTGAGTTTCAGATTCTCTTATGTTTCCTTGTTGGTCTTCAACCTCGGTTTGCATAGCTTTAGTTATAGCATTAAAAACACCTATACCAAGGCCTTTTGCAGTTCTACCAGAAATTTTTGTGGCATTTAGCACTTTGGCTTCACTTTGATCTTTAATGATAGTTTCGGAACTGTTTATATCAGAGCGATTATAGTATTTTGGAATAGAGCCAATTCGCTTCGAATAAAACAGGTCACCCTTATTAAACAGTTCAGTTCCTTCTGTAAAAAATTGTCGGTTTTCATTAAACTTAACTTCAAATGGTGTTAGGTTTAAAATTCTGTTATCAGATTGTACCTGACCAAAATCAGGCACTAAGGTCATATCCAAGGTAAAGCTATTATTAATGCCATACTTAACATCCATACCGCCATTAAAACGAGCAGTTGTGTTTTTTACGCCTGGAATATTAGCAGGATAATGATTTATATAAGCAGACAGATAAGGTGAAAATGATAATCGTAATGGTGGTTTTATGTCTTTAACTCCAATCCAAAGCCCCTCCTGATTAATAAAACCGTTTACATTGGGATTAACAAAATTCCAAAATGTTTGAACGTTTTTGCGCTGGATTCGGCGACTGAAGTTCAGTCCCCAATTCTGAATGTCCTTGGCAGAAAAACGCAAAGCAGAATAAGGGATTTTCATTTCGGCAGTCCAACCTTTGTCGTCAATTTTAACTGCACTTTCCCAAACAGCATTCCAATTAGAATCTTCATCACCAATTTGTGAATATTTTGCATCAAACTGAACTCCGGCAGCAGTAACAAAAAAGCCATTTCCATTCATCTTATCATAGAAGGGATCGAAAATGATAGAGATAAAATCGGCATTCCCAATATTGTCACGCGAAACCAATTCGTGAGAAACACTATCTGGATGATCATACATTCGGGCATAGACATAAATTGCTGCGTCATCATATATTACCTTCATTTCTGTACGCTTATCTTTCCCCTCTACTCTGCCCGGCACAGGTCTGATCTCAAAAAAATCGGTAGCAACAGGAACATCAATCCAACATTGATCATCAAGAATACCATCTATTTTGGGGCTTTCAGCAGCTCTTACTGCCTGCAATTTCTTTTGTACCGCAGGGTCCTGAGCCTTACAAACGCAGGTGTATATTAACAAAAGAAACAGGAATAGGTATTGTCTCATTGATGTGGTTCTTGTTCATAAGACACCATCATATTACATATGTTGCACTATTATCTAATATTACTATATTTAGTAAATACTAAACCCACCTGCAGACCATGTTCCTATTCATCAAAAAACTCATCATACCAGCTGTTTGCTTTATCGGCTTATTCATTTCCAATTGCTCATTAGCTCAGGAAAAACCTGTATACGTAATTGTTCACGGGGCATGGGGAGGTAGCTGGGCTTTTAAGAATGTAGATGAAATAATGTCTAATCATGGCAATGTTATCTACAGGCCAAGTTTAACCGGTCAGGGCGACCGAGTTCATTTAAGTTCTCCAGATGTTGACCTAAACACCCATATTAAGGATGTAGTTAATTTAATACTTTATGAAAATATTAAAAATGTAATACTGGTAGGTCATAGTTATGGCGGCATGGTAATTACAGGAGTGGCCGATAGTATTCCGGAACGAATTAAAAAACTGGTTTATCTTGATGCCATTTTACCTAATGATGGAGAAAGCTTAGCTACTTCAAGGGAAGGTGGAGCTAAAAACATCCAGCTTGCATCAACAAATGGTTTTATGGTGCCAAGCTGGGTTAAACCAAATCAGCAGGCACCAAAAGATGTACCACAGTCTATTAAAACCTTCACCCAGCCTGTTTCCAGAAAAAATCCGGTAGCTTTAAAATTGCCCGCCACTTACATATTAACCGTTGAAGAAGGTAAAAAACCTGAACAAGATGATTTTTATACTTATGGCGAAAGGGCCAAAAAAAGAGGTTATAAATATCTGATATTTAAATCAGATCACAATCCGCAGTTCAACAAGTCAGCTGAACTTTCCGATTTACTTGAAAAAGAAAAATAGTATAATTCTGAACTATTTCTTATAAACCCCAGAATATACTGCTTTCCTTAATTCTCCATCTTCTGTATCTGCTGTGTAGTCCCAGTACATAGCACCAAGCATCCCCTTTTCAAGCAGGTAAGTACATTTTACAGCAATAGATTGGGGTGTCTCGTAAGTTAGTACAAACTCGCCGGCATCGTTTACCAAATAAGGAGCTTTAGCTACATCATCCCATTTCTTTGTATAACCACTTAGTTTTACAATATCTTTATAATCTATATACCAGGCTATATCGCCTTTGCCATGTCCATAAAATGGAATTCCAAGAACAAGTTTATTGGCAGGAATTCCTGCATTCAAATGAGCCGTAACACCTTCATCTACACTGATGTCTTTGGTATATTGTGAATGGTAAAGTCCGGCATGATGATTTGGAGGAGTTCCCATATCATAAGTCATCACGTTTACAAAATCTACTATTGGGGTTATAGCCTTAAAATCTATATACTTTGCATTTGAAACAGATGCCAGAGTTAGTAATTTTTTCTTACCAATCTTATTCCGGATCTGGGACATCAGTAAAGTATAGTTTTTGGTATCATCCGGAGAAGAAGATATCCCGGCTTCGGAACTTGTAGGATATTCCCAATCAATGTCTATACCATCCAGGTTAAATGTTTTTACTATTCGTTGGCAATCATCAACAAATTTGCCTCTATTTTCATCAGATGCGGCCATTTCGCTAAACCTGCCACTTTTCCACCCCCCTATAGACAACAACACTTTGAGTTGTGGATATTTAGATTTTAATGCAACTATATCTTTCAAACGGCCTTCATTTTCAATAGTAACGCCATCAAATGTTTTATTTACATGCCCAAAAGCATAATTGATATGCGTAACAAGTTTAGGATCTGGCAAGGTTTTACCCCAGGAAGTTACGTAAGCTACAATTACTTTATTGCTTGCATTCTTTTTAGGTGTTTCTTTTTGCTGTGCCAGGGCTGTTGTTAACATGCCGGTAAGTAGAATACCAAAAATAGAATAAATAAGTTTCATCGTTCGGTTGGTTTAGGTGTCTAAATTTAGAAAAAATGGTCGTGTTTTATGGACAAAGCTTTTTAAGTGCTTCGGTATAATCTTTTGTGATGGGTCTACCACCAAGTGATTTGCATTCATTATAATACTTTAAAGCATTTTTACAATCTTGCTTCATAAAATAAACTACAGATAATTTGAATACAGTATTTTGATTTGCAGGATCTATTTTATACGATTGGTTTAATAAATCTATAGCAGTCGACAAATCCTTTGAATCATTATTTGCAGGATATTTGGCATAATATATTGTAGCCTTATCAGTAAGTAAATTTGAGCTGTTAGGATTCAGAACAAGCCCTTCATTCAACTGCTCCATTGCCTTTTCATGATCTCCAAGGGTAAAATAAACTGCTGAAAATCCCCAGAAAGCATTTTCATTTTTAGGTTCTAATAGCCAGGCCTGATTAAACCGGTACATCGCTGTTTTAAGATCGCCTTTATAAAGATAATCAAAGCCTAATTTTACAACTTCCTCTGATGCTTTATGATGATCGCCATGTTGTTTCAGGCAATCATCAATAAATTTCCGATCTGCCTGCTTCTGCGATTCTGATTTAACTGCATTACCAAACTTAGGGCTAAGTCTAATATTTGTTTCTGCCTCCTTCTTCCAATCCTGATAACTGATTGCCTTGCCAGGTAGTTCTGAATTGGCATTTGCAGGCTGCTGCGCATAATTACATGAAATAATTGATATAGAAATTAATGAAGCTATTATAAATCGTTTCATAAAATGCGTTAATTGGTTATTTAACAAATATATTATTTTTGATAACAACCGGAACAAATAATACATTTCAACATTCGGCGGAACCCGAGAAAATTTCAATTAAATTTGCTCTATGAGTAATGACGGTTCTTCTAATTCAATTTTTGACAAAGTTTTATCTTTTATTGACTATACCAATCAGAATATCTTTTTGACAGGGAAGGCTGGAACAGGAAAAACCACCTTACTTAAGCGAATTAAGGAAAGCAGCTCAAAAAAAATGGCAGTTGTGGCCCCTACCGGAGTTGCAGCAATGAATGCTAAGGGAACAACCATAAATTCTTTTTTTCAACTGCCACCTGGCTCTTTCTTCCCTGGCGACATTAGCTTAGAAAACTTGCAATCGGGAATATTATCTATTCAATCTATGGTTTCTGATTTAAGTTATACCAGAGAAAAATTGAATCTTTTTAATGAGTTGGAGCTACTTGTTATTGATGAGGTATCAATGGTACGTTGTGATTTACTGGATGTGATTGATGCCATTCTTAGATCAGTAAGAAAAAACACAATTCCTTTTGGTGGTGTTCAACTCCTTTTAATTGGTGATTTATATCAGCTACCACCAGTTACCAAAAGAGAAGACTGGGCATTTTTAAGCAAAGCCTACCCTTCTCCATACTTTTTTGATGCACTTGTAGTACGCAGAAACCCACTTTTACAGATAGAACTTACCACTGTATTTAGACAAACTGAACCTGAATTTATCAATATTCTAAATGACATAAGGAACAATCAGATCAGTGAAAGTAGTTTGGATCTGTTAAACAAAAGATTTGAACCTCAATTCAAATCTACTGAAGATTTGAACCCCATTATCATTACCTCCCATAATGCCGAAGCAAATACCATTAACAAGGAAAAATTAGAAGAGCTTGAGGGCAATGAATATACCTTTGAAGGAGAAATAAGTGGCGAGTTTAGAGATATGGGATTGCAAGCTGAGCAAACTTTAAAACTTAAAGAAGGTGCCCAGATTATGTTCATAAAAAATGATACGGGCGATAATCGAAAGTACTACAACGGAAAAATTGGGAAGGTTAAATCTGTTAAGGATGGAGAAATCTACATCTCTTTTCCACAGGAAGATGATTTGCTATTAGAAAAAACTTCATGGCAATCTTTTGAATATAAAGCTGATCCGGAACAAGACATTATACAACAACAGGTTGGTGAGTTTTCACAATATCCTATTAAATTAGCCTGGGCTGTTACCATTCATAAAAGTCAGGGATTAACATTTGATAACGCCATAATAGATGCCGGGAAGTCATTTGTTGCCGGCCAGGTATATGTTGCTTTAAGCCGCGTTAGAACCTTAAACGGGCTTATTTTAAAATCCAGAATTAGCACTGAAAGTTTAAGATCAAATACTGAGGTGATTAATTATATGAACCCTTCAGGCGAGGGTGATTTAGCTGACATTTTAATTACTGAGCAAGAAAAATTCATACTTCAGATGGTGTTAAACCACTTTTCTCTAAACCGTGTACTTATCGGATTGGAAACTATCAGCTCTAATGCTGAGATTGTTAAATCACACCTTCCAGAATTTAAATCTCTGCTTGTACAATTGGATAAATCGGTTAGAGACCTTATGGCCCTATCAGATAAATTCCAAAATCAGGTAAAGCAACTGCATAAACAGACTGGCTTTAAAGATCAGCAAGTGTTTCAAGCAAGAATTGAATCAGCATTAGCTTATTTTGGTAAAGAAATAACAATACAGCTACTAAACCCTGTAAACAAAAACATTAGAATTAAACCAAAAAACAAAATTCAACAGCAAATACAGCACTTATTGCAAAAATACAGGCAAATAATTGAAGCCAGGGTTTCGCAAATGCAATTTGCTTCGGGCTTACTAAAAGAGACTATAAAACCAGAAGATTATACTGCCTGGATTGTTAAACATAAAACTAAACCCCAAAGTAAACCAGGCTCATCTGCTACAGAGCCGGTTGTTACATTACAACTATTCTAAATTTCGGTAAAACTAATGCCTATAACATTATCTCCCAACTTATTTATTATTGTGGTATTACTAATTGCCATGATGGTAATATGCGTGTGGGCAAGAAAATTAACTGTGCCTGCATCACTTACTGCTGGTTTAATTGGTTTATTTGTATTTGCAGCATTTGGAGAAACCGGCATTTTAATGCTTGTTACCTTTTTCATTCTCGGTGTATTGGCAACAGCCCATAAAAAACAACTTAAAGCAAGGTATCATCCTGAAATTACGTATAGCATGGGTAGAAATGCCGGACAAGTATTTGCAAATGGTGGTGTTGCCGGCTTATTGGCTATTTTAGCTTTAGTAGATCATCATCATTCAGATTTATATATTTTAATGGTGGCCGCAAGCCTTGCATCTGCACTTGCCGACACCCTATCTTCTGAACTGGGAATGGTATACGGACGCAGATTTTATAACATTCTGACTTTTAAAAAGGATGCCAATGGCCTGGATGGAGTTATAAGTTTAGAAGGAACACTTATAGGCGCTTGTGGCGCATGCGTAATAGCCTTAATTTATACAGGATTTGATAAAAAAAGTCTTTTGGTTATTGCCGCAGGAATAATTGGGAACATTACAGATTCCTTACTTGGCGCTACGCTTGAACGTAAAAGCTATTTGAACAATGACATGGTAAATTTCCTGAATACACTTGTAGCCTCCCTATTTGGGATGATGTTTTATTACTTAAGTAAATAAACTAGTTACAAAAGTTCCTTATCATTTACCATAAATACCCGTGTACTTTCCACATACTGCCCACCTTTAGAGTCCTTGTACTTCAAATCGACATAAAATGCCTTGTAACCCGAATTCGGATATGTTTCAAATGCATTTATTTCAGATTTAGGTTTAACATCCAGTTTTCTCGACTCCCATTTATCATTTCTAAAATCCAGATCAGGCGAATCTGCATACCACAATGTAACATCAATTAACTTATCTGCAGTGGTTTTAATACTAACCTTAACTCCCTTATTACTTTGAGAAGATTTCCATGTACATACCGGATATGATGATTTAGACATAGTAAGTCCAAAGAATGAACTTAAGGTAGTCATGGCCTCCTTACCATCACCCAACCCATGGCCCACATTTGGGATATAATGAATTAAGTTTTGTCCCGGAATACTGTCGTAATAGTTTTTTATATTGTCAATTGGCCAATATTCATCATTAGTGCCCATTAAAATCATTTTTGGCATTGTTAGTGACTTACGATAAGCATAAGGATCAATCATAGTTGTTAAATTATTGGTACTTCCGGTACCCAGATCCTGAACAAGGCCAAGTTTAACATAATCCTCTATCTGAATGCTGTAATCTTTCCAAACTTTTATTTGATAGTTCATACTTACAGGCATATTCAGCATATCAATAACCATAGGAGCAATTGCAGTTACACGCTTATCAACAGCGCCGGTAAGCCATGTTGTCCAGCCACGTTTTGATGCTCCTGATACAACAAATCTATTGATGGTATGATGCAATTTTTGTTTTGAGAATTCCTGAACAGCATCCATCGCACTTTTTGCCGACTTAACCATAGGAAATAGCAATGGCCAGCTGTAGTCGCCATCTTTCTTAAAATTGTGAAGTGTATAAGATATTAAAGCATCTTCAGTTAAATTGTTATAAAGAGGCTGATTTGGAGTTTGCTTCAGTACGGCTACTACAGCCCTATTTTCTCTTGCTATTTCACCAAAAGTTTTAATCAGGCCATCCCCCTTTTGGCTCCAGTTTGGCAGCCCTTCTTTATCTACGCTGCCGCCTGTAATAAACAGTAAAGCTCCATCATATTTATTTTCTTTTGGAACCATTATGCTAAGCTGATGTGTCCAGGTGTATTCTCTCCACTTTTGCGAAGTAAGTAAAATGGTAAATACAGTAACATCA
Source organism: Pedobacter ginsengisoli (assembly GCF_002736205.1). Classification (NCBI taxonomy): domain Bacteria; kingdom Pseudomonadati; phylum Bacteroidota; class Sphingobacteriia; order Sphingobacteriales; family Sphingobacteriaceae; genus Pedobacter; species Pedobacter ginsengisoli. The sequence goes on along the minus strand of NZ_CP024091.1, from coordinate 1,440,165 downwards.
TCAAGATCATAAGAATCCTTCAACTCCCATTTAAAGGTGTTATCAGCATTATTCAGATAATGAGATAAAGCAGTGGTGGGAGTTATAACAGTTAACGATGTTGTAGTCTGAGCTTGAACAAGCAAAGTTATCAAGCACAATATAAGCGTAGTAGCTGCACCTAATTTTCGAACCATTTCTTTTTTAAGAACTAATATAGCAAATATTTGACGACAAACTTTTATTTGTATTTTTGATTAGACACATGCCTTATGTTATGATAAAAAACGATAAACCGACAACAATTGATGACTATATTTCAGCTTTTCCTGATGAGGTACAGCATGTTTTACAAGAGTTTAGAAAAATAGTAAACGATGTGGCACCCGATGCTGAAGAAAAAATCAGTTATGGCATTCCAACATTATTTTTAAATGGCAATTTAGTGCATTTTGGAGGCTACAAGAATCACATTGGTTTTTATCCCGGTCCAGGTGGAATAACCGAGTTTAAAGATCAGCTATCTGGTTACGAATTATCCAAGGGAACTATAAAATTTCCACTAAACAAACCACTCCCGGTAGAAATAATTTCTAGAATAACAGCATACCGGGCAATTGAAAACAGGAAAAAAACTTCCTTAAAGAAACAAAAATAAATACAGTTTATTTAACAGGCTGAGCAAGTGGATAACCTTTGTTAATCCATTCTGTTTTTAAATTGACTGTTAAATTTAACAAATATGCTTTGGTAAACTTTTGATCATTTAATGCTTTAAAAGCGGGTCTGATATTTGGGCATTTATCCATTGGGCAGCAGCCACAATACACCACAATCGTTTCATTTTTTGGAAGTCCCTTTAATACCTTGCTTAACTTTTCAACGTTTTGCTTTTCGCTGGCAGCTCCAAGATGGGTAGCGCCCTTTATATCTTCAACAACACCGATATTATAAATACGGATTTTCTGTCCTTTTTCAATCATTTTTGCTAAAACAGAAGGTTCCATAAGTTGATTTTTGGTCCATGGATTACTCTGTAACTTAGCAGAAGGAAGTTGTTGTGCATTAGAAGTATTTACCCTAGCTACAAAAAATAATACAATAGCAACTGTTTTTAGAAATAGGTTATTCATGAGTTTGAAATTATTGCGGCAATTTAATCATAAAGGCTGTAAACTTTGCGAATACAAGCTCTATAACATTACTTTGTTACGTAAGCTGATTTTAAAAAGATTACTAATCAGCTAATTTATATTCAAACTTTTGATCTGCTGGTCTGTTGTATAACGGACAAATAAAACTAGCCATGAATAAAACAATAGCATTAGTAATGATAATTTTGGGTGTTGTTATGCTGATTTGGACAGGATTTACATATACAAAAAAAGAAAAAATTATAGATGCAGGCCCTATTCAGGTATCAGCCGATAAAGAAAAAAGTGTTAACTGGCCTCCTTATGTTGGAGGTATTATTTTAGTGGCAGGGGTAGCTATTCTGCTAACTTCAAAAAAGTAAAAATAGCTACTTTAAAATTTTATTGCCATAATATTGCAATATCTTACTGTTTTTCAATAAATTAAAATTACCTTTGGAAATAATTTAATTACAATATAATGCAACAAGGAACAGTAAAGTTTTTCAATGAAACAAAAGGTTTTGGATTTATCGTACCAGCTAATGGTGATGCTGAAATCTTTGTACACGCCTCAGGCTTAATTGATAGAATTCGTGAGAATGATTCAGTTAGCTACGACGTTGAGCAAGGTAAAAAAGGCTTAAACGCAATTAATGTTAAAATTAGTTAATCAACTCATTTTATAAATTAAAAAGGGTTAATCATCTTTAAATAAGATAATTAACCCTTTTCTTTTTACTCCCGTTTAAGACGATTCTTTATACCCCTTGTTCTATTAATTACTGCCTTCAGAAGTAAAATCTTTAATCGTCGTGGTAAGAATCTTAAGTCTTTTTGCCCATAACTGGGATAGCCAGCCTAACTGAATCAAAAATATAATAATCACTACAGCCAATAAAATGTATTTGCTTGTGGTCAAGCTGATATTGTAGGTAAAAAAAGTTAGAAAACCTGTCATAAGGATAATTCTGGAAAGTACTGAAACCACAGCGTAAGCCCTTACCTTAGATAGATATCTTTCTAAAGAAGATACAATTGTACTCCCGTTAACGAGATATTTCGCAAAACTATAGCCAGAAACATTGTGAATAAGAGCAAATAACATAGATACAATAAGTAATATGTTTATTAAAAGAGGTTTCTGATCACCATCAAACATGGTGTAATAACAAACAAGAAATGCACACCAGCCTACAATCTCTATTGCAAACTGTTTTCGAATATCTTTTAGTACCGGGTGCTTACTTTCTATAAGCATAGCACTAAGTTCGTTATTAGTTTTAACCGGTGTTTGGATAGCATTCCAGGCGGATTTTAGTTGATCGAGTTCCATATTTACCTGATTATAAGTTTTTGAATTTTTAGTTTAATTCTATTGAGTTTAACTCCTAAATTATTTTCATTTATACCAATTATTTCCGCGATCTGCTTGTAACTAAGCTCATCAAGGTAAAGGGTAATTATGGCCTTTTCACTTTCATTTAGTTGCTTTAATACAGCAAATAGCCTTTCTTGTCGAATCTGATATTCATCACTCTCTTCAAAATAAGGCAGCTCTGGTAATTCTGGTCGATATTCAACATTAAGTTTCTTTTTTCGGAATGAGGCAATCGCAGTATTAAGTGCAATACGATACATCCAGGTGCTTATCTTTGCTTCACCTTTATAAGAGGCAAAAGACTTCCATAATTGATAGGCAATTTCCTGAAAAAGATCTTCGCGATCTTCTTTACTATCTCGGTATAGTCTGCAAATTTTGTGAATAATACCTTGATGCTCATGAATTAGCTGTACAAAGGATTGCTCACGCATAGATTATTAATTAAGTACATATTTTTCTGATTTCTTAATAGGTTGCAGAAACCAGAAAAAACTTACAATGATTTAAGGTAACCACCAGTTTCCTGAAGCAGTAATCATACATAACATGGTAATGGAATCGCCAAAGTAGCTTTTGTTGTTTTTAACAGCATTATCCCAAAGTTTGTTTAACCATTGCTGATTCTTTGAATCAATCATAGCACTGACCATAAATGGAGATTGATAGGTAAGGTCCTGATAGTTTCTGCCATCCATCATTTTACCATCCAACTGGTATCCTGAACGAATACGGCCAGGATCATCAGACGTTTCATTTCTAATCCATGAGTTTAAAGTGGTAAGTTGATTTTTTAGAGTAGTATTGCCCGTAGTTAAATAATCGGTTGCCAGCCTCCAGGGGGTTCGGGCAGCATTGTAAGAGTAACAACCATCAGTAGGTGCTTCTAATAATTTACCCACTGCAGGAATAAAATTTCCACTCTTGTATTCAGCAAAATCAGGAAGTAGACCGGTTTGACTACTAAATTTATTAAATATGTGATTAACTATGCCGTACGAATTTTGGATTACTGTATCCCATACCTCATCTCCCGTAAATTTTTTATATGATTTAATATGCTGAAACATAAAATCAGATGGTCTGGTTCCATCTGTACTTCGGGATCCTTCCTCTCCTGCCCAATCTCCCATTTTTAAAGTTTTATATTTAGCGTGTATAATCGATGCTTTCAAAGCATTAATAATTGAAATTGCCTCGGCTTTATAATTTATTTTTCCACTGCTGCCCCACTGTTTATCAGCCAATAATAATGCATAGGCAATATCCATGTCGCCATCAGTCGCACAGCTACGCCCTACAGACACAACCTTACCATCTTTTATCGCCTGCTGCCAATTCATTAATTTTGAATTGCCATTACTTGGGTGAGCTTTAAAAAAATGGAACATTCCATCGAAATAGTCCCTGGCCTTAGAATCGGCTCCGGCCATATAAGCCAGAGTAACCATTCCATAGCCATGGGCCTCAGAACAGGTAACTGCCCCACTTTGCTGGTACTTTATATAGTATTGTCCTTTTTCACCAATATCTTCAGTCAAATAGTTTTTCTTCCAACGTTGATAAACAAAAATTACATCGGCATCCAACTGAGCCTGAGTTTTATGGTTTGGCTTAATTGTTCCTTTAGTATATGCTGCATGCTGAGGGAAAGGCTTTTTATCATTAAACATTCTACCTTCACTTCTAAAAGGATTAAATATGATCAGGAAATAAAAAAAAGGAAGTATTATTTTCATTTATATTAATACATGTCGTATTCAAAAGTATATTTATAGGTACCCACGTTTTGACCTGATGCATCGCTGTATTCGGTTAATAACGTTTTTGGGAAATCATCATCATCATAAGTATAGGTATTTAACTGACGGAGTTCAGAACCATTGGGATATTTTATAATTGCCTTAAGTAATTCATTAGCCGAAAACCTATCAAAATTTTCAATACTATTTAAGTATTTCAATCTTGAATTAAAATACATGTTTTTTTTCGAGCCAAATATCGACTCTTTAGTTGTAAATATATCTGTTTGACTATCTGATCCCACAAGATTATCACCAGAATACCTAAAAAATCGTTTTTGTGCAACAACACCAGATTCATTGACGTGAACTTCCGTAATCTTATCACCCGTGTAAATATTCCCGGTAGTTCTCTGCGACTTTAATTCCCCCTTCGTATAAAATTTGCTGAATATTTGCTTGGGTCTTCCATCTGCATAAGTGAATTCGTAATTATTTTTGTCATTGCCAGACTTTGTTTCTATACTAAATAGCTCATCACCATGGTAGGTATAAGTTGTAAGTACAGTTCCACCTCTGCTAATTGTACTTATCCTTTTTTTTTCATCATATGAATATATGGTAAATGTTGTAGTTGGTTTTGGATATCCACTTACTTCTATTATTCTTGATAATAATTTAACGCGAACTACTTCCGGATCTTCAGATCCAGATTTCTTTTTACAACCTGAGAGTAATAAAGATAGCGCAACAATCAGGAGCGTCAATTGCTTTTTCATTATTTAAACATTTGGTTATCATAAATATACAAAAAAAGCTAGTTCTTTATTTGCTCAAAATAGAATACTCCTTTCTTATTTCCTATAACAATATCCATAAGCTTATCCTTATTCATGTCTTGCGTTATCACTTGCAAGCCTATTCCCGAATTGTCATCAATCTGATGTGCAATCCAAGATGGTACTTTTCCTGGTTTATATTCAAACCAGTATAAAACAGCTGGCTCTTCTTCCCCTGGATCATGCCCATTATGTGCATAAAAACGTTTACCAGTTACCAGATCAGGATGCCCATCTTTGTTTACATCGACCATTGCAAGACCATGTGTTTGCGAAAAAGTTTTCAAAATCTCATGACGCTTCCAATCTATATTTCCCTGGTCATCTTTTACCTGTTCATGCCACCAGATGCCGTAATTATGGGACGAAGCGCTCACAACATCAATGTCACCATCCCCATCTAAATCCATAGCATACATTTGTGAACAGTCATCACCGAAATTAGCAGGGTGCCATGTCCAATTAGTTTGTGTACGATCTTCAGGTGCTTCCCACCACCCGCTCTTAATAAATACATCAGATCGACCATCTTTATTGATATCCCCATAGCCCAAACCGTGTGTAAATTGATGCGTGCCTCTATCCTTTACATCGCTAATTACATTGACTGTCCATGCAGTATCCCCCTTCATAGAAGGAGCTTTTAACCAAATCATCTTGTTCCCCTTAGAATCTGCACATAATAAATCAATCCTTCCATCTCCATCAACGTCGACAAAGGCAGGCGACTCATTCCCTACTGATGAATATAGTGCATGCATTTTCCAATGTCCTTCTTTGTTCTTAGGGTTTTCATACCATACAGCAGGTTCACCGGGAAAATCAACACGAATGACATCCAACCAACCATCTAGATTTACGTCCATTGCGTAATTAAGAAATGAATTACTATAAGAATCTCTCCAGTTAAACTTTTTGGGCGCGTCAAGTTCATGTCGCTTCCAATCTGGTGCTTCAAACCAGTAAGGTCCTGCAACAATATCCATTTTACCATCTTTGTTTATATCACCTACTGCTGTTCCCTCAGTAACAAACTCATCTATTAAAATGTGCTTTTTAAACTGTATCAGCTTTACATTTTTATTTTTAACCTGTGCTGATCCAGTATTGTTAAGTAGTGACATACAAACAACTAAACATGCAATTAGTGGTCTTTTTACGTTCTTCATTTTTATCTTGTTATTGTGGATAATTCATCATCTATTCTTTGACACTTAACAAATACTTAAGCAATGCATCAAAATCTTTTTTGGCAATGGTTTTACTAAATTGATCAGGCATTAATGTGTATCTGGAAGGTTTTCTCTCTTTAATTTCATTTTTAGGAACAGAAAATTCTTGACCACCAGGGTTTGCAAACACCAATACTTCACCCTCTTCTCTGCGATACAAACCGGTTAATACTTTTCCGTTGGCTAAAACAATATTATATGTTCTAAAAGCCTGTGAAATGTTCCGATTTGGATCTAATACCTTTTCTGTCAAGGCTTTTTGCCCCCAGTTCCCAATACCATCAAGCTGCGGACCTATCATGCCCCCATTTCCTTTTATCTGGTGGCACATGCTACAATTCTGTATGAACATTGCTTTACCAGATTCAACAGTTACAGCCGCAGGATCAAATGCTGACAAACGGGATGCTATCAACTGTTTCCGCGCTTCGCTTTCCGAAGACTGGCCTAAGCTCATTTGATCTAATTTCTGCTGTTGTTTTGGGCTAATATTTGCAGCAAACCCCTCTTTTACCGGCAATTCAGATAAAAGATCAAATTTCACATCACCCTGTTTAACAGATGTCAAAAGGTAATCAATACCTTTTTCAGAGTTGGCAAGTATAGTTGCGATTGCCAGCTGTAAGCTGCGCTGGCTTCCCTCAAAACCTTTTTGTAATAAGGCATGTCGACTTACAGAATTATCCTGAGCAATTACCTGAGCAATCTTTTCTTTTAATAACTGACTCTCATCAAGACTCAAAAATATCTCGGAGATTAGTGCTTTATGCTTGGCAGCGTTTAAGTTCATTAAAGCCATGGAAGCCGCAGCCCGAGTCTTATAATCGGCCCAGCGCGCCTTTGCTAACATTTCCATTTCTGGTTCTAACTCATATACCTTGTAATCGTTTACAATTTCAGCCGCCAACGTATAGCGCGCAGCTGTTTCTGCTACCCCTTTATCAGGAATATCTAAAACAGCAGGCATTAATCCTCCAATACCAACAGATCCGGTCTTGGTACTATCCACAACTTCAATAAATGCCAGTTGTCCCTTATAAGGCTCTAAATTGAATTTGACTGATTTCATAAGTTCTTTAGCTTCCATTTTTTCATGAAATACCGCACGATAAGAGGCAATTATCTTTTTAGATTTAGCCAAACGAATTCGAACAGCATTTTTTGAAATACCTATTTTGGATTCCGTGTTATGTACATCGTTATCAAATACACTAAGCGCTAAAGATGAGGGTAACACAAAATCAGGAGAAACCAATATACCAGTCGGAGGATAACCATTAATCTCACTCCAGATTACTTTAAGAGTAGGCAACTCGGCAATAATTGCATGATTTATCGTTGACCATGGATTTACCGGATCACCGGTTTGCTCTAGTGGCTTATTACTCCACATACTAGACATAGCTAAGCTATTTTTTAATGATTTTTCTGCCAGACTGATTCCCCAGCTTTTCATTGAGGGGGTTAATTTTCCTCCCCCTTGTCGTAAACCCTGCTGCATGGTATTAAACAACACATACTGCACATCAAGATCATTAGAAAACTTTTTCTGGATAAACTCAATAGGTTTCTTCAAGTTTTCGGCATCCATATAACGACCAATATATTCTAAATTAGAAAGTAGTTCATTGTTCGATAAATTGTGGTTTTGCAGATACGTCATTGCAAATAGTGCGGCTTCTTTAGATGGCACATCAAGAATAACTTTGATCAATACTTTTAACTGTTCCTCATTCCAATTCTGAGCAAGAACACTTTTCATTACTTCAGTATGCTTTAAATTATCTCGTATGGCTAATAGAACAGTGTATTTTAAATGACTATCCTGTTCACCAGAGCCAGTGTAAACCGGCAGTAAAGCCTTAATAGCTGCAGCTTTTGGATATTTACCCAACACTTCTGCGGCAACGCGTTGTACATGTGTATTTGTATCTTTTAACGCATTTAATGCCTTTTGCTGATATTTTAATGAAATTGCTGTTTTCTCAGCAAGTATTCTATATGCATGCACTCTAATTACTGGATCGTTATGATTGAGTGCTTTGTCTAAAACTCCATCCTGCAAAGCCTTTAAACGAAACAAAATCCACAAAGCCTGTACATAAGACCTTGAATCGGTTTTGGATGATTTAAGTTTAACAGTTAACTGATCAGCTGCCTTTTCACCATAACCTTCAACAATTTGATTAGCAATCATCATCCTTAGATTAAGTTGAGGATGGTTTAAGTTTTTAATCAGTTCAACAAGGCTTGCTTTTGACCAATCTTTAAGCTTATTATCTTTATGTTTTTTATCCCCTTTATAAGTAATTTTCCAGATCCGTCCACTTTGACGGTCTCTCAGAGGGTGATCCAGAGGTACTTCATAATGCCCAATAATACGGTTATAGAAATCAGCAATATATAAAGCGCCATCAGGTCCTGTTTTAATGTTAACTGGCCTGAACCAGGGGTCAGAACTGATTAAGAAATCTTCCTGACGTTTCGCTTCCGGAGATGAGCCTGCAAAGGACATTGTATTTCTATTGATCCTGCAGGTAACCACATCTCCTGAATAAAAACTGTTTCGGTATTCTTCCGGGAATTGTTCTCCAGAATAGTAGACTAAACCAGATAGCGCTGTTGACCCAAGCTCGTAACTCATCATTTCAGGAGCAAAACCCATTGCTGGTGACTTCTTCCCAAAATGAGGATACTCAGCTCCTCTAATCAATTGATAAATTGGTTTAGAATGACAATCAACTGAATATAAATAACCCCATTCATCGAAAGTATAGCCAAATGGGTTAACACGACCATAGGAGGTTTGCTCCACCCTGCTCCCATCAGGCCGAAAACGAAATGTGTTTCCTGAAACCATCCTAATGGAATCACCATCAGTACCTGCAATTGTTGAAGTATTGGTAAAACCATGGCAAGCGTAGATCCATCCATCGAAACCTCTTATAAAGTTATTAACCATCCCATGCGTATCCTGGTGACCAAATTCACCTAAGATTACTTTTTTTTTATCTGATTTCCAATCTCCATTGGTATCGGTAAACTGGTAAATATTTGGGATACTAAATGCAATAGCGCCTTTGCGAACCGGGATTAAACCAATTGGGATGTTTAGATTTTCTGCAAATGGGATAAATTTATCTGCCTTACCATCTCCATCTGAATCTTCCAGTATGGTTATTTTATCATGACCTTTTGCGGGAGCTGCCGCCATAGGATATTCAGATGATTGGGTGACCCATAGCCTGCCTTTTTCATCAAACTCCATGTTGATTGGTTTTCCTATGTCTGGTTCAGATGCATACAGTGTAATTTCGAACCCCGGAGGTAGTTTAAATCCCGCTCGTTCCTGTTCAGGTGTCTGAAATTCAGTAGTACGGATATGCTCTGCAAACTGCTTTTGGTCAGGGTTGGTTATTCCCTTAACATTCCCCTGACTTGTCTTTTTTGACATGTTGCACCCAGAAGAAGCAAGCAGAATACAGAACATTAAAATGCTCTGTTTCAGTTTCATTTGTGTTTAGTTTCCTTCAAATTACAATTATATATTCATTTACCAAATACATAGAAATAAAAAAGCTGTCCATAAAGCACAATTGTGCTTTATGGACAGCTTCCTAATCAAATTATTACAGTCTGAAGGAAATCCCTAAGTTAACTGAGTAATCAGCAAAGGCTGCGTCTCCGTTTACAAAGGTCGTTCCGGTTGAACGTGCCCTATCAGTAACACTTTGAGTTCTTTTTCTGTAAACCGCAGCTGGCACTGATGCATATATATTTATCTTGCTAAGCTGGTAAGTAAGACTAGGCTCAACAGAAATGACATAGCCTGGTCTGCGAAAATCACCACTTCCTCCAATAACATCGTGGATTGGAATACCTTCAATTCGTCCACCTGCAGAAATAACTAATTTATCTAAGGCGTAGTTAGCTCCAAGTCTGGCCATAAATTGGTCTGGAACACTGCTAATTGCCTCATTAGCTAAAGAAGGGCTCACCAATTCACGATAGGTTCTGACGCCGTTATTTTGACGTGGATTGCTTAAATAAAACGCATTGGCATATAAGCCCAGATTATGCTTAATATTAGCAAATGAATTAATTTCAAGTGTAAGTCCGGTTCCTCCATCACCTAATTGAATAGACTGATCTACAGTACGTAGTTCTGGTTTTCTGCCAGGGCCTACATTTTGCCAATAATCCTGATAATCATAATCACCGGTCGCAAATTTAATTCCAAGACCTAGCTGAACATTTGCTTTCGGACTTGTAGCTGGATTGAAGAGCCAGCGATAAGCAGCAACTCTGATGTCACCTAAGCCAAATGAATGCATGCTATGTCTCTCATTACTTAGATCTGGTGGTGGGTTGTGCTCATATTTAGAAGATCTGGCATTGGAAATAACCGGTATATCTATCATTGCAGACCAACGGCTATTAAAAACCCTAATCAGAGATAGATCAGTAGCAAACTGATGGTTGATTACTTCATTTCCATTTTTAATTCGTTCTTTTTGATAAACATCGCCCTTGAAATGTTTATTTGACATGAAATATCGGGTGTTCATATTTAGCACCCAACTGCCGCCATCAGCACTAAGCGAGCTATCTGGGTGTTCTGTCATAGCACATATCCCCCCCGTGCTTCGGATGGCTACACATCCCTGGGAAAAAACTTTAGCAGAGATTAAAAGAATAGAGAGCGTGGTAAAAATTTTCTTCATAATTTGATTTTGGTTATATATTTAGTTTGTTTGGTTGGTTTATTTTTTAAGATTGTTGTTTGGCTTTCAACTTAGAGATCAGTAATTCCCCTACACCAAAGCCTGTAGTCATTCCATTTTCTATGGCATCCATAAAATGAATCCCTCCCCAATACCTGCTTAATGCAGCCTCTTCTGCGGCATTTTTAAATGAGGTAAATTTTCTTGATGGCAAACCATATTTCTCTTCAACATTATCTGTATAATGATAGTTATCACCGAAATAGTGAGTTAGTATAACAGAAGAGGTACTGGATGCACAAGAATGTCCACTCAAATATTCGGGAAAAGGCGGAGTTTGCAATAAAGGCTTCCATTTAGGATCAATATAGGTCCTTATTGCAGTTTCCGGGCGTATTCTATTACTTCTAAATTTTTCGTCCCAGCAACTAATAAAGCTATCAGTTAATCCTGCAGCAACCATTGTATACACTTGATATGTTTTAGAAAAATTAAATTTAGATTGCTGGCATGCTATACCGGCTATACCCATCCAATGTGCCCCCGGAGATATCTTTTTCATTCCGGTTAGCAAATGTCCATCGCTTTTTAATGCAAATGGATTGCAGTCCCAAAATGCGGCAATGGCTCTGTGTTCTGGTGTTAGACCAGCTCCACCTACAACATAATTATCTAGCATTAATTTATAAAATGCCGATTTTTTATCTTTAGAAAACGGAACAGGAGGCGCAGGTTTAAATTGAGAACAGGAATCTAAAGCAAAAGGCCTAATGGTATTAAAATATGGTTCAACAGGGGCAAAATAACCAGGTGGGGTTGGGTACCAGCTGCCCTCTTTATTTAGAGGTGTATAACGAGGATAGTTACTGATCTTATTATACTTATCAGCTTTTGCGTACTTTAATATCTGCTTACTTATCTGCTGAGCGTATAATTTAGAATTCTGGACAACATCATCAGAGAATCCTACTTTTTTGCAGGAATCTAAAAATGATTGCTCGTATTTTTCCAATAAACTACCAGAAGGCTGCATTTTCTTTGCTGTAGCAATTGTAGCAAGGATGGCACTGAGCTGGTAAGAATATTTCCCGGGAACCGACGGTTTTACTATCTCAGGGTAATCATTTAATATCCCCTTCATTGAAACACAATTGGAATCATTTTGCACCACAACCTCATAACCGGCAAGGTTTGCATAAGCAAAAAATCTGGCTGCAAGTGGAGGGTTTGTTACGTCATGAATCATAAGTTCGGTCATTTCATCAACAACCTTAGCAATATCTTTATTGCTTAATTCGGGTGATTTTTCATTGCTGTGGCATGCAGCTAAACATATTACACACAAACTAAAAAACAATAGTTTTCTCATATCTTTAATAATGGTTCTATTTTCCTTTTAACTGATAGGCCTTTGGCCCTTGCTGATTAATTCCAAAAACAATTGTATTGTTAATCTCAATTGCGCTTCTGACATCCCCTTGTAATTTAAAGCCCGATTTATATTGAGGTATATAATTAAAATTGCCTTTACCGTTACCTTTTAGCAGGAGTCCATAATTGGCATCGTATTTTCCGAAGCGAAGTCTGGCTTGATTCATGTTGCCACACAATAACAGATCTTTATGGCCATCGGCATCATAATCAACTGCAGTAATAGTATAAACAGGAGCCATTTGTACTTCCAGAGGCAAATCTTTTTCATGAAAACGCCCATCTGTTCTACTTTGAAAATATGTAGTTTTCAGACTGTTTGCTTTTAAATATTTAGCGCCCTTTAATTCATCTGATGTAAATACATCTTTTAAAGTTGCGTCAGCATAACTTGCATAATTGGGGAACCGTGGTCTCATGATGCTCATCTGGTCTAATAATTCATCTCTGGTTATGTATGGAAAGCTTTTACCCATCATATAAAAACATAGAATAGGATCAATAGCACCATTGTCATCAAAGTCTTTGTAATACATTTCAGCAGGTTCTTTATCACTAACCTTGCACTGGCTATTTAGGCCCAGATTACCAACAATCAGGTCGGGCTTGCCATCCTCGTTAAGGTCTGCAACCAGAAGTTTATTCCACCAACCACTATATTCTTTATCAAAATAGTTTTTCGTTTTGTTAACTAATTTACCATCAGTATTAATGAAAACACTTACTGGCATCCATTCTCCAACAGTAACCAGATCAGGCTTCTTATCTCCATTTAAATCTATCCATGCAGCATCTGTAATCATCCCCATTTGATTTAAATCAGAACAAACAACACTCATTTGATCTTTAAAATGACCCTTACCGTCGTTAATTAACAGGTAACTTTTAGGTGCTTCCGGATAAAGCCCGGGAATAACCCTCCCTCCCACAAAAATATCCAAATGTCCATCTCCATTAAAGTCAGCAACACGGGCACAACTTTTACTTACATGCATTTCGGGTAATGTGCCGGTTGATTTTAAGAGATTTCCTTTCCCGTCGTTAAGGTACAAGCGATCTTGCAATAATGGGTCTGTAGGCATAAAACCATGATAGCCACCGCTTACGACATATAAATCAATAAAACCATCGCCATTAGCATCAAAGAATATTGCATCAGCATCTTCACTCTCCTTATCACCTTCAAATGGTTTTTGATTTTTAATGAACTTGCCGTTTTTTTGCTGAATGTATAATGCGCCGGGCTCATTCTTGTTCCCTCCAACATACACATCTTCTAAACCATCCTTATTAACATCACCTTTTACCATACATGGGCCAACAAATGATTGTGGGTTGGTCATTAAAGGCTGTCTCTTAAAATCGTTAATGCCATTTTTGCTTTTAACAAACTCCAGGGGCGATGGAACTTCTTTAAATATTGCAGGTTTTAAAGCAGGCGGACGGTTATTTTCTAACGCATCTTTTTCATTTAAAGGTACTAACTGATCCGGTTTAACATTAGTGAGCACTTGTTTTTTTCCACTTTGCCATACTACAGAAATCGAGTCTATTTTATTCTTATTGCCCAATCCAAAATGTAAAATTGAAGATACTCTGGATAAATAACCTCTTGAAGGCATCTGCTCTAATGATTGTAGTTTAGAATCACTGTAAACGGTAACCTTTGCACCTATACCTTCTGTATTTTGTTTTAGTCCGGTTAATTTTACTTTTAGATAATGACTGGTCGAATCTCCCTTGTTCTGATAAATGAAGGCTGGTTTATTTATATTGTTAATTATCAGGTCCAGATCCCCATCATTATCAAGGTCAGCATATGCTGCCCCACTACTATTTGAAGGAATATCAATACCCCAATCAAAAGATCTATTTGCAAAAGTAAATCCTTGCTTATTTTTATAGATATAGTTCTTTACATCAGATGAGGGTAAATTATTTAACATATCTAAAATATGTCTGGGTTCAACATCGCCGTTTATGCTGTTAAAATAATTTGCATTATACTTTACCACATCCATATTGGTAAAATCATGCAGGTAACCATTGGTTACAAAAAGATCTTTCCATCCATCGTTATCAAAGTCGGCAAATAAAGGCGCCCAACTCCAGTCGGTATTTGATACACCTGCCAACTGCCCAACCTCACTAAATGTTCCGTTGCCATTATTAATATGCAGCATGTTACGCATATATTGATAGTAGAGGCCATTTCGCAGATTCAAATCAAAGAATTCATAGTTATCAAATCCCTGAAGTAATTTTTGGCGACGGTTATCTTCGGGAATCATATCAAGGGTATAGATATCTATCAACCCATCATTATTTATATCTACCACGGCATTTCCCATTGAATACATAGAAATATGGCGAAGATTGGATGTTAGCTGATCGGTGAACGTTCCGTCTTTGTTATTGATATATAGTCTGTCCTGAATGGAATAATCATTTGAAACATAGATATCCGGCCATCCATCCCCATTTACGTCAGAAGTAGCTGCTGCCAATCCGTACGACAATACTGAACTATGCAATCCTGCTTTAAGGGTCACATCTTTAAAATGGCCTCCCTCATTTTTATATAGCTTGGTTCCCGACATACTATCCGCAGTTTTTTGAAGTTCCTGAATGGTTACATCATCAAGCTCAGTAAGTACTCTGATATTTTCATTTACCAGTAACATGTCCAGATCACCATCCTTATCATAATCAAAGAAATAAGATTGTGTGCTATAAGCAGAATCTGCCAGTCCATAAATTTCGGCCTCTTCCTTAAACTGAGGAATACCCTTTTCTGTTGCTCCCTTATTGACAAAGAGTTGGTTTTTTCTGTTTCCACCCGGATACTTCCCTGAATAGCATATGTAGATATCTAATAGTCCATCACCATTAATGTCAACCATATTGATACCATTTTTCCATCCTTCTAACCTTCCCTTAACACCTGCAATCTCTGTAACGTCCACAAACTTCATATTACCTTTATTTAGGTAAAGCTTATTTGACGTCATGTTACCGCCAAAATATATATCCTCAAGGCCATCATTATTTAGATCTCCTATAGAAACACCAGAACCATTATAAAATGCCGGATAATTAAAAACGTTTCGCTCAAAAGTTTCCTTTATATTATTTGCAAAAAGGATATTGGTTTGTGCAGAATCCAATAATTTAAATAAGGGGTTTTCGGGTACAGCATTCGCAGCATCTTTTGTTGATTGCTTACAAGCCGAGAACATTAAAATAAAAATAACTGAGTAGTAAAGTCTCTTCATATTTTCGTGATCAGGGTGTACCACGAAATGCATGGACATGCCAAAGACATATAATGTTTCATACAATTACACATGGTTATAACTTGGTTTAGTTTGGTTTATTGCCCAACAAAATTAACTCACACTACAGGTAGTTGCACGCATAGAGGAAAATCGTTATAGCTTTAATAAAGTTATAATATTTATATATTACTTTGTAATAAAATTAATACTTTATTATAAATAACTGAATAATAGACCATTAAAATAATGTAACGCAATAATCACATAAAAATATTTCTATTTTTCTAACACAAACGTTTGCGCAGTTTTAGAAACTCAAAAAGCATTGGCCAGCCAAATTACTTCCCTATCTTCAATTCATTAAGCCTTTGGCATAATGAATATGAGAATAAATCAAATATTAAACACCAAATGAAAAAAAACATTCTATTAACGTTGGTATTGCTTGCAATAGTAAAATTATCTTCAGCTCAGGAAGGGATTACAGAGCCCATTCCTTCTTTAAAACCCGGCAAATATCAGTTAGAACAAATAAACCGTAAATACGGTATGTTTATTCATTTTGGTATAAATACTTTTCATGACCAGGAATGGACAGATGGGACTTTACCCCCAACTTCGTACAATCCATCGTCAATTGATGCAGAACAGTGGGTTAAAACCGCCAGGGATGCAGGAATGAAATATGTGATACTAATTACCAAACACCATGATGGCTTTTGTCTTTGGGATAGTAAGTATACTACTTATGATGTGAGCAGTTCCTCGAATAAAACAAATGTTGTTGAAGCTGTTGCAAAAGCATGTAAAAAGTACAACGTAGGGCTAGGATTATACTACTCTTTATGGGACAGACATGAGAATGCCAAAACTGAGGATACAACTCTGGATAAAGCATATAACGATTATATGGTTAAGCAAATTAATGAGTTAATAGACATAACCCAGAAAACAAAAACTAAAATTGTAGAGTTTTGGTTTGACGGAGGCTGGGAAAAACAAAACAAGAGGTGGCCTGCTGCTGAACTTTATAAAGCAATAAAATCAAGGGAACCGCAATGTCAGATAGGGATTAACTGGTCTATCGGCGCACCTGAAAATGATGATAAACATGTGGTTTTACCGGATCAGCAAAAAGAAGGTTACCCAATCAGGTACTTCCCGAGTGATTTTAGATTAGGTGACCCGTACCTTCCTGCCACACCTGATCCAAAAATATTTTCGCACAATAATGAACGCTATTATATGCCTTGGGAATCTACTATATGCATTAGTTCAAAATGGTTTTACAACACAAAAGATACTACTTACAAATCTGTAGAAAAGCTGCTTGAAGATTATAAAATAGCAACAGCTCAAAATAATATCTTAATCTTAAACACACCACCTAATAGAGAAGGAAAAATAAGACAAAAAGATATTGAATTATTAATGGAGTTAAAGAAAGCTATTTCTAAATCGAAATAATTTCAATTATTTAATGCATTGCCTTGTTGGATAAAACTTAGGCAATGCATTTTTCATTTCTAGAGTTCGATAACCGCTTTCACCAAACCGTTTTCAAAGATTTTAAGATCCAAAAAAGTATCTTTTACCTCTTCAAATTTCAATTTATGTGTGATGTAATTTATTGGCTTTACGCGACCATCTTTTATGCATGATATTACATGTTCAAAATCAGCTGGCAATGCATTCCGGCTGCTTAACAATGTAGCTTCTCTTTTATGAAATTCAGGATGGCTAAAACTTATAGACTGCTTTTGCAGGCCTATAAGAACGAAACGGGCTCCATGAGCCATATACTGAAATGCATTATTTATAGCGTTTAGATTTCCTGTACAATCAATTACAACCGTAGGCATATCACCATTGGTTATTTCTTTTAATCGACCAGATACATCTTCTGTTGCGGCATTTATAATATGTTTAACTCGCAACTTATCCTTGCAGAATTCTAAACGCTGCATATTGGTATCTAAAGCAATTACCTCTGCACCGCCTATTCCGGCAAAGTCCATCGTTCCTAAACCTATTGGGCCGGCTCCCACAACAAGAACAAATTCACCTGGCTGAACATTTGCCCTTCTAATACCGTGGGCTCCAATAGCCAGAGGCTCAACCAAAACCAACTCATCTTCATTTAAACCTTCACCAGCAATTATTGAATAATCAGGAACAAGAATATATTCACTCATTGCTCCATCAATATGCACTCCACATACCTGCATTGCTTCGCAGCAATTTGTTTTGCCATTACGACAGGCAATACAATGTCCGCAATAAAAATAAGGACTTATTGTTACCTTGTCTCCTATTTTAAATTTAGTATTGGTTGCTGTTTCAGCAATTTCGGCCGCAATTTCATGACCTAATATTCTTGGGTAATTAAAAAACGGCTGAACCCCCTGATAAGCATGATAATCTGTACCACAAATACCTACCGCTTTAACCTTAAGCTTAGTAAATCCTTCTTTCAGAACGGGCTGTTCCTTATCTA
The DNA here is from genome assembly GCF_002736205.1 of Pedobacter ginsengisoli. NCBI lineage: Bacteria > Pseudomonadati > Bacteroidota > Sphingobacteriia > Sphingobacteriales > Sphingobacteriaceae > Pedobacter > Pedobacter ginsengisoli. The sequence goes on along the minus strand of NZ_CP024091.1, from coordinate 1,421,929 downwards.
TATATTCAAACTCCCCCGGAGTATTACAAACTAGTACTTTCATCTAATTACAGGTATCGATATCAATTGTTCTTCTTGCATTGCTTTCCAAAAACCTTCTGGAATTGTTTTATTTATCATCATTATATTCTCTTTTATCTTTTCAGGCCGGGTTGTATTTAAGGCAATGCTGCTTACTCCCGGGATATTAAAACCAAAATCAAAACAGATTTCGGCCGGCTTTACATTGAATTTACTACACAAAGAAAAAAAATTATCTCTCCATTCATAAAGCGCCCTGCCCTGCTCTGTACTTTTATCTACTCTCTGATAATTATAAAAATCGCTACCTACTAAAAAACCACCATTAAATACAGCAGAATTAATAACCTGAATATTTTTGTCGTTTAAATTAGCAATAAACCGAACCAAATCTTCCGGATGCGACTTTACGGTTAAGCTATTGGCAATCATTACCCAATCTAATTCTACATCGGCTGAAACACGTTCAATCACTTTCCAGTTTTTTGCACCAATACCTATCGAAGTTACTACTTTTTGTCTTTTTAATTCTGCAAGTGCCCTGTAAGCCTCCAGGATATCTCGGTACCTTTGTTCTTCTTCTATCTTATCCTTTGCCATTCCTAAATATTCATCAGGATCATGTACAGAGACCATCTTTGCCGAATAAATACCTAAAATCTTATTCCCCTGATCAAAGCATTTCACAATGCCATCGTAGCTAATTTGCTGAACTGCATCATTTTTCAAATCCATCCAGACATCCTTTTCAAATGTTGGCTCTTGAGTTAACAATTCTGTTTGGTACCAGCCAAGTTTATTACATATCACTACATCATCAGGGTGAATGTTCAAATCTGACAGACTTTTACCCAGAACTTCCAATGCCAGGCCGGCACCGTACTTACCTGCTGTATCAAATAATGCTTTACCAAAAGAATGCTCGATGCATTCCCTTATAATATTCCGTTTAGTTTCGTAATCTATGGATTGGTATAAATTACCCAAACTACTTGTTCCAAATATTATTGGTGGCAACTGAATGCCAATATTCTCTCCTTTTTCTTTTTTTACAGATAACATCAAATAAGTTTATAACTGATTGTATAAAGGAAGCGCGTTTTAAAATAGAAAATATGATGCTTTTATCCATTTATTAAGTTATTTTAACATAAATATTCTTTATATGATTTTTTAAGGCATATTTTATTTATAATAGCAAAAGATGAAACCTCAACTCTTAAAAATTCCGAATAGTGCAGATCATTCTTTCAGCGTACGGAAAGATATGATTCCGAATATAAATAACAGATGGCATTACCATACTGAAATAGAATTGATCTGCTTTCATAAGGGTACGGGCACTCAATTTGTTGGCGACAATATTAAAAGGTTTGCTCCCGGAGACATTGTTTTGGTGGGGAGTGATTTGCCTCATTACTGGAAATATGACTCCCTTTATTTTGACGATTCGGGATCAAAGGAGCCATACTCAACCGTAATTCATTTTTACGATAACTTTATCGGTGAGCGGTTTCTTCATCTTCCTGAAACCAAACCGATCAAGAATATCCTTGAAAAAGCTAAAAGAGGAATTTTAATAAAGGAAAAAAATGCGGAAGAAATAGCAGTACATATTGAGAAAATATACCAAAGCACAGGAATTACTAAAATAATAAATCTATTAGAGTGTTTAATGGCTATAGCCAATCTTCCACAAATTGCCTTATTATCTTCTATCGGTTTTAAATATGATTACAGAGAATCTGAAAATGAGCGGATGAACAACATTTACAATTTTGCATTAAACAATTTCAGAAAAAAAATCCAGCTTGAAGAAATAGCAGCTGTTGCAGATTTGGTTCCAAATTCCTTTTGTCGTTATTTTAAAACCCGAACAGGGAAAACTTTTTCTAAATTTCTTGTTGATATTAGAATTGGCTACTCCTGCAAGTTAATTCTAGAAAACAAAATGGATATTAAACAAATATGCTTTGAATCAGGATTTAATAACTTTGCTTCTTTTCATAAGAGTTTTAAAGCGATAACGGGTAAAACTCCTAAAATTTATCGTCAAAGCCATATGCTCGCTTAATGAATTTTAACTCCAATAAAATCAAAATCTATATAAAATGTTAAAATCACTTAATAAGTAGTTAATAATCTGATTTTTGAAGTGACTATTTCACATTTCTTTGAGGAAACCAATTATACTTAACATTCCTTAATAGATAAAATCAGTATGAAAAGAAGAACTTTAGTAAAAGGCCTGGCAACTGCTATTCCATCTTTATTATTATCTAAAGCTATCGCTTTACCAGCCTATTTTTTGGATCCTGAAGGATCGAAAGAATATATTAAAGTCCCTTTTTCACCTACATGGGACTCACTAAAAAACTATAAGGTACCTGAATGGTATAAGGATGCTAAGTTTGGCATATGGGCACACTGGGGGCCTCAATGTGAGCCAGAACGTGGCGATTGGTATGCAAGGGGCATGTATGAGGAAGGGAGTGACCAATATAAATATCATGTTGAAAAGTATGGCCATCCTTCAAAATTTGGTTTTAAAGATGTAATAAATAAATGGAAAGCGGAAAACTGGGATCCTGATCATTTAGTTGGCCTTTACAAAAAAGCCGGGGCAGAGTATTTTGTAGCGCTTGCTAACCATCACGATAACTTTGATTTATATAATAGTAAGTATCAGGAGTGGAATTCAGTAAAGATGGGTCCTAAAAAAGATATAATAGGTGGATGGGCGAAAGCCGCGAAAAAACACAATATACATTTTGGTGTAAGTGTGCATGCAGCTCATGCCTGGAGTTGGTTTGAAACTTCGCAAAGATCTGATAAAAAAGGCCCGATGGCAGGTATTCCTTATGATGGAAAAATTACCAAAGCAGATGGTAAAGGAAAATGGTGGGATGGTGAGGATCCACAAAGCTTATATGCTCAGAATCATCCTTTAAGTGAAGATAGTGAGAATAATGGTGCTATACACAGACAATGGAATTGGGGAAATGGGGTAGCTAAACCAACTGACGCATATATAGAAAAATTCTACCAGCGAACCATTGATCTGATCGACAAATATGAACCTGAATTGGTTTACTTTGACGATACAGCTTTGCCTTTATGGCCTATAAGTGATGCTGGTTTGCGCATTGCCGCGCATTTGTATAATCGCAGCATTAAGAAGAACGGAGCTTTAAAGGCTGTGCTAAATGGCAAAATATTAGATGAAGAACAGCGCAAATGCATGGTGTGGGACATTGAGCGCGGGCAAAGTAACGAAATAGAACCATACACATGGCAAACTGATACTTGCATCGGTTCATGGCATTATGATAGACGCATCTTTGATAATCATCATTACAAAAGTTCAAAAACAGTAATTCATACACTTGCCGACGTAGTAAGTAAAAACGGGAACCTCTTATTAAGTATTCCGGTAAGGGGTGATGGAACTATTGACGCTGATGAATTGAAAGTTGTGGAAGAGATTGGACAATGGATGAAAGTTAACAAGGAATGTATTTATGGAACGCGCCCATGGAAGATATATGGCGAAGGACCGGCTACTGAAAATATGGCTCCCCTTACAGCTCAAGGATTTAATGAAGGCAAAGGAAAGCCCTTTGTAGCTCAAGATATTAGGTTTACAACTAAGGGTGCTGTTTTATATGCTATTCCGATGGGGTGGCCTGAGAATGGAAAAATAACGATCAAAAGCCTTGCAAAAGGAAATGCTTCTTTGTATCCTTCTAAAATCAAAAGCATGGAGTTGCTAGGGGTCGGTCCTATTACAGATTTTAAACAAGACGAAACAGGGCTTACAGTAACCTTACCTGCTAAACAGCCAGCACTCAGTTATGCATTTGCATTAAAAATAACAAACTAATATACCATGCTATTTTCCATGAAAACTATTAAGAGTTGAGCTTTTCCATTTGATATAACCTAGTAAAGCACACTGATCAGCAACTATGGTTTCTATTTTTAAGGGAACATCATTTACGATTTTCCAACGGATACTATATTTGTTATTGTAACCCATATAGATAACCAGATCTTCAAACATAGGCTCGGCAGTTTCGAGTTCTTTAAGGTGTATTTCCTTCAGTTCTGTTGCTAAACGACGTAATCTTTCATTCATCACTTTAGCCAACGGTGCTGCAGGGATAGCTTCGGGTTCAATAATGGGGAGTACAGTAACAGTCATAACAAATCAGAAATACTACAAATATTAGCAAATATAAAGATATTATCATTGGTATCTGCATTAAAGTGTTCTATTCATGCAATATTTAAAAAAATATTACATGATAAATATTTAAATTGAGCGGATGAAACGAACCTATATATGCTTATTACTGTGTAGCCTTGCTATTAAAACCATAGCTCAGAATGTTCAGATAAATACAACAACCGAGTTAAATAAACTGAATTCGATAGAAAACCTACCAAAGTATTGGGAAGAAACTAAAATTATACAATTCTCATCTTACGATACAACTGGAAACAATGATGATGGTTTTAGTGGTAAATATTCATTTATCCGTAAAAATGCCGACAGCTCTTTAGTAATATTTGAAGCTAAAGGCAATGGCGTGATCAACAGGATATGGACTCCAACACCAAACAATGAAATTCTTGACTTTTATTTTGGTGGAGCAAAAAAGCCGAGCTATTCCATTCGTTTTTCAGATTTATTCTCAGGCAAGGTTTTTCCATTTATTTCACCATTAACAGGCAATGAACTTGGAGGCTATTTTTGCTACTTCCCTATTTCTTTTAAAGACGGTTGCAAAATCGTTTCTAGAGGTAAAAAAATGGAATTCTATCAAATTCAATATAGAAGTTACCCCAAGAAATATCAGGTGAAAAATTTCGACCCGCTGCTTACTGAGCAAGAAAAACTGGCTTTAACTAAGGTTAGTGAAGACTGGAGAAATGTTACGAAACCTGAAGGTAAGCTGATTCATACTGAAGGAATGTTAAGTACTGAAAAGCCAGTAACCATAGCAGATATAAACCAAGGAGGAAGGATAACCGGAATAAAAATACATCATGCAGATTCTTTCAGAGGTCTAAACAAAAACGTTTTAATTAAAATAAGTTGGGATGATGAACAGCCATCAGTATTTATGCCGGTGGCCGATTTTTTCGGATATGCTTTTGGAAAAGAATCCATGCAGAGTTTGCTTCTTGGCTCTGCAGATAATGCAAATTATTGTTACTTTCCGATGCCTTTTAATGGAAAGGCAAAAATAGAACTTTTACAAATTCAGGGTGCATCTGGCACCACCCCAAGCCCAATAAAAATAGAAGCAGATGTGTTTTTTGACAACAGAAAATATGAACCTTTAAAAGAAGGTAAATTTTACGCCTTTTGGAATCCAGATAAAAATACCCAACCAGGTAAACCTCATCTTTTCTTAGAAGGCAAAGGTAAAGGGCACTACGTTGGAACAATTTTACAGGCACAAGGGCTTAATCCGGGAATGACATTATTCTTTGAGGGAGATGATGTGACACGCATTGATGGCGAGATGAGAATGCACGGGACTGGCTCGGAAGATTACTTTAACGGCGGCTGGTATGCACTACTTGACCGATGGGATAGAAAAATGAGCTTACCACTTCATGGCTCTCTTGATTATTCTTTACCATATGCAAGAACCGGAGGTTACAGGTTATTCATATCTGATAAAATGCCTTTTGAAAGAGAAATTACCCATACCATTGAACACGGCCCCGAAAACAACAATAAGCCTGGTGACTATACTTCTGTTGCATTCTATTACGCAAACAAACAAGTTCATAACAGTGTTATCTTACCAAATAAAGATCTAACCACTGTATATATACCAGATACGCTTATGGTTTATCCTCAATTAATGCAATATACTATTGGGGGTGCAGTAAAAATAGACGGAAACATCTTGCATTCCACCAATGGCGGACAAGTAAAGATAGATCTTAGTGAACTTCCAAAAGGCCACTACAAATTGTATGCTGACATGGAAAAATCTGATGATGGTGCTGAAATTACCATATGGCAAAGGCAAAAATTAGTAAGTGACCCTATTTCTTTCTATGCCGATAAACGTACATCTTATCCAAACTCCTATTTCTGCGATATCAATCTGGATGATTTTAAAAATGCAATAACCATACATTTTAAGCGAGACGACAAAAAATCTATTGTCAACCTACATAGATTGAAATTAATTCGCCAAAAAAATTAACCAACAAACTTATTCTATACCTCTATATGGTCAAAGAGACCATAAACATATTATCAACGCACAAACAAATGAACATGAAAATTAAACATTTTAGTATCCTTGCCTTTCTCCTCTCCGTTTCATCATCTACCCTATTCGCACAAAATCTAACCTCACATCCAAGCAATCTATTTGCAGCGGACGATGCTAAACTTGTATCATCTGATTTCAGTTTTACAGAGGGTTGCTCTGTTGATAAAAAGGGAAATGTATTTTTTACAGATCAGCCCAATGATAAAATATGGAAATATGACACAGACGGAAAACTTTCCATTTTCCTGGATAAAACAGGCAGAGCCAATGGCACGTACTTCGACAAAAAAGGAAACCTAATTACCTGTGCAGATGAAAAAGGGCAATTATGGTCAGTAAGCCCATCGGGAAAAGTAAAGGTTCTAATTAATAATTTTAATGGTAAGCAATTTAATGGGCCTAATGATATTTGGATTCACCCAAACGGAGATCTTTATTTCACGGATCCTTATTATCAACGTGATTACTGGCAAAGAACAGCTCCGGATTTAAGTGAGAATGACGTTTATTATCTGCCTAAAGGAAGTAAAAAGATAAAAGTTGCTGCCAGTGGCTTGGTTAAACCAAATGGTATTGTAGGCACACCTGATGGTAAATATTTATATGTATCTGATATTAATGCAGGGAAAACTTATAAATATGCCATCGAAAAAAATGGTGAGTTAACAGAAAAACAATTGATTATCAGTAAAGGATCTGACGGAATGACTCTTGATGAAAAGGGTAATATTTACCTTACTTTAGGGCAAGGTGTTTTTATATACAATCCTGGAGGAGAACTGATTGCTGAACTAAAGATAAAAGACGGACCAAGCAATGTATGTTTTGCAGGAAAGGACAAGAACATATTATTTATTACTGCTCGTAAAACTATATATACACTTCCAATGAAAGTTAAAGGAGTAGAATAAATATGATTCTAAAATGTTCCACTTAATGAAAAACCTACAGTTTGTTGCTGATAATATGGTGCAGCTGTATAATTAAAATTCCCCTTTCCAGTAAGTAGTTTTTTCAGTTTAGGATATAAATAGTATGATAATTTAGTAGAAAGAATACCAAAGCCGGCACCTGCAACAACATCACTAACCCAGTGCTTATTGTTATAAGTTCTTAATATCCCTGTTGCAGTTGCCACCGTATAACCTGCAAAACCATACCATGGAGATACATCCCTATATTCTTGTTTTAAGAATTCGGCCGCAGCAAATGCATTAGCAGTATGACCAGAAGGGAATGATGTGTATCCAGAGCTGTTAGGCCTCAGTCTGTGTGTAGATTTCTTTAAAACTGTTACTGTGCCCCCCATAATTGCGGATGATAATACATACAAGCCGGTTGCATCAAGTAATGAATGTTTCCCCTTTATACCTAATAAATTAAGCCCGTAAACCGCAGTAGCAGGAGCAAATTGCATGTAATCATCTGCATGAGCAGCAAATAGAGGATGATCTTCCTGCAGCTCATTTTTCGTAGTATAATCAAGTCGTCTGATCACATTATCGCCGGTTAATGATACCACCCCATAACCAATAAATACTGCCGGGATAATAAAAGCGCTTGCTTTGGGTTTATAATCATCTCTGCTATTAATTTCTCTCTGTATTGTATCTTGCACCTGGGCAAAAATAAGTTGTGGCATTATTAACAATACCATTACAATTAATAGTTTCCTATACATCTTTTTTACAATTATAATCCACTCCTGATAAGATCAAACCAAAGGTGAAATGAAATTCTGAAGAAATACTGTAGATAAAACAAAAAACCATAGAATGTTTTTTATCTTTATTTCAATCACTTATAAACTAAACTATTATGAAAAGGCACATCATCTTATTAGTACTTGCTATCAGTGTTTCATTAACCTCTGTACAGGCCCAAACTGGTCTCCTTAACGGAGCATGGGAATTCAGTAATGGAGCAGACCAACATCAACTTTTTTTTGAAGATGGGTATTTTATACATACCATACATCAGGCAGATAAATTCATCATGTCTCGCGGAGGAAGCTATGAAGTAAGTAACGGAACCATTAAGGGAAAAGTTTTTTTTAATAGTTCAGACTCATCTAATGTAGGTGGAGAATTAAGTGTTCCCTATGAAGTTTCTGGTGATAAACTATCAATGGATGTGCCGGATGGAAATGTTAGCTTTAACCGTGTAGATGATGGCAAAGCACCACTTGCTGGTGTGTGGAGAATAACAGGCAGAATGCAGGAAGACGGTAAGGTTGCAGATATTCATCAGACTGGTTCCCGACAAACTTACAAAATGCTTACAGGAAAGAAATTTCAATGGGTGGCTATTGATCCTGAGAAAAAGGAATTCTCAGGTACCGGAGGTGGTTCCTATACTTTTAAAGATGGAAAATATACAGAGCAAATAGAGTTTTTCTCAAGAGATAACAGTCGTGTTGGTGTTTCATTGGTTTTTGATGGCAAGCTACAGGATGGCAAATGGCACCACAGTGGATTAAGCAGTAAAGGCACTAAAATCTATGAAATATGGAGTAAGGTTGATGAATAAATTACTTAATAGTAAGTAATGTTACAACACCATCCATTGTTGCCAGTAACACAGATTTTTTATTAATAACATTTACTGTGTTTACCATAGAGTTATCAACCTTATGGGCCCAAACAGTTTTCTGAATATACGGATCAAATGCATAAACCACTCCGTTTCTGGTTCCAAAGAAAACCTGCTTGTCTTTTGCAATTAGCATAGACGGTGTATGCTCATATCCGAAACCCATATTTAAACGCCAGAGAATACCAGGGTCTGTAGTTTGTGTCCGATATGCCACCACCTCATCATTCATTGTTTTACCAAAAATAAGCGCCCCATCTTCAGACATTCCAATTGATTCCCTAACCGTTGCTTCCTTATTCCTCCAAAGAACACTGCCATTATTAACATCAAGAGCAGTAAGCACTCTATCGGGTGCAGCAAAGTAAACTACGCCATCCTTTGCAACCGGAGTACACATTGCAGGAGAAAACATTCGATTAGCACTCCCATTGTTCCATTTCCATAGCAATTTACCATTATTTTCGTCTAAAGCATACAGATGACGCCCCCAGGAGCCAAAAAACACCTTGCCCTGATATATTAAAGGTTTACCCACAATTGCACCCTCGATCCCATCAAAGGTCCAGATTTGTTTACCGGTTTTAATGTCAATGGCTCTAAAATTATGATCACTTCCGCCTATATAAACAACTTTTCCATCAACTAAGGGTGTTCCTAAAACAGAGGCGTTAGTTTTAATCTTCCAGATTTCCTTTCCACTATTAAGATCCAAACCGTAAATAAAACCATCTCCAGAACCCAATACAACAATCTTTCCTGCAATTGCAGGAGAAGAATAAATAGCACCTCCTGTTTTAAATCCCCACTTTTTACTGCCATCTTTTATTGACAAAGCTTCTACCTCACCTATGCTATTTCCAAAAACTACCAGCTTTTTATCGGCTGCCGGCGTTAACACTACATTTGCACTTGCATGGTAAGTCCATGCGCTTTTAACTTGGGAATATGTATTGTTGATCTCGTAGGACGGCCTTACTATTTTACTGCTGCTATTAGCAACAAATGTACCCAAAGGGATGCTGCGCCAGCTAGGCTCCAATAATGACCCAGGCTTTTTAACAGCAAACAAAGCAGAGTCGCCTCTCATAGTAACCACATTATATCCTCCAATACTATCTTTAGCACGCAAATTAGAGCGGCCCATTGTTGCAGGTACACCTTCAAAATCCATTGCCTGATTGGCATGACCATGACCACAAATTGCATATTGAATATTGTATTTTTTAATCCTGTCTGTTGCTTCATACCAATTATCCAGGCTATTATCTATCGGATAATGATTAATAAATACAATTGGCATATCTGCTGGTGTTTTCTTTAAAACTCCGTCTAGCCAAACTACAGCGTCTCTTGGAATGTGTCCATCGGACATCCTAACATATGGACCGGATGCGCATGCTATAAATCTGAAACCATTATGATCGAAGGTAAATTTATCATCACCAAATTCACGGATAAAGTCTACACCTCCTGACTCTGACCAACCTGTATCATGATTGCCGGGAATAACATACCAAGGCTTTTTTAGTCCACTTAAAATCTCCTTGGCAAGCTTAATTTCAGCCTTAGTTCCCATCTCGGTAACATCACCTGTAACAATAACAAAATCAAGATCATTCTGTAGATTAATATCATTTACTGTTCTTCTCAAATCCTCCTCACCAGTTTCAGTTCCAACATGTGTATCTGTAACAAAGGCATACTTAAAGGCCTGGGCATCTACATTTAAAAAGGAAACTAAAAGAACTATAAAAACAATAATACTCTTCATATCATAACAAATTTAAAGCAACTCAATTTACATTTTTCAAATCACTTGACCTGATTTGTTACAAGAATATCTCAATTATAGCGTCAATAATTCATAAATTGCTTTTCGGTTAATAAAGAATATTTAAGAGTTATTTTATGCAAAAGTTCATTACAATTGCCCTGCTGGCATTTTTTTCTTTACAGATTAAAGCACAATCCAAATTAAATGTTGTATTAGCTGGCCTTAGCCACGATCACGTAAACCTGATAATGGATAGCTACAAAAAAGGCGAAGTAAACATTATTGGAATTGCGGAAGAAAACCCGGTTTTGGTAGAAAGATATAAAACCCGGTTTAAACTGGCCGATTCAGTATTCTTTACCGATTTAAAAGAACTGTTGAAACATCGTAAACCTGATGCAGTACTTGCTTATAATGCCATTGAGGATCATTTAATGGTTGTAGAGGCAGCCGCTCCGCTGGGTATTTCAGTTATGGTGGAAAAACCTTTAGCAGTATCGGTAAAACATGCTGAACGTATGACCGCTCTTGCCAAGCAATATAAAATCCATTTATTAACCAATTATGAAACCACCTGGTATCCAAGCAATCAGGAAGCCTACAAGCGAATTAAACAAAATAATGCTATTGGCGACATTAGAAAAATAGTTGCACATGATGGTCATCAGGGACCTAAAGAAATTGGTGTAAGCAAAGAGTTTTTAAACTGGCTTACCGATCCAAAAAAGAATGGTGGCGGTGCAATTATAGATTTTGGCTGCTATGGTGCAAACCTTATGACCTGGTTAATGAACGGCAAAGCCCCTATTTCGGTTACCGCGATAACACATCAAATAAAAAAAGATGTATATCCTAATGTTGACGATGATGCTACAATATTACTGGAATATCCGACGGCAACCGGCATAATTGAAGCATCATGGAACTGGCCATTTAGCATTAAAGACATGGAAGTATTTGGAAAGACGGGATACATACAAGCAGTAAACTCAAATACACTTCGTACCAAGGAAGAGAGAACCAGCTATCAGGTTGAAGAAGTAAAATCCCTGGCGCCGGTTTACAGCAACCACCTCAATTATCTTGCTGCACTGCTAAAAAATGAAATTAAATCCGAAAATGATCTATCATCACTAAGTAATAACGTTATTGTGGTAAAAATATTGGAGGCAGCTAAGCGATCTGCTAAAGAAGGACGCAAGATACTTATTGATTGAGCAAATTCTTAAGGGACCTTTACAGATCTATTTAAGTAAACGAACTTCATAAAGATCATTCCTTCTGTCTTTAAGTATTCTAACAGTGCCAAAATGATGAATTTCATCAAGTAGGTGAAGATCAACATCTACTACCAACATCATTTCTGTATTTGGTGTTGCTTCAGCTTTAACTGCATTTGTAGGAAAAGCAAAGTCTGAAGGTGTAAATACAGCAGATTGCGCAAACTGAATATCCATATTGTTTACTTTAGGTAAATTACCCACACACCCTGCAATAGCCACGTAGCATTCGTTTTCTATTGCTCTTGCTTGTGCACATCGTCTTACTCTGGTGTATCCATTTTGAGTATCTGTAAGAAATGGAACAAATAATATTTGCATCCCCTGATCGGCATATATGCGGCTTAACTCAGGAAATTCGACATCATAACAAATCAAGATTCCTACTTTTCCGCAGTCGGTATCAAATACCTGGATTTTATCGCCCCCAACCATACCATAATATTTCTGTTCATTCGGAGTAATATGTATCTTCCTGTATTCTTCTGTTTTTCCATTTCTGTGGCAAAGGTATGTGGCATTGTATAGCTTATTGTCGTCCAATATTGGCATACTGCCCGAAATGATATTCACATTGTACGATACAGCATATTCCTGAATTTTAACAACAATCTCTTCCGTAAGTTCTGCGAGTTTACGCATCGCCTCCATTTCAGGCAAGTGATTATATGGTTGCAGAAGCGGTGTGTTAAAAAGCTCCGGGAACATGATAAAATCAGATTTATAACCGCTAACAGCATCTACAAAGAACTCTACCTGCTCATAAAAAGCATCCATGGTAGGAAAAAGACGCATTTGCCATTGAACCAAACCGATACGAATAGTTTTAGCAGATCTCGCCGAGGCATCAACTCCCTGATAATAAATATTATTCCACTCAATTAGCGTAGCAAACTCTTTAGATTCATGATCGCCTGGCAGGTAGTTTTTTAATACCTTTCTAACGTGAAAGTCATTAGACAGTTGAAACGTTAGAGTTGAATCATATAGCTCTTTGGCTTTTACTTTATCAATATATTGTCTGGGGCTCAAAGTATCAGCATGTTCATGATAACCGGGGATCCGTCCGCCAGCAATTATACTCTTTAAATTTAAGCTTTCACAAAGTTCCTTTCTTGCTTCATAAAGCCTGCGGCCTAAACGCAAACCGCGATATTCAGGCGAAACAAAAATTTCTATTCCATACAATGTATCACCATTTGGATCATGGGTAGAAAATGTATACCTCCCAGTTATCATTTGATAGGTATGTTTATCTCCGTACTCATCATAGTCTACTATAATAGATAATGAACAGGCCACTACTTTCTCATCAACAGCAATACACAACTGGCCTTCAGGAAATAATTTTAATAGTTTAGCAATCGTTTGTTTGCTCCATATTTGCCCTCCAAGTGTATCATAAGCCTGTTCCATTGATTCCTTAAGGTCGTTGTAATCTTCAAGCGTCAATTTTCTAATTTCTATATTCATGGGTACGTGTTCTTATACTTGCTTATGTACATAAATAGTGCCTGAAATTGTATGATGGAACACAATTACCTATGTCAAAAAGTCGTATTCCTGGAACTTATTATTATATTTAACAAGGTGTTATAAATTGATTTTAAAGCAGTTATTTCGCCAAATCATGCAATAAAAAGATAATATGTTAAAGATTAAAACATTAAGACTGATGTTTACTTTTTACATGAGCTATTTCACAACGGCTTTTGTATTAACACTGGTCTCAGCATACATGCTGTTTAAACTTGGCGCAGAAGCTTTCACTTTAATATTTTGGTTTAAAATGGTTAGCTATGGCATAATTATCTATTATATAAATAATTACAAAAGCAAAGAATTCTATTACTATCAAAACTTAGGCATACCTAAGCTTACTTTATGGATAGGAACCCTAACCTTCGATTTTATCATTTTTATTGCCCTTTTAATTTATTCTGTATCTAAATGATCCATAAACTTGAAGCCGATAGCATATTCCTTGAGTTTGGTTCAAGAAGGATCTTATCTGATATTTATTTAAAGTGTGAAACAGGCAAAATAACTGGTTTGCTCGGCAGAAATGGAAATGGTAAAACATGCTTAATGAACATTATTTATGGCAATTTAAGCGCTAACAGTAAATCCATTCGCTTTGACGATTTAACGGTTCAGGCAGCCTATAAGAGGCCTGATTTACTACTGTATCTTCCTCAGTTTAATTTCATACCACAAACTTTAACTTTAAAAAGAGTATTCGACGACTTTGATCTGGACTTTTTTGAATTCGAAAACCGCTTCCCGGATTTTAAATCGAGCCATAAAAGCTCCTTAAAAAGTTTATCTGGTGGCAACCGAAGATTAGTTGAAGTATATCTTGTATTAAAGGCTAAATCTAAATTCGCCATGCTTGATGAACCGTTTTCTCATTTAAGCCCAATAATGATTCAAGCTATTACGGAACTGATGAATGAGGAAAAACATCGTAAGGGATTACTCGTTACTGACCATATGTTTAGAAACATAATTGACATCAGCGACGATCTTTACGTTTTAACCGGAGGAAAAACCCATCTAACAAAAGCGGTAGAAGAACTTGAATTTTTGGGTTACGCAAAAACATAACCCTACATACTTAAAGGTATATTAGAAATCGAACTTTACCCTTGCACGAATTCCCCACTCAGAAACATTTGGATTATCCAGGTAAGTGAAGCGTTTTACAAGATCAACTCTAAGTAATTTAAAGATATTTCCTATACCAACACTACCCTCAATATAAGGATCTCTGCTTAGTGAATTTGTTATAGGTACTCCATCCTGATTAAGCACAAACTGCATTGCATTGTTATTAACTGCAGGATTATTTTCATTTCTTAAGCCTCCGTACAATGCCTTAAACGACATTACCTCTCTTAGCTTCAGTTTTTTTAATAAAGGCACTTTATTAAAAAAGAAACCATTAAAATTCTGATCTATATTGATACTTGCATAATGGTCGCTGACAAACTCCAGAAAGTTCATGAGGTTGTACGATTGCAATTGATAAGCATAAGTTTGATTTGCCCTGTGAATAGATAACAATGGGAAAGGTACCTTGCCAGCAATGTAAGCGCCTTCAAGTGTTACATCTGTGTATCCAAGTTGCGACAGATAAAAACGTTTATCAATACTTCCCATGAAATTATGATAGTTATATTCACCTCCCAAAACTCCTTTTATACCTGCAGTGTATCTGAAATTAAATATAGGGTACTTGTCTACAAGAGGGGTACGGTAAACCTTGCCCTGATAAAATTTTTCATGTGGTGCATACCTTAACTGAACAGATATTTCTGATGTTCTTATAGAGTTTGTTTTAATTAAACTATTCTCACTTGAATTGGCAAAATACAAAGAACCGGCTGGAGTTTGATTCCATTTACGTAACCCGAGACTATAGGAGAAGTGATTTTCAAATTCATGTACATAATCTAATCTATAAAAATCATTATACAACATCATGTCATTCTCTCCCCTTTTAAACGACAACAAGAAATTATCTTCTTGTACAAACTGAAGTTCCTGACCTGGTATTTTCGTATCTCTTTGGAAACTTGCTCTCAAATAGTTCTGCGGAAATGCATATATAGATTTATTGTTTAATGAATAAGTTCCACTTAAAAAGTACTTCCATTTGGTATCATTAAAACCATATGCCGCATACGTTTCAAAGTAATAACGTTTACTAAGTGCGGTGGTGGTTCTGCCTCCTAAACGCAGGCGAAACCCTTCTACACTATTAAAGCTATAAAAAGTATTTACTGGTCCCATCTCAAAAGGCCCAAAATCTTTATAACCGGCAAAGAAAAGAGTCACTACATCCATTGTTCTCTTAAAAGATGGAATAGTTTGTAGTGTATCTAAATTACTGTAAACTTTTAAATTTGTAGGACTAAGGGCTTCAGGACGATTATTGGCCCAAAATTCTTCTGATCTTTTACCTGCATCAGCCACAACTACCGGCACTGCAGACCCATAATATGTTGTATCAGGATGTGGTTTATTAATCTGATAGTCTTTAAAGTTCACAGTTCTTTCGCCAGTAAATCCAGTACCGCCTTTTTTACTTAGGCCAAAGTCAACAATCAGGTTACTTTTACTCAGATGGTAGCGCTTGTCAGGATTCTGCTCAAAATCTAGCTTTGCTTCTAATGCCCTCACAAAATTCAAATTGATATCCTTATTTACAGTAAGATATGCATTCTGAACAGCATAATTTCCATCAAGTGTGATGTAAAGCTTACCTTCAAATAAAAGGTCAGTGTTATTTCTTGGCATGAAAGAAAGCTCTACCAGTTTTGGATTATGATTTTGAATGGTGTCTGTTATAAAGAACTTATAGAACGTAGGTGCGCCATCGGCAATTGGACTTAGCAATTGATTACTTACTACCGAAATATTGTTGTCGTAGATATCTATATCTTGATACATCCTATCGAAATAGGTAGTTAAACCCTGATTATCGATAAAACGTTCATCAAAATTAACCCGCTTATCAGCTACAATAATGGTCTTAAGTTTTTCGGGACTTTTACGAAAGTAATTATCAGAAAGTTTCTCTTGCTGAAACACAGGAAGCATGGTTTTGCCACCTATTTTAGTAGAATCCTGTTCTTGAAACAAAAATTTATAATTACGGAATATCCTCTTATTTTTAAACTTATCAGAAAGATTACTCATAGAGAACATCATTCGTTCGTACTTCTTATATTCAACAAAATCGTAATGATCCATTCGGTTCTTTGATTTGTTGGCAATAACGTTTCTAATAAGCTCAACAGCAGGATTATCTTTATTCTTATATTTTGGCCTTTTACTTGCGGTAATTACAACTTCGTCCATTTGAGTTGTTTCGCTGGGTAACTCAACATTTACTATTTGTTCTTTCCCCGGAGTAATAGTTTTTATAACTGATTTATAACCAACATAACTGAATTTAATTTGTGTATGGTTATCATTAATAGTGATACTGTATTTGCCATCAGCATCCGTTCTGCCACCTTTTTCTGTACCGGTAATTAGAAATGATACATATGGTAAAGTTTCTTTAGTTGTGGCGTCTGTTACAGTACCGTTTACAACAGTTTGCTGCGCATTTGAAGCAAAAGCAAATGTTAATAGTAAAATAACAACTCCTATGTATTTAAAATATTGATGTTTCATTATGTACTTTTTTACCATAATCCCGATACAATCATGGTATCTACCAGATCTACTACTCAGGATGCCGGCAAAGGTACATCTCAACTTTTGAATATTATACTAAAATAGTCAGGATAAAGTCTCGAACTAAATGTTATGACATCAAAATGAAAAAGCAAAATAAGAAAGCATGTAAATTATTGATTAACTGAGCTGAATAACAAAATCCGTTTGCCCCTCAATTACCGTTTTTAATGAAAATGAGAAACCATGATTAAGTAATATTTCTCTGACTAGCGTCAGGCCAATACCCTGCCCATCCTTTTTAGTGCTAAAAAACGGGCTAAATAGTTGTTCATTTAAATCTTCCGATATACCCCTGCCATTATCGCTAATTTCAAGCCTCTTTTGTTTAGTATTAACGCTAAATTTCACAATTCCCTTCCCATCAATAGCTTCTATTGCATTCTTAACAATGTTGATCAGTACTTGTTCCAATTGTTGAAAGTCAGCCAAAATGTAAAATGGAGCGTCAGGCAAGTCAAATTCAAAGCTCACACCATTTTCCTTTGCTTTGATACCCATAAAATTCGAGACAGAATAGATTAAAGCCGTAAGATCAACCTGCAGTTTGTTTACAGGCATTAGCTTTACCAGATCTGCAAAATTTCTCATGAACAGGTTCAGGTTCTGATTTCTGGCAACTGCCACATGCATTGCATTTTTTAATGAAGATTTATCCGGTGAAGTCCACATATCGCCTGTATCCAAAGCCATATTTATAATGGAATTCACCGGGCCTACAGTATTATTTACTTCATGCGCCATCATTCTGATCACTTTGCCATAAGCATTCTTTTCTGCCTCAAATATTTCGGCAGTTACCTCTTCAATCATCACAAACATCCGGGGAAATCCTCTATCTATAAAGTGAGATTTCTGAACTTTATAGGCATGTAAACTTCCAATTCTTATCGTTTTGGGCTCACCTGGCTTAAGGGGTTCAAACTGGGCTAAAAGTACCTCAGGATTAACACCAAGTATCTCTTCGGCTTTTGGGTTAATCTGTTTTAAATTGCCATCATAATCAAGTATAACGATACCTGTAGGCGAAGTATGAATCAATTTTTCAAGAAAAAAGTGCTGTTCTTCCTGTTTTGTTCTTTCTTCTCTCAAAGCATCCATCATTTGATTGTATACATCTATTAATTCATCCGTTTCTTTCTTTCCTGTAGGTAAAAACTTAACATTAAAATCGCGATCATTAATAGCATTAATTCCCTCTTTTAGATAAACCAAAGGTTCTACAAGCTGTTTATAAAGCCCTATTGATATCACAACAGAAGCAATAACTAATACCTCAGAAATAATAAAAATTATCTTATTGCTCTCCAAAACAAGATAGCTCAATCCTAAAAAGACAAGATGAAGAACAACAATAAAGAGGATATACTTGGTCTTTAACTTCATTCAGTTTAATCTTCGGCTTCATTAAATGGAATCTGATACTTCTCAAGTCTACGGTATAGTGAATTTCTTGTTATCCCAAGAGATGCAGCGGCTTTGGTAATCTTATTTTGATGAAAGCTCATCGCTCTTTTTACCATTTCAACCTCCATCTGTTCAAGTGTAATACTGCCTACACCAGGCATTTGCACATCCACTTTTTTTGAGGGTGACAGCTCTAATTGGGTTTTAAAATCATCTATACCCAGTTCATTATTTTTACTCACTAAAATAGTCCGTTCAACCAGATTTTTCAATTGCCTTATATTTCCGGGCAGTTCTAATTGCTGAAGCCACTTCATTGCCATGGCAGATATTGACAACAATGGTCTGTTGTAAATTTCTTTAAGATTGTTAATAAAGAAATTAACCAATAACGGGATATCACCTGATCGTTCACGTAAAGGAGGTAAATATATGGTGATCAGGTTGATGCGATACAACAAATCCTCTCTGAAAGTGCCCGCACCGACCATCTCATTTAAATTTTTATTAGTTGCACACACCACCCTGACATCCACAGTTTTACTCCGGCTGCTCCCTAATACTTCATATGTCCTGTCTTGCAATACTCTTAGCAATTTAACCTGACTGCTGGCTTCGAGCTCTCCTATTTCATCCAAAAAAATAGTTCCTTTGTTAGACATTTCAAACCTACCCGTTCTATCAAATCTTGCATCTGTAAATGCCCCTCTTACATGACCGAACATTTCACTTTCAAACAATGATGATGATATTCCTCCAAGGTTAACTTTTACAAATGGCTTATTCCTGCGCAAACTATTTTCATGTATTGCTTCAGCAATCAGTTCCTTTCCTGTTCCGCTTTCTCCCAAAATAAGTACTGATGCATCAGTTGATGCTACCTGTCCTATCGTTTCAAGTATAGCCAGCATCTGAGGATCTTCGGCAATAATTTGTTTAAAACCATATTGTTTATCCAGCTGTATACGACTACTATTCTTTGACTTAGTAATATTTAACTCAAGTAATGTTTTAACTGACTGTAAAACATGTTCATTATTCCATGGCTTATTTATAAAATCATTCGCACCAAGTTTCATACCCTGAACCGCAAGCTGAATACTTGCCCAACCGGTAATCAAAATCACCGGGACACCCGCATTCAGCAACCTGATATTCCTCAGCAGCTCCATTCCCTCTCTTCCTGAAGTATCTATAGAAAAATTAAGGTCAAGAATGATGAGACTAGGTGCCTGTTCACTGATGATACTCAGTGCATCATCTCCATTTTCAGCAGTAAGCACCTTATTGCCGGCATTCTCAAGGAGCAATGCCAGCGAGGTTCTTACAGCGATATCGTCATCTACAATCAAGATCATATACAAAGTTAATATAGTTATTATTCTTCATGCAATGCAATTGCAGGATGTATGGCTGCTGCCTGTCTTCCTGGGTATAGAGAACATAAAATAACCAGTATATAAATGAAGAGTACAGACAATAAAAGGGCAATCAAATATACTGCTGACGGTAAATCAAATACATTCAGCAATGGGAACTGGATTGCAAAAAAAGACCCAAGTATGAGCGATAATGTAGCTAAAAATAAAGATTCAGTAACGAGTTGTGAGGCTACAGATGACCCGCTGGCACCAATTGCCCTACGCAGACCGATCTCTCCCCTACGCTGATTGATATTATACCAGAGTACACCAAATAAGCCCAGTGCCACATTGATGATCAGGAACCCAGCAATAGTACTACAGATAACAACCGGAATAACGGTATCCGCATTTTTAGATTCCCGTAGATTGGTCAGGTGACTAATCCCAATATTTGAATTAGGAATACTCTTTGCCATCAGTTTAGATAAACTGCTTTCAAAGACAGCATCTGCATTATCCGTAACCTTAATCAGGATGACACTAATCCATTCGTACGAAGCCGAATCAAGCATTTTATACATACCCGGTCCGGCAGGATAGTAATCACCACCTGTTTTAATATCTTCAATTACCCCAACGATCTTTGATTTATTCTTGTCCTCGTCGTCGCCAATGAGCTTGCCCACGGCCGGCTGAGTACCAAACATATTTTCCTTTAATGTAGCATTGATCACAATCAGATTGCTTTTCATAATGCCATCTTCTTTATTGAACCATCTTCCTTCCACCATTTTTGCAGACAGCGCTTTATCATAGTTCTGGTCTACCTGAAAATAATTGATGCGGTTGTATTTTTTTCCCTGGTAAGTAAAACCTGAAGTGGAATTACTGTTTGCGTACGGAAAATTACTGCCGGTAAACGACACTTCCTTAATTTGCGGCAAAGCACTAAGGGTTGATCTTACCTGGCCAAAGAATGTTGCCAACGTATCTTTATCCTTTGTTTTTAACGGATTACTATAGTATATAGCCCAAACCTTTTCGTACTCAAAACCAGTTGGCTTTCTGTAATTGAGGTAGTAATATACCAGCATAGAAGATATGGAAAAAATAACCAGAAAGGAGACCAAAATCTCGGAAAGGAACAGGATATTTTGCTTCCTTTTGTTCCATATCAACTTAAATAAATGTCTGAACATGATAATGTCTTGTTATATAAATAAAAACATAATTAATTGACCTTCAACGCTGCCACCACATTGAGCCTTGACATGCGCCAGGCTGGATATACACCAGACATCAGTCCGAATATAAGACAGAGCCCCAGCCCAATGGACAGGACGGTGAAATTGAGTGAACCTTCAAAATCCGGCGTAAAGCCCGACTGGTTGAAAACATAAATGGCAATAAACGAAAAGACCACCCCAAGAATTCCTCCAAGTAGGGTAAGGATAATATTTTCAATCAGGAATTGATAAACCAGCGTCTTTGAAGATGCCCCAAAAGCCTTCCTTACACCAATCTCTGAAGATCTTTCCATGATCCGTGTAATATTGATATTTACCAGATTAATGGTTGGCAGAAGCATAAATAACAGCACCACGCCACTTAAAATGGCTGTCATTTTCCCAAAACCAGCTGAATCATCATTACCAAATAAATTACGTGAAAGGCCCTCCATGGCACCGTCTGCATGGGCATACAGCTTATCATAATCCTTTTCGCGGGGAACTTTGCTTAGCATCTTTTCATATTCCGAACGCATTGCGGGCAAGTCTGCTTTAGATTTACCAACCAGTGCAACTCCAAAATTACCCATCAGCCCCTGATCCTCATTCTTCGTTTTGGAAACTGTGTAAGGCAGATATATATCACCAAAGAAATTTCTGTTGGTTCTTGGCACCCCTTTTACAACTCCTATTACACGGTAATTCACATTGTCCAGTTCAATATATTTGCCCACCACCTTAGCTGCATCACCAAAATAACTCTT
This sequence comes from Pedobacter ginsengisoli, assembly GCF_002736205.1. Taxonomy (NCBI): domain Bacteria; kingdom Pseudomonadati; phylum Bacteroidota; class Sphingobacteriia; order Sphingobacteriales; family Sphingobacteriaceae; genus Pedobacter; species Pedobacter ginsengisoli. The sequence continues at coordinate 1,399,940 of NZ_CP024091.1, read as the reverse complement.
CTTTGTCCGCTCAGAAATTACAGCAACAAACTCCGCATTGTCGATCTGTTGGCGGGTATATGGCTTACCTTCTAAAAACTTATACTCAGTCGCCTCCCAGTATACATCATTAGTAAATTTAAATTCAAGGCTGATCTTCTTGTTATTGACATAAGAATTTGCACTGTTTCCAAAAGAATAAAAGGCGATTTTATCAGGAACTTTAAGTGTTGATACATAACGCTTGATGAAATAGAGCGAAAGTGAACTGCTGTTTATCCAGCCTTCCTTAGAGTTCTTTTTGGTCATCCTGGTCACAAAAAGCATCTGATCCCTTTTATAATCCGGATAAGAAGCGCTTAATATATTATCAACAAGAGCTGTTGAGGTCATCAGAATGGTGAGTGTGAAACTGATCCCGAACAAACTGATAAAGGTGAAAAACTTTCTGCGGAGTAATACCGCTATGGCTATTTTAAAATAATTTTTAAGCATAAAACAGATGGTTAAAGGAATTACAGAACTTGTGAGCCATCAAACAACCGTACCAGACGGTGAGTTTTATGTGCCATATTTTCATCGTGAGTAACCATTACTATAGTGGTGCCATCATTCTTGTTCAGGTTAATCAGAATATCCATAATCTCATTTCCCATGGCACTATCCAGGTTACCAGTTGGCTCATCAGCCAATATAATTTGTGGCCTTCCTACAATAGCTCTTGCAATTGCTACACGCTGGCGCTGCCCTCCGCTAAGCTGCGTTGGAAAATGATTAATTCTATTGCTCAATCCTACCTTTGCCAAAGCTTCAGTAGCCAGTTCTCTACGCTCTTTAGCAGATCCCGTACGGTAAAGCAATGGAAGTTCCACGTTATCCAGAACTTGTAAATCATTTATAAGGTGGTAGCTCTGAAATATAAATCCAAGTTTCTGATTTCTGAATTTAGCCAGTTGCTGGTCTGAGAACTTCGTAATATCCTCACCAGCAATTTTAATATTACCCCTAGATGGTTCATCAAGTAAACCCATAATGTTAAGTAGCGTGCTTTTACCACATCCCGAAGGCCCCATTATTGACAGGAACTCTCCTTTTTCAATATCAAGACTTATGTCATTTATTGCCAGCGTTTCAACAGTGTCGGTGCGATACACCTTTTCAATATTTTGTAAACGTATCATAATGTATAATTAGTGATTAAGATTTATTTATAGATTATTTTTTCATTCTTTTCAAAGTCGTATAGCGACAAATACCTTAGCTGATAATATGCTCCCCAAAAATCTCTTAACGATGCTACATAATCTCTTTTTGCTCTGTCACTTTCCTGAAAGGCTATACTCAGATCAGTAATACTCAGGTTGCCCAAAACATAGCGCTCACTCGCAATCTGATATTTCTCAGAAGCAATCTTATCTGCCTGAGCGGTTAATTCCAGCTGCTCTTTCATCATATTAAATAGTGTTACCTGCGTTACTATCTGTTGTTTAAAGGTCTGCTTATCCTGCTCCACTTCGTAAATGGTAAATTGTTGATTGGCTTCCGCTGTTTTAGTTCTTGATTTAGATCTTCCCCAATCAAGAACCGGGATGGCCAGCTGCAATTGTACAGATTGCTGACTTTTAGGCGAACGGTAAACATCCAATATATTATTGCCTGCATTAGAAAACCCCAGATTGGCTTTTAATGTAGCAGTAAGGCCATTTTCTCCTTTAGCTTTAGCAACATCTCGTTTGGCTTCAGCAATACGTCTAACAAAGGCAATGGCATCAGATCGATTTTCAAAAGCTTCTATTAAAACTTTTTCTGATGATATTGTAACGTCTCTTACAGCCTCTGGCATTGTCAGCACAATCCTGTCATCACCTTCTATCCCAGCATAACTCCTTAGGGTCAATGTTGCAATTTCCATGTCTCTTTTAGCCGTTCCTACAGCTTTTTTAGCATTCACTTGCTCAAGTTGCAACTGTAATATCTCATTTTTAGAGATTTTTCCTAATTCAAACTTAGTGTTGGCAATGTTTAAAATGTTGCCCGTGTTAGTATAATTAGTTTCTGCAATATGAAGGTTTACCTGAGCAAGTAACAGATCAAAGAAATACCCCGTAACTGTAACAGAAATTTGCTCCTGAGATTCAATGTAGGCCTGTTTACTCTCATTATATTTTAATGGTGCTATTCTTTTATCCCACTTTAAGCTATTAAACTGCAATAAAGGTTGTATATATCCAATGCCGTAAGGTGTTCCATTATACAATACATTATCTCTGTCAAAATCTGTAAAACGTTGCAACTGGGTGGTACCATAAATAGTACCTCCTGTTGCTGCCAAACTCTGGCTAAAATCGAGCGTCAGTGATGAATTATCATTTCTTATGGGCTGAAAAATTACAGTTCCATTAGGCTGCAGTACCTGCGAATATGTTTTATTGTATCCTGGTAAAATACCACTTAGCGCCAGTTGAGGCTGGTAATTAGACTTAAATGTCCGCCATTCCCAATACTTGGTCTCTTTTACTGTAGTTGCTTGTTTAGCAGCTATAGAATTGGCTTTAGCTTTTTCAACTACTTCATTTAATGTCAATTTTAAAGTATCTGTACCGTTTTTAGTAGCAGTAATGACTGAATTTTCAATACCATTGCCCCAAACATCAAAGCAACATATGATCATTATGATTGTAAAACTGATTTTCATGTGCTTATGATCATTTAGTGATTGAGATTTCTTTTGAATATGCATACTTGCTCATATCAGATGTAATTACCGTTTCACCGGCTTTTATGCCATTAATGATCTCTACATAATCAAAATTGCTTAGTCCGGTCTTTACATTTCGTCGCACTGCTTTTCCATTACTCAACACAAAAACCTCTTGCTCATTTGAGCCTTTAAAAGCTGGCCCATTACTTACTCTAAGTACCTTACTCCTGGTCTCTGTAATTACAAAAACATCAACTTTCATATTTGGTCTAAGCAGTTTATTATTCTTTTCCTCAAGTTGAATTTCAAATGAAACAATTGAGTTGTTTACTGCCGGAGAAATACTTGCAATAGATCCTCTAAGCTGAGTATCATTTATTCTGATAATTACCGGCATGCTATTGTGAAGTTGATCAAGCATATTTTCCGAAATACTTCCTGCTATCTTGTAACTACTTAAATTTGCAATTCTGGCTAATGATTCGCCTTCTTTTATACTAGCTCCAATGTTTTTATTCACCCAGGTTACTACGCCTTCACGGGTGGCAATTACATTTGCCAGATCAAGCTTACGCTTTAAGGCTATGAGATCACTTTTTTGAATAGCTAAAGCTAGCTCGGCTTCTCTAATCTCTATTTTCATGGTTTGCTGCTTGTTTTTAATCTCATTTTCAAGCTGCTGCTTTTCCAATTCTGCTACTTTTAAATTTAACTGAGCCTGCTCAATATCTTCCTTGGTTCCCCTCCGGCTTTATATAGCCTTTGGGCACTAGATACTGCATCTTTAAAATTTGCAATTCGAAGCTGTTTAATGTTGTTGTTCGAGTTGATATCATAAAAGGTTTTCTCCAGATCAAGCTTTAATTTCCTTATTTCGTTTTCTTTAGATTCAATCTGGAACTTAAGTTTTTCAAAGTCCGTTTCGGCAGATGATTTATCAAGGGTAAGAATAGATTGTCCAGCCCTTACCTTTGTTCCTGCGTCCATAACTACATTCCTTACGGCAGCGTTTATTGGGCTGGTTAATACCTCTTCAAATTCGGGAAGCACTTCTCCAGTTGCGTTTATTGTATTTTCTATATCGCCTGTTTCAGCAACTGATGTAGTGAATTCAGCAGAAGCAATTGAGGGCCTAATGAAGGCGCGTAAAGCAAATACTCCACTCACCAAAATCCCTAGTATTAGGAATACAATTATCCTTGTTTTCTTTTTCCTCTTTGCAGTAACTTCTTCTTCAATTGATTTGTCCATCGGTTGTTTATTTTGACAAAGCTTTACAAGCCGAATACCAAACTTAAATAACTACAAAACAGATAGTTACAAAAACAAAAGCCAATAAAAATGCCCGATATCAAATTAAACGTTCGATATCGGGCGTTTTTAGGTATTGCTCGTTAATGGGTATCTAAAGAATTTAAATAATTTTCAGCGATAGGTATATCTGCTTCTGCCCAATCTTGCTCTAAAAGTTCCATCGCATCTAACCATTTATATGAAGCATGTTCTCTTAGTTCAATAGAGCCTCCAATAACTTTACAAACAAATGGGATCAAATTAATTGAAAACTCAACATAGTGGTGAATGTTAGCTGGCATTTCAGAAAGAATTCTGATATCTAAATTTAACTCCTCTTTTATTTCTCGTACAAGGCATTCAGAAGGTGTTTCACCTTCTTCAATTTTTCCTCCCGGAAATTCAACCTTCAAAGGTAATTTCATTGATGCACTGCGCTGAGTAACCAATACTTTATTAGCATCATCAACTATTATAGCACAAGTAACATTAATCATAATTATCTTTTACCATTTCATTAATTCCATCACTCTCATAAACTCAGCTTGAAGAGGGGCCTTAAGGTGAATTTCCTCATTAGTTACTGGGTGTTTAAATATAAGTTCTGATGCATGCAGTAACATTGTTGTCATTTCCCATTGTTCTTTAAACAGTCTATTTTGCTTATTACAACCATGCTTACGGTCGCCAATAATAGGATAAAAAATATGTGCAAAGTGCTTTCTTAGCTGATGCATTCTTCCTGTTGTTGGTGTAGCCTCCACCAAAGAATATCTGGAGGTACTATGTTTCCCAAAAGCAACATCCAACTCGGCCCTTTTTAAAGTTATAAAGGCAGTAAAAGCATCCTGAATAGTTCCATTCTCCTTAGCAAGCGGATAATCTATATCCAGACTATCAGGAGCATATCCCCTAACAACAGCAAGATATTTCTTTTGAACCAAACCATTTTGAAATTGCTGATGCATCGCTATCTCAATATCCTTTTCAAACGCAAACAATAGCAAACCGCCTGTTTTCCTGTCCAAACGATGAACCGGACTTACATGCCTGTTAATCTGGTCTCTTAAAAGCTGTAATGCAAATTCTTTCGCATCATTAGCAATCGACGAGCGGTGTACAAGCAAGCCATGAGGTTTATTAATCGCAATTAAATGGTCATCCTGATATACAATTTCTAGCATTTAAACTTTTTTTGGCGAAGATAACCTTTTAAAGCTTCCTGTTCTATTTGGAAGTAACTTCTTCTACTTCTATTAACTCCGGACCATTTTCAATTGGATAACCATCAATCTTGGTTCCTTTTAAAGTAACCTCTTTATCTACATAAGCATTTAAATCAACCTTACCGCTTTTTAATGCATAGGTTTTGGCATCAGCTGTTAAAATATGCGTACCATACTGGAATGTCGTCATCCCTAACTTTTCAATTTTACCACTTAACTTAACTAAGCCTTTACTACCTGCCTGCTTAGCTATGTTGCAGCTTACCATGGCAAATCCAATCAACAATAGGAATAATAATTTTTTTATAACCTTAAGACGCTAAAATTTTTAATTATGCTACAAAAAGCAATAATTAAAGATACTGAAATGTAGGGATGCAATGTTTAACATTTCTTAACATTTGCCTTTAATAATCCGCCTTATATTTGTGGTATAAATATTTGGTTAGTATTTATAGTTTAGGTTTAGTTGATAAATAAAAAGGCACCGATGGATTTCGGTGCCTTTTTATTTATCCATAATTCTTAAATTTGCGTGCTCTTCCTTAGGTTATCCAATATTCATGAGCACCAATAATAAATTAATAAATATCCCACCACTTCCTGCCGTATTGTTATCCATAGTTAGTGTACAAGGTGGGGCTGCAATAGCCAAGGGTTTATTTCCCGCACTTGGGGCAACTGGTACTGCTTCCGTGAGAATTGGCTTATCTGCAATTATTTTATTAGGAGCTTACAGGCCAAATTTAAAGCTACTTACAGCAAAACAATGGAAAGCTGTTATCCCTTATGGCATATCGCTTGGCTTAATGAATGTTATTTTCTATATGGCCATAGAAAGAATTCCTTTGGGTTTAGGCGTAACACTCGAATTTATTGGACCTCTCTTATTAGCAGTACGCGGGTCTAAGAGAGTATTAGATTTCTTTTGGGTATTATTAGCGGCTATTGGTATAGCTTTTATAGCCCCCTGGAATGAAAAGGGTATTGATTTAATTGGTGCATCACTTGCACTATTAGCCGGTGGTTTTTGGGCAGGTTACATCATTCTGGGTGGACGAATAGCTAAAATTATGGATGGAGAACAAGCTGTAGCGGTAGGTATGATATTCGCGGCCATTGTAGTGGTTCCCTTTGGTTTTGTAGGTGGTGGTTTAGGCAATTTTATCCCTATTATGATTTTAAGCGGTAGTGCGCTGGCATTATTATCAAGCGCCATTCCATTTACTTTGGAAATTGGTGCACTTAAAAAATTACCAGCGCGTACTTTTAGCATTTTAATGAGCTTAGAACCTGCAGCTGCAGCATTATGCGGGATAGTGTTTTTAAGTGAACATTTGACCCTACTTCAATGGCTTGCAGTATCATTTGTAGTCATGGCAAGTCTTGGTGCAACCCTAACAAAAGGAAAAAAGAACCTTTAACTTGCCATTGGGATACTACTTTTAGAAACTACCATTACGATAAGAGACCTTTGCTGCTCATCGCGAAAATTGATCAAAAAATTCTTATTACCGTTGTTCTTGATCAGACTGGTTAGTTTTGGAAACATCACTGCCAATGATTCTACCTGCTTAATATCGTCGCTATCTACAATAAGAAACCGAGAAGAAGCATCATTCTTAATATGCTCTATATTTTGGTGAAAAGGGTGTAAAGAATCCATGATATGATTGAGTTAAGTTGATTAATAAACTGTTAGTTTATATAACGAGATTAATCGTTATTCCGCTACAATTAGCTTCAACTATATTCAATTTTGTTTTAGACAATTACATTTTTAAATTATTCCGTACTTTGTAGTTATAAATTATAATGAACAGATGATTTAGTTAATGCTTTCCAAAACAATATATGTATAATGACTAAGATAATTCCCATTTTCAGAGCCTTTGATTATGCAAAGGCAATAGAATTTTATGTAGAATGGCTGGAAGCCAAAATCGTATTCGAACATCGTCCAGAAGCTAGTCCTTTCTATATTAGAGTAGCCATTCAAGATGTTGAAATAGATTTATCAGAGCACCATGGCGATTCCTCACCAGGTGCCAAAATTTCTATCCAAAACTTTAAAGGGCTTCAAAGCTTTCACAGTTTATTGATCAGTAAATCTTATAAATACATGAATCCCGGACTGGAACATTCAGAATGGCAGGCAAATACTCTAGAAATGACTGTTATTGATCCCTTTTACAACAAAATAATTTTTGAAGAACACCTGATCAAATAATTTTACTTTAAAAGTTTATCTATAGCCATGTAAGTCATAGGATGATAGTTAGGTCGGGCTTTTTTGTAAATCTCTTTAGCTCTTTTTAAACCTTCAGGGGTTTTCATCATTTCCTTATACAAAGGAATAATATGCCACATTCTTCCATTTTCTATTAAATAATCTTCTATTCTTTTATCGGCAACGGTATAGTGGTTACCAATAGCCATAGTGTACCATAACAACTGAATATCAGTATTATTAGAGCCGGTAAAATTAAATTGTTCATCTAAAAATTTCATTTGTTCAACTGATAATTTTTTTGGCAAATAAGTGATAAAAAACTTCTTCTCATTACTGGTTACAATTTCTCTTTTCAGCATAGATGTATCAAAAGGCAATCCCTTTGTGGCAGAAACTACAAGACCATCAATTTTCCATAGCTTTCCTCCCTTACTTAACAAATCTTTAGAATAAGCAATATTTGATGGTATTCCTGGTCCATAAACCCAATCATTTATACGGATTTTCTTCTCAAGGTCAGAATTACCCTTAATTAGATTTTCATTCAAATACAATAAAAACTGTTCTGTAGAAACAGATTGGAAAGCATGGCTATCAAAATAACCTCTCAAAAAAACATCAAATTTCTCCCTACCTACTGCTTCTTCAATTGTACGCAAAAAGAAATAGCCCTTTTCATAAGCAATGTCATTAGTTCCTTCGTCCGGATTTCGTCCTGTATAATCAGTTTTCAAATAAGTATCCTTACTTGTATCTCCCATTTCCTTAACTGCATCTTCCAAAGCCTTTTTTGCAAATTCTTCTTGTATCTGAGCTTCAGTCTTACCAAAAATCGCTTCATCTATCCTTCTTTCAAAGTAATTCGTAAACCCTTCATTAAGCCAGAAATCATTCCATGTAGCGTTTGTAACCAAATTACCACTCCAACTGTGTGCCAATTCATGGCTAATTATACTCACCAAAGATCTGTCGCCAGCTATAACTGTAGGAGTAATGAATGTTAAATTGGGATTTTCCATACCTCCAAACGGAAAACTTGGAGGCAGCACCAATAAATCATACCTGCCCCATCTGTATGGGCCATACAGCTTTTCAGCAGCATTTACCATTTTACCCATGTCGGCAAATTCATAAACAGCATTTGCCAATACCGATGGCTCAGCATATATTCCTGTACGTTTATCAACGGCTTTGAATTCGATATCACCAACAGCCAACGCCAGCAGATAAGAAGGAATAGGATGAATCTGCTTAAAATGATAAATACCCTTACTGTTTTTTACCTCAGGATTTTCTGCACTCATTAAAGCGAGCAAATCATTTGGAACTGAAACGGTTGCATTGTATGTAAACCTTATACCTGGACTATCCTGACAAGGAATCCAACTGCGGGCAGCGATGCTTTCTGACTGTGTAAATAAATAAGGACGCTTTTTACCTGCTGTTTGATGCGGATTTAGCCACTGCAAAGCACTTGCTTGTGCATTGGTTGTATAATAAATGGTTATCAACTTTGTTTCAGGGGTAATAACCACTTTTAGTGGCCTTCCTAAAAACTCCTTCTCCTCGCCATAGGTAAATGTGGTTTCCTTTTCTTCTGCACCAAGAGTGATTTTTGATATATTAAGTTGACCATCATCAAAAATAATCTCATTTGATTTAGCCTTATTGTTTATTTTCCAAACTGCCTTTCCACTAATCTGTTGATTCTCAAAATTAACCTTTATATCCAGATCCAGATGTTCAACTACAGCTATAGCTGGTTTTGAAAAAGAATGCGGGTCTTCAACAAGCTGACTTGCAGCTTGTTCTTTTTGTTTACAGGACAACATCATCAGAAATGGAATGAACAAGATTAAATTCTTTATCAGAACAGTTTTTTTAAACATAATCGCTAGTTTATTATTCAAATTATAATAAGTCGTTTGCAAGATTTGCCAGTTCGCTACGTTCACCCTTATCCAACGTAATGTGTGCGTATAGCGGGTGGTTCTTTGCATTTTCTATCAGGTAAGATAACCCATTACTCTCGGCATCAAGATAAGGTGTATCTATTTGATAAATATCACCTGTAAATATGATCTTGGTATCTTCCCCAGCCCGCGAAATTATAGTTTTAATTTCATGTGGAGTTAAGTTTTGTGCTTCATCAACAATAAAAAAGATCTTAGAAAGCGTTCTTCCCCTAATATAAGCAAGCGGAGTAATTACAATTTTACCTGTAGTTACAAACTCATCTATCCTTCCCTGCATCTTTAAATCGTGATTATACTGTTCTTTAATGAACCTCAGATTATCCCATATTGGGGCCATATAAGGATCTATCTTCGATTTTGCGTCTCCTGGTAAAAATCCTATATCCTTATTACTTAATGGAATAATTGGCCTTGTTACATAGATTTGCCTGTAATCTTTCCGCTGTTCCAATGCACTTGCAATGGCAAGAAGTGTTTTTCCAGTACCTGCCTTACCCTGAATGGTTACCAGTTTAATTTCCGGATTTAGTAAAGCATGCACAGCAAAAGATTGCTCATGATTTCGCGGTGAAATATTAAATATTTTCTTTGAACTAACCGGATATAAACGCTGTGTAGTGGAATCAAACCAGGCTGTAGCAGTTTTCCTGCTGTTTTTTAGTATACAAAAATGATTTGGAGATTGAGGTGCAATATCCAGTAACTCAGTGCTAATACTACCTTCTGTTTTAAGCTCAGCAAAAAGTTGCTCCGGAACTTTAGAAAGAACTGTTTTCCCGGTATAAAGTTCATCTACATTTTTGATCTTTCCTGTTTCGTAATCTTCAGCATAAAGTTCCAACGATTTTGCTTTTAAACGCAGGCATATATCTTTTGATACGAGTATTACCTTTTTCTCCGGAAACTCTTGCTTTAAACTTAAAGCAGCATTTAGAATACGATGATCAAACTTTCCTGCACCAAAAATAGCTTCTGCATCTGCATGATCGGGCTTATTATCCATTACCACTTTAAATCGGCCACTTTTGCTGCCGTTTAAAGGAATCCACTGGTTGATAATTTTATTACCTGATGCATTATCCATAAGCCTAATAAAACTTCTCGCTTCAGCATTCCTTGTTTCATTACCATTCTTCATGTTATCAAGCTCTTCTAAAACCTGAATTGGTATAGCTACATCATGCTCCTGGAAATTATTGAAAGCATTATGATCGTATAAAATAACAGAAGTATCGAGAACAAAGATCTTCTTCTGTAACGAAGGGTTTTTAGCAGTTTTACTCATGACACCTAAATTTAGCGATTTTTACGCTTGATACGAAATTGAATAAACAACCAATAAATACTTAAAATTCTAAATATAATTGTGAAAAATATGAGGCTGTCTCAAATAAATGAGGCAGCCTTATTTTGTTAAAAACAATTTTTGCTTGGTGTTCGGTTGCTAATGGGTTGCTTTTGTTACTTCATCTTATTTTGGGATAAAAATATCAAAAGCAGCTCTTTTTAAGCTGCTTTTTTCCTGATATTTTGTGCTATTGCTAATAATCCCCATTCTATTGCTACTTTTTCCTTACCGCGGAGCATAAATCTGCGGAACCCATGGTTCTGTTTAATATTTCCGAAAACTGGCTCTACATCATGACATCGCTGCTTTCGTTTTTCGATGCCTTCTTCACTGTTGAGTAGCTCATAGGCTAGCTCTTTGTGCTTCTCCAGATTCTCGTTAATTTCTATAATCCTATTTCCTTTAGATTTATGACAGGCACCGTTTAACGGACAGTTGCTACAGTTTTTTGCCTGGTATTTTTTACTGGTCTGCTTAAAGCCTGTTGTCGTTATCCGCTTAGCATTCCCTATATAATCCATCTGCTGACCCATTGGGCAGATATAACAGTCTTTTTCATGATTATAAAACAACTTCTGAGCACTAAAGACTTTGTTGTTATTATACTTTTCGCTCTGTTGTTTATCGAACATACCATATTTAACATAGGCCTCAATATCCTTAGCTTTTAGGAGCTCATAATTCTCTTCGCTTCCATAACCTGCATCGGCTGTAAGTGTTTTTAAAGTTTTACCAAAACTGGCCTGGTGCTGATTGATGTGTGCTGCTAATGTTGTGGTATCTGTAGGGTTTGGATGAATGGTGTAGTTGACGATAAACTGGTTGGAAGTAGAGATCTGCACATTGTAACCCGCTTTGAGCTGCCCATTTTTCATGTGGTCTTCTTTCATCCGCATAAATGTAGCATCGGGATCTGTCTTGCTATAACTGTTTCTTCCACCCAAAATTGCTTCTTTATTTTCATATTCAGCTAGCTTTTTAGGATATTCTTTACTTGCATACTTGAGTTTGTTTTTGACTTTTTTGTCAACCTCTGGCTTATCTGCAAGTACTGCATTTAATGTGTCCACCGTATCTTGTACCCGCTCAGGATTGATATCAGTAAAATCTGGTGGTTCAGGTAGATTGTCTTCTGCTTTGGCTACACTTTGGGCATATTGCCAAATTTCACGCAAAGCCTTCTTCATCTTTTCCTTATTGGTTTGGATAGCCTTTTTCCATACGAATGTGTATTTGTTGGCATTGGCTTCTATCTTAGTTCCATCAGTATATACCTCTTCAATACTCAATAAACCCTCACCAGCAAGTAAACGCACAACTTCTTCAAATACACTGCGAAGTGATTCCTTTAAACGTACCCCACGAAATCGGTTGATGGTATTGTGGTCGGGATAGCTCATCCCACTCAGCCACATAAAATTGATGTTTTCTTTGCAGGCGGTTTCTAGCTTTCTACTACTATATACATTACTTACATAACCATAAACAAGTACTTTTAAGAGCATCTGAGGATGATAACTCGAAGTACCCTTGTCTTGATAAGCATCCAGAAGCCCCTGGATGTTGATGCGGTTGATAATATCATTTACGATCCTTACCGGGTGCTTCTTGCCCACCAACTCATCTAAGGTAGGTGGAAAGGCCATGATCTGGTCCTGATAGTAAGGCTTAAAAACAGGTCTTTTTGATGACATAAATCTCAATTATTAACACTTAAATATCTGAAATTCAATTGATTAAAACAAATTTATCCCGTTCAAATTTATGCTTTTTAATCAACAAAAAGAGGATGCCTTTTTGAGACATCCTCAATTTGATATAAAATTTAAGCTTTAGAATAGCAAATATATTTTAAAGCCGAGGTTGTTGAAAGCTCCGCTAGTACTCAAATTAAAAAGGGTATAACTATTTTCATAGCTACTTTGACCACCATTATTATTTCCTTTTTGCTTATCGACTGTGTAGAATGCATTTGCTGATAACAAACTTGATTCAATGGCAAATCTTTTAGAAAAAAACCATGTTAAACCACCATCTACACCAACCGAATATCGATCAGTTATCCTGTCCTCATAATTTGGGTCGGCATTATCAGTTTTCGTATAACCATAGCCCAATGAACCACCAGCAAAAGCGTATAGCTTTTTAACCAATGGATAATACTGCTGATAATTTATACCAGCTCCATAACTTTTTGACTTTGATCCTGAAACATTCGCTACATATTGGTAATCTTGGTTTCCATAACTGACATCAAGACCTAATTTGGTATTATCCTTTATAAATAATCCGTAGCTCAAAGTGAAATTGTTCGTTTTTGTTTTGTCAATATCAGTAGCGCCGGCTCCATTTCTGACCTTAGACTTACTTGTTTGTGAAGTAATACCAAAACCTAAAGCACTGGTACCTTTTGTTTGGGCATACCCGCATAGGGAAGCCAATACTGCTACTGCAGTTAATAGTTTCTTTTTCATATTGTGTGTGTTTAAGTACTAAACCTAATTATTTATATTGTCATTGTGAAATATTTATTTTCACAATTTGTAACATAATTAAGATAATCATCAATAACACTTTCTAAAAACTATTGCTTGATAAAGAGAGAATAAGAAATTTTATAATAAAGCCCTAAAGGTTTTACAGAAACCATCGTAAACATCAAGCTATGATAAACATCATCCACAGTTAAAGCTCAAGTTTAGTTAACCAGGAAGGTTATAAACGCCAAAAACCCTGTAATTTAACATTACAGGGTTTTGGATTTAAGATTTGGCACCGACCTACTCTCCCACGTGTTACCGCAGTACCATCGGCTCTGGTGGGCTTAACTTCTCTGTTCGGAATGGGAAGAGGTGGACACCACCGATATAGGCACCTAAATATTTTTAATTGTAAGTATAGTAGTTAGATTGTAGTAGTTAGTATCCAGAGCTGAACCTGTTCGCCTGAGCCAACATCATCTCTAACTACTAAGTACTCCATACTAAGTACCACTCTACAAATGACATATTATTGAAAGAAGTTAAGTTTTGAAGAACAAACAACAGTTTACTGCTCTTGAAAGCTTCGGATTATTAGTATTACTCGACTTTGATGTCACCATCTTTACATCTGTAACCTATCAACGTAGTAGTCTGCTACGGTCCTATATGGAATTCTCATCTCGTGGCTAGTTTCGCACTTAGATGCTTTCAGCGCTTATCTATTCCCAGCGTAGCTACTCTGCAATGCCCCTGGCGGAACAACAGATTCACTAGAGGCTAGTCCAACCCGGTCCTCTCGTACTAAGGTCAGCCCCACTCAAAATTCCAACGCCCACAACAGATAGGGACCGAACTGTCTCGCGACGTTCTGAACCCAGCTCGCGTGCCACTTTAATCGGCGAACAGCCGAACCCTTGGGACCTTCTCCAGCCCCAGGATGTGACGAGCCGACATCGAGGTGCCAAACCTCCCCGTCGATATGAGCTCTTGGGGGAGATCAGCCTGTTATCCCCAGCGTACCTTTTATCCTTTGAGCGATGGCCCTTCCATGCAGAACCACCGGATCACTATATCCGTCTTTCGACCCTGATCGACTTGTTTGTCTCACAGTCAAGCAAGCTTATGCTATTGCACTCCTCATACGGTTACCAAGCGTATTGAGCTTACCTTTGAAAGCCTCCGTTACCTTTTTGGAGGCGACCACCCCAGTCAAACTACCCATCAAACAATGTCCTCCGCTTGGCGGAGTTAGACACCGAATACAGAAAGGGTGGTATTTCAACGTTGACTCCACGACGCCTGGCGACGCCGCTTCATAGTCTCCCACCTATCCTACACATCCTGTATCCAATGTCAATGTTAAATTGTAGTGAAGGTGCATGGGGTCTTTCCGTCCCGTTGCGGGTACCCGGCGTCTTCACCGGGACCACAATTTCACCGAGCTCATGGCTGAGACAGCGCCCAGATCGTTACACCATTCGTGCAGGTCGGAACTTACCCGACAAGGAATTTCGCTACCTTAGGACCGTTATAGTTACGGCCGCCGTTTACTGGGGCTTCGATTCAATGCTTCGCCTTACGACTGACATCCCCTCTTAACCTTCCAGCACCGGGCAGGTGTCAGGCCTTATACTTCATCTTTCGATTTTGCAAAGCCATGTGTTTTTGTTAAACAGTCGCCTGGGCCTTTTCACTGCGGCTGATATTGCTACCAGCGCCCCTTCTCCCGAAGTTACAGGGCCATTTTGCCGAGTTCCTTAGCCATGATTCACTCGAGCACCTTAGAATTCTCTTCCCGGATACCTGTGTCGGTTTGCGGTACGGGTTTTTATAACCTGAAGCTTAGCGGTTTTTCTTGGAAGTCTGATTACCTGCACTATCCACGCCCCCGAAGGTTTGCGGTACTATCAGCGTTCAGCTACACCGGCGGATTTGCCTACCGGTACAATACCTACAGCCTTCAACGATCTATTCCGTCAGATCGCGGCAGTGTCACTACTCCGTCCCCACATCGCAGTTATAAAAAGTACGGGAATATTAACCCGTTGTCCATCGAATTTCCCTTTCGGGTTCTCCTTAGGCCCCGACTAACCCTGATCCGATTAGCGTTGATCAGGAAACCTTATCCTTTCGGTGGGCGGGTTTCTCGCCCGCCTTATCGTTACTTATGCCTACATTTGCTTTTCCAGAAGCTCCACCACAACTTACGTCATAGCTTCGCTGCCGCTGGAATGCTCCCCTACCGTAATATTAATATTACCCATAGCTTCGGTGTACAATTTTATGCCCGTTTATTATCCATGCCCGATCGCTCGACTAGTGAGCTGTTACGCACTCTTTAAATGAATGGCTGCTTCCAAGCCAACATCCTAGCTGTCTATGCAATCGGACCTCGTTAGTTCAACTTAACTGTAACTTGGGGACCTTAGCTGATGGTCTGGGTTCTTTCCCTCTCGGCGCGTGACCTTAGCACCCCGCGCCTCACTGCCGTGTATATTAAATAGCATTCGGAGTTTGTCTGGATTTGGTAGGATTTGACTCCCCCGCACCCAATCAGTAGCTCTACCTCTATTTAACTTCACCACGACGCTGTTCCTAAAAACATTTCGGGGAGTACGAGCTATTTCCCAGTTTGATTAGCCTTTCACCC
Source organism: Pedobacter ginsengisoli (assembly GCF_002736205.1). Classification (NCBI taxonomy): domain Bacteria; kingdom Pseudomonadati; phylum Bacteroidota; class Sphingobacteriia; order Sphingobacteriales; family Sphingobacteriaceae; genus Pedobacter; species Pedobacter ginsengisoli. The sequence goes on along the minus strand of NZ_CP024091.1, from coordinate 1,384,051 downwards.
CTACCCACAGATCATCCGGAAACTTTTCAACGTTTATCGGTTCGGTCCTCCAGTACGTGTTACCGCACCTTCAACCTGTCCATGGGTAGATCACAAGGTTTCGCGTCTACCTCCCCTGACTATACGCCCTATTCAGACTCGCTTTCGCTTCGGATCCGTGTCTGAAACACTTAACCTTGCCAGAGAAGAGTAACTCGTAGGCTCATTATGCAAAAGGCACGCCGTCACGCCACCTGGACGCTCCGACCGCTTGTAAGCACACAGTTTCAGGTTCTATTTCACTCCCCTGTTCGGGGTTCTTTTCACCTTTCCCTCACGGTACTGGTTCACTATCGGTCTCTCAGGAGTATTTAGCCTTACCGGATGGTGCCGGCTGATTCCCACAAGGCGTCTCCGACCTCGCGGTACTCAGGATACTACTAGACTAATGGTACTTACGTGTACGAGGCTCTCACTCTATATTGCCAGGCTTCCCATCCTGTTCCACTTCATCGCATTATAATCACATCGTAGTCCTACAACCCCAGTTATGCCGTAACATAGCTGGTTTGGGCTCTTTCCCTTTCGCTCGCCACTACTCAGGAAATCATTATTATTTTCTCTTCCTCTGCTTACTTAGATGTTTCAGTTCGGCAGGTTTGCGTATATTACGACTGGTCTTCAACCAGCCAGGTTACCCCATTCGGAAATCACCGGATCAAGTCATATTTGCTAATCCCCAGTGCTTATCGCAGCTTATCACGTCCTTCATCGCCTCTGAGAGCCAAGGCATCCCCTGTGTGCTCTTATTTACTTTCTTCTCTCCATAGCCTTTTGCGCCTATGGAAATGCTTTTTTGATTGTCATTATCTCTTTAGTATACCTCATGCAATTGCTTGCTTTTGGTATTCCTCAGGTCAAACAACGTCTCTATTGTTGTTTGCTCTTCTTTTTTAACTTCTTCCAATATGTCAAAGAACTTTTCTATCCCGGAATATCTGTTAGGATATCCTATTTCCTTACCTTTTATAACAGGTAACGGTGATGGTGGAGAATAACGGAGTCGAACCGTTGACCTCCTGCGTGCAAGGCAGGCGCTCTAGCCAGCTGAGCTAATCCCCCTTAAGATTAATCTTGTAGTCCCGAGCAGATTTGAACTGCTGACCCCTACATTATCAGTGTAGTGCTCTAACCAAACTGAGCTACGGGACTTGATGTCTATACTGCAGTATGGAGCACTAAACGATGCTTCATCCTATGGGTTTTCTTTTTGAGATCTTCTGTCATTATATCATTTACGTAGCGAGTAGTCTGGCCTACTCCAGAAAGGAGGTATTCCAGCCGCACCTTCCGGTACGGCTACCTTGTTACGACTTAGCCCCAGTTATCGGTTTTACCCTAGGACGCTCCTTGCGGTTACATACTTTAGGTACCCCCAACTTCCATGGCTTGACGGGCGGTGTGTACAAGGCCCGGGAACGTATTCACCGCGTCATTGCTGATACGCGATTACTAGCGAATCCAACTTCAAGAGGTCGAGTTGCAGACCTCTATCCGAACTGTGAATGGCTTTTTGAGATTCGCTTGCTGTTGCCAGCTTGCTGCCCTCTGTACCATCCATTGTAGCACGTGTGTAGCCCCGGACGTAAGGGCCATGATGACTTGACGTCGTCCCCTCCTTCCTCTCTGTTTGCACAGGCAGTCTGTTTAGAGTCCCCACCTTAACGTGCTGGCAACTAAACATAGGGGTTGCGCTCGTTGCGGGACTTAACCCAACACCTCACGGCACGAGCTGACGACAGCCATGCAGCACCTAGTTTCGTGTGATTGCTCACTGACCTATCTCTAGATCATTCACTAACTTTCAAGCCCGGGTAAGGTTCCTCGCGTATCATCGAATTAAACCACATGCTCCTCCGCTTGTGCGGGCCCCCGTCAATTCCTTTGAGTTTCACCCTTGCGGGCGTACTCCCCAGGTGGAATACTTAACGCTTTCGCTTAGCCGCTAACTGTATATCGCTAACAGCGAGTATTCATCGTTTAGGGCGTGGACTACCAGGGTATCTAATCCTGTTTGATCCCCACGCTTTCGTGCCTCAGCGTCAATAAAACCATAGTAAGCTGCCTTCGCAATCGGTGTTCTGTGACATATCTATGCATTTCACCGCTACTTGTCACATTCCGCCTACCTCTAGTCCATTCAAGCTCATCAGTATCAAGGGCACTGCGATGGTTGAGCCACCGTCTTTCACCCCTGACTTAATAAGCCGCCTACGCACCCTTTAAACCCAATAAATCCGGATAACGCTTGGATCCTCCGTATTACCGCGGCTGCTGGCACGGAGTTAGCCGATCCTTATTCCTTCGGTACATTCAGCACATTACACGTAATGTGGTTTATTCCCGAATAAAAGCAGTTTACAACCCAGAGGGCCGTCTTCCTGCACGCGGCATGGCTGGTTCAGAGTTCCCTCCATTGACCAATATTCCTTACTGCTGCCTCCCGTAGGAGTCTGGTCCGTGTCTCAGTACCAGTGTGGGGGGTCATCCTCTCAGATCCCCTAGTCATCGTCGCCTTGGTGGGCCGTTACCCCGCCAACTAGCTAATGACACGCATGCCCATCTTAATCCTATAAATATTTGAACATTGGATAATGCTATCCTGTGTTTTTATGCGGTGTTAATCCGAATTTCTTCGGGCTATCCCCCTGATTAAGGTAGGTTGCATACGCGTTACGCACCCGTGCGCCACTTTCCCAGCTGGCAAGCCAGATGGTATCGTTCGACTTGCATGTATTAGGCCTGCCGCTAGCGTTCATCCTGAGCCAGGATCAAACTCTCCATTGTAAAATGTTATAGTTTGAATCACTGACCATTCTTAACTTGTTAATAATAGTCTGTATTCTTGTTTTTGTATTGTCTGTCAGAACCTGACTCTAAAATAATAGCACCGGTTTCATGTACTTTGAAATCGTACTTTCTTACCTCGCTACGTTGATAAATGACATCTCTTTAATGAACTTCGCGGGTCACCTCACGGATCCCCTTTCTTATATCTAATCGCTAATGGCTTATGTTGTCTGCAAGGTCGTATTGTTCCCCGCTTGCTGTTTAACCAATAACGCTTTTCAATCTTCTTTTTATCGTTAACAAACTCCGTTTGATAACTCCCGTTTTGTTTGGGACTGCAAAGGTAGAAATCTTTTTCTTCTTCGCAAATCTTTTTTCAAATTTCCTGCAGCATTTCTTTCTCTCCTATACCTTCCCTCTCAATGACGCCCTTCCTCCGAAGCGGGATGCAAAAGTAGAAAAATTCAAACACTCTACAAACTTAAATCACCCTTTTTTACCCCAAAATCCATAACACCCTTAAAAACAACAAGAAAAATTAACAGCAGCTTAAAACATGGGTAACATCGGGGTATATATTATACCCTATAGCTAAGGTTTCGCCCTATCACACTAACGCCTTTCCATCAGCCAACATCACACCTTTAATGGCCTGAAAAATGACCAGGGGTCGTTCAAAGTCGTCTCAAACTCGTTCAGGAGTCGTAAATAAGTCGTCTCTTTAATACACCAAAATCCCAAAAAATCCAATTCTGTAATTCTATTATAGTATTATATTTATCTCATCAAATGCACATGACCAGATGAAGATTAAAGACTCTTATAGTTTATTTATATTTTGACGCAACATTTCTAAATAATTTTAGTCTTTTTCTTAATACATCATAAACCCGATTCTTTATAAGCTATTGACCCAATATGAAAAAAACAATTATTGCTATTCTATTTGTACTGATCAGCGATCTATCCTTTTCGCAAACATTATCAAAAACCGATTTCATGGAAGATTTAGAATTCCTGAAAAAAACTTTACCTGTTAAGCATACTAACCTTTTTGCCAAAATAAACAGTAGCCAATTTGAAAATAAGGTTGATCAGGTATCCATGAGATCGAACGGATTTGATCAAAATCGCTTTATTGCTGAACTCTTTAAGTTAACAAAATCCATAGGTGATGAGCACACTTTTATAGAAGTAGATTTCAGTAAAGTTTTACCCATTCAATTCGAGCTTTTTAAGGAAGGTTTATTCGTTGTGGGGATCGATTCTGCAAATGCTTTGGCACTGAATAGTAAATTGGAGAGTATAAACGGACATCCGGTTAGTGAAGTAATGGCTCGTTTTAAGGAAATCATCCAATATGAAAATCCTGCGTATTTTGATGATCGCCTTTTGCAAAATCTTAACAATCCAGTATTGTTAAATGGTTTAGAACTGATTGACAGCGATTCGATAGCAACCTTTACATTGAGCAATAGCACTGGTCAGATACAAAAGATTAGTCTTAAACCGGTGTCAGGCAAAGATGTCACAAAGCTGAACCTGGTACGATCGGGGGGAAATCTGCTCTCGCACAAAAAAAGAAGTAATTATTGGTTCGATTATAATGCGGATAAAAAAATCCTTTATTTCAATTATAGCGAATGCAGAGAGCACCAACAATATTCTTTTGCAAAATTCAGTGAAGAACTTTTCCCTATCATTGATGAACAAAAACCCGAAAAAATTATACTCGACCTACGTTACAACGGTGGAGGAAATTCGGCCATTTTAAATCCTTTCATTGAAAACCTATCTGCAAGTTATTTAAACAAGAAAGGAAAATTCTATGTACTTATTGGCCGTCATACTTTCTCATCAGCAGTAATGAATGCGGTGAGGATTAAAAGAAATACAAACGCTATCTTTATTGGCCAACCCACCAGTGGCAATATTAATGGATATGGTGAAGTAAGGGGCTTTGAACTACCAAAATCGAAGATAATAGTAGCCTATTCTACCAAATATTGGGAAAACTGGAAAGGAAAGAAAGGCCCGTTAAAGCCTGATACAAGCGTAGAATATTCAATTAAAAACTATGTAGAAGGAAAAGACGAAGCACTGACTCAGGTGTACAAGAATGCGAAAGAACATTCTAATTAATTTTTGAGAAGCTAAAAAGTCTTATAAAAAAGAAAACGGAGTCTCGCTTCTTTCGATTTGAGTTCTCCGTTTCCACCTTTTTATCGCCGTAGCTTTAAAAAAGCATCAATTCTTCTTTTACTTTACCATTTCGTAGTATTCTTAGTTCTCACGAACTTTGAAACCCGTCTAAGTTATCTCTTTGTAAATCATCCCGTAGGTTTCATTATCTGAGATACGTCCGTCCTGAAGCAGTCTACATACCTTTGCGCTGGGGCTCCGGTAATCTTAAATCCCGTGTTCTCTGTCTCCTTTGAACTTCGAGTTTTTATTTACTGATCATCGAAATTTCCAGAATCTTTTTGCCCTTGGGCTAAGTTTTCTTTTTGGAATTTCTTCAGACTGTCAAAGTACTTCGTAATTGATAGATCTAATTTACACACTTAAACCATTGAAAACAAGAAAAATATGATTTATTTTTCTAACAATTCACCAACACCTTATCAACAGGTTTTCAACATAGTTATAAACAGAAAAAATCCAACAAAACAACTGTAATACAACATTTTACAATAGAATGAATCTAAAAGATGTGAATATCTGCAGATTGAGCCCTTCCTTTACTTTTCAAATCGATTTGAAATCATGATATTTATTACATAAAATTAAAGCATGAATTTGTTACGCCCATTCCCTATTATAGCCTTTTTGCTTTTGGGACTGCTATTTTTTAATAGCTGCAACCAATCGGAAAAGAAGGCACCAAAAATTACAAAAGACTCATTAAAAAGACGTTCTATTAAAGATTGGAACAAAACAATTCCTGGAAATTTTAATTCTGAGCAGGAGTTATTCTTTGATACACTTCAATTAGAATCGTTTATCACTGCGCATCCTTTGCTTAAAGAATATACTGCCTCAATCCAAAAATTTTATAGCAACAGGCATTTTGCCTTTGCATGGTATAACAAAAATGGATTAATAGAACAGGCAGGCAACCTTACGGATCGAGTTAAAAACCTTAAAGATGAAGGGATTAACAAAGATATTCCATACAGGGCTTCGCTGGATTCTATGATTTATGCCAAATCAACCAAAAAACCAAACATTGAACTGGAGCTGATGCTAACTGCTCAATATTTTGTTTTTGCTAAACTGGCCTGGGAAGGCATGGATGCTTCCATTAGTAAATCGTCGGAATGGTTTCTTCCACGTAAAAAGATTGCGTACGATGCTTATTTAGATAGTATGATTAAAAGCCCAGCCAAATTTGCCGGAACAACTGTTGCCCCGGTTTACAGACAATACGATCTGTTAAAGAACTTCCTTATTAAATACCGGGAGCTTGAGCAAAACGACCAATGGCAACCCATAGTGGCTGATAAAAAATCATATAAGCCCGGAGATTCATCGGCAGTGATTGCCCAGATAAAAACACGATTATTTAAATTAGAGGATTTTAAAGGCGACACTACTGATACGCATTACAATGATGAATTTCTTTTAGCCGTAAAACAATTTCAGGAAAGAAGTGGCATGCCTGCGGATGGTACAATAGGCCCCGGCACGTTAACTGAGTTAAATACCCCAATCAAAAAAAGGATAAGGCAGCTTTTAGTTAATATGGAGCGCAGCCGCTGGTTACCTGTTCAAATTGACTCGAGCTACCTTGGTGTAAACATTCCTGAATTTAAATTGCATGTTTACCATGCTGATAGCTTATTGTGGAGTGGAAATGTTGTGGTGGGACAATCTATACACAAAACGGTTATCTTTTCGGGTGATATGAAATATGTAGTATTTAGCCCTTATTGGAATGTTCCGACAAGTATTGTGCGTAATGAGGTATTACCTGCCATGAGGCGAGACAAAAGTTACATTAAAAATCACCAAATGGAAATAACCGGCTACAGCGGCGGCTTGCCGGTGGTAAGGCAAAAGCCTGGCCCAAAAAACTCATTAGGCTTAGTAAAGTTCCTTTTTCCAAATAGTTACGATATCTATTTACACGATACACCTTCGAAATCATTATTCGGGGAATCTTCCAGAGCATTTAGTCATGGTTGTATACGTGTAGAAGATCCTGCAAAACTTGCCGCATTTCTGCTTAAAAACAACAAAGGCTGGGATGACAATAAAATAAAAACTGCCATGAATGCGGGGAAAGAGCAATATGTTACTTTAAAAAAGAAAGTGCCCGTTTACATCGCATATTTTACCGCCTTTATAGATCGAAATAATCGGTTAAATTTCCGTAAAGACATTTATAGTAGAGATGAACCTCTGGCTAATATGCTCCTTAAAGAAGAATAATTTTCATCTGTTTATAATTTGTCTTTCATTTGTGATGAAGCTATCAAATTTATTCACACCACTTTGTGGTTTGAAAAATCATGATGGTTTCATTTTTTTTAATCCTGCTGTAGCGATTCCTTTGTAAGCCTCGTTTAGTGGTTTGAGAGCGTTAATTTAGATTCAGGGTCGGCTCTTGATGAGCCGGCTCTGTTTTTTTTTATGCTCATTATTAACTGTAAACCCTAAACCAATTTTTATGGCTACTAAATCCTACACTAAAAGCTCTTATTCAAACTCATTTATAATCTGCATTGTTGCTATAATTATCTTGCTTTTAACCTTACTGATGCAATCTTGTAAAAATGATCCTGCTCCCAACCCAGATCTTTCTTTAGTTAGTGTTACTAATGCATCGCCTACTTTAGCTACTTATAATTTCTATTTGAACCAAAGCAAAGTGAATTCCGGTGCGCTTCCTTTTGGGGGTGTTGTACCTTATTTTCGGTTAAGCCCGGGCGAGTTTACCGGTAAACTTACCACCGAAACCAGTACTGAAAGCTTACTTTCGGAAAGCTTAAAATTTGAAACCGGCAAAATCTATTCCTTATTCATTATAGGAAAGGCAACAAGCCTTGACTATCTTGTTGTTAACGATAACATTAAAGTTCCAGCTGCTGAAAAAGCTTTTGTAAGGTTTATAAATTTATCTCCTGATGCCCCCGCGCTTAATCTTGCATTTAAGGATAGTGTTGCTGTGGCTACCGATAAAGCATATAAAGCTGCGAGTGATTTTGTTGAGATTCCTGCCAAGCTCTACACTTTTGAAATTAAAGACAAAGCATCTGGTGCAGTTAAAAAAGAACTGAAAGATATAGATATCAAAAAAGGCAAAGTTTATACTATAATATCAAAAGGCATGCTTACTCCAGAAGGAACCGAACATGCCTTTAATGGCCAAGTTATTACCAATCAATAAAGCCCCCTACATCTCTCCTCTCTCAATAGCGGCTATTTTTTCTAATCGTTTAACATGTCGTTCTTCGTTAGAAAAGATAGCCTTGAGAAACGCCCTCACAATATCTTTGGCCAATTCAATGCCAATAACACGCTCACCAATACATAATACATTTACGTCATCATGTTCAACTGATTGATGTGCCGAATAGGTATCATGGCATACACCTGCTCTGATACCCTTAAATTTATTTGCTGCCATACTAACTCCTACAGAGCTACCACATACTAAAATCCCCCTGTCGCCTTCTTTATTTAACAAAGCATGAGCAACATGTGCAGCATGATCAGGGTAATCACTTGGCGCACTTGTATGAGTTCCTTTATCTATTACTTCATATCCTTCATCAAGCAACATTTTCACTAATATGGTTTTATATGCAAAACCGGCGTGATCTGATCCAATTATTACTTTCATAAATTTGTTTTTCAGTTTTTTGATTCTAATTCTTCAACTGTAAATGCTTTTTGTCTGCCTTTAAGTTTCTCACGAACGCTCACCACATCCTTAACATCGATTTTACCTCCATTGTTTTGCCATGAGCTTCTGATAAAGCTTAGTAATTGAGCAATATCTTCGTCAGAAATTTCATCGCTATGACCAATTCCAGGCATATCACCTGCAATTTCAGGGGCCTGATACACATGACCATTAACATTTACCGGGCCTGTTAATCCAAACAACACAATTGAAATGAGTGTATTTTTTTCACCATTCACCCATTGAGATTTATTTAGCGGCGGAGCTAAAGAAGCTATGCCATTACCATCGTGCGAATGACAGGTTTGGCAGGTTGACAAGAAAAGAGCCGATCCTTTAGGAAATTGTTTGGCAAGAACATCAGGATCTCTATTCTTTTTAGTGTTATTGTAAGCAGTAATTACCCGCTGCAGCTGTTTGTTTATTTTTAGGTTTGTATCAGGTTCAAATTTGGCGATACTTTCTTTAAAACGCTCTTCGCGATAGGCTAAGTTGCTAATCACGGCATCAGAAACAAAACTATTGTTAGGATATTTTTTTACAAGACCAACCAGCATATTATCGGCTGCCTGTTCATTAAATGGCTTAATATATTTTGATACAAATGCAACATATGGCGCTGCTAACTCATCGTTAGCTTCTATAAGGTCATTTAATGCTTTTACATAATACTCATAAGATGATAAATTAATTACCGAAGGCAACACTGTTAAAGCCTGCATTCGAATTGGCCAGTTTGTATTTTTTAACAAAGGCAATACCTCATTGGTTTCTAAGGCATTAAGACCCTCAAGCGTCCATATTGCATGGATTACTTGTAAAGGATTTGTTGTTTCCTTTAAAATTGCCTTTAAATGCGGAATGGCTTGCTTGTACTTTCCATCAATTAGCGTTTGTTGAGCCATATCGCGCACAAAACCATTCGTACTTCCCAATAAGGCTATAAGTTTATCAGGATCATTAGGTATAGTTACAGCAACTGGCTTTTTACCTTTAGGAACAATCTTATAAATTCGGCCGCATGCCAGTGGTAATGTAAGGTTTCTGGCTTTAATCTGGCCAGAAAGATACGGGGTAACATAGGTTTTATGCTGTATAATTCCCCTATACATATCCACAACATACAATGCACCATCAGGCCCATTATATAAACTTACGGGTCTAAAACGTTCGTCGACGCTGGCTAAAAACTCTTTATTTTTGTATGCTTGTTCTCCATTTACAGCATTTCCGTTCTCTTTTAAAATATTTCTCTTAATTAAGTTTGCCGAAGGCTCAGCAACAAATGCATTAAAATCGAAAGCGCTGCCAAATAAATCTCCACGATAAATCAATGGCCCGCATGCTGCAGTAAAGTTTCTTAATCTCAAGCTATCATCCAGTGTTCCTGGTGAATAACCTCTGTTTACCCCTGGTGTAGGCCTGATTGGGTATACGCGATTATCTGGCACTGTTCTTTCAGAAAAACCATCTACACTTCTTTGGTTCCTATTTGTAGCGCCAAAGCCCGGGCTAAAATAATCGCCTAATAAATTTGTTGAATTATCATTGTAGTACAACCTTCCATAATTATCCTGGCTTATTCCCCACTGGCCTCTAAAATGCGTATCCTCAATTAACCATTTATCGCCTTGCTTTCTGTATCTTTTACTTGATTTGGCGTTATAAATCCAATTATCTAGCGCCCTTAATAATCCATTTGGCTGATGCTCTACATTACCATCAACAGCATATTTATTATCTACAAGGGTTCTTTTTACCGGTTTATCATTTTTAAGTTCATAATACCACAAGTTTGGTGGTTCTGCTACCAGAATTCCATCTTCAATTAAGCAAATTGCTCTTGGCAATACTAATGAATCTAATACCAGTTTACGTTCATCTGCTATACCGTCCTTATTTTTATCCTCCAGAATAACGATTTTACCCGAGGGCTTATCTTCTCCAGTCCCTAAAGTATCGGGCATATAACCATTCATTTCTACTACCCACATGCGTCCTTTCTGATCAAAACTCATTGCCACAGGTGTTGTAACCATCGGTTCGGCGGCAATAAGCTCTACTTCAAATCCATCTTCAATAAGCATTTTACCAATGGATTCGTTGGCGGGAACAACAGGCGACTGACTAAAATCTATAGGCTTATCTGAAACCGATTTCAAAGTAGAAGCCTTTTTATAACTCTGGCATTGGTATAAAGAAAAAACAATAAGTATTAAAAACGCGTATATGTAAACTTTCATAATTTGGGCAAAAGGTTGGCTAGTATTTAGTTATTTTTAACTGGAATTTGCTGAAGTACCTTTAGCAAATAGTCCCAGAACTTTTGTACTGAAGAGATCTGTACCTTTTCGTCTGGCGAATGTGCTCCATGAATTGTTGGTCCAAAAGAAATCATATCCATTCCAGGAAGATGAGCTCCCAGAATACCGCATTCTAAACCTGCATGGCAGGCATTAACGTTAGGTTCTGAATTGAAATTGTTTCTGTATAGCTCTGCCATCAATTCTAAAATGGCAGAATCCGGATTAGGTTTCCAGCCCGGATAATCTCCACTACGCGAAACATCACATCCAATAATTTCCAAAGCCGAAGCTACCGCAATTGCTACATCACGCTTGGTACTTTCAACACTACTTCGTTGTAGCGACTGGGTAACAAATTCTCCGTTTGCAATAATAACTCTAGCAAGGTTAGAGGATGCCTCTACCAGGTCAGCAATATCGGGACTCATTCTAAAAACACCGTTAGGCAACGCATAAATGGCGTTTGTAATCTTTGTAAAATCTCCCTCATCCATCACAAACCCAGGTAACTCTGCCTCAGTTGCCGAAACTGATAAAGAAGGCTCTATAGCATGAAATTCAGCCTTAATAGTAACAGTAAAACTTTTTATAAAGTCGTTAAATTTTTCTTTCCGTGCAGATGTTATAACAATCACTGCATTTGATTCTCTCGGTATGGCATTTCTTAAGCTTCCTCCATCAACTGAGCCCAACTGGATACCAAGCTCCTGATTTGCCTCATAAAGCAACCTGTTCATCAATTTATTCGCATTGGCCCGCCCCTTATGAATATCCATACCAGAATGGCCACCAAGTAAACCTTTTATAGATATCTTGTAAGCTATTACATTGTCTGCAACTTGTTTTTGCTTATACGTATATATCGTATTTGTATCTATACCTCCGGCACATCCAATAGTAAGCTCATCATCTTCTTCGGTATCAAGGTTAAGCAGAATAGTTCCCGAAAGGTTAGATGGATCAAGCTCCTTTGCTCCTGTCATTCCTGTTTCTTCATCTATTGTAAATAAAGCTTCAATAGAAGGATGAGTAATATCTGAAGAGGCCAAAATACTCATGATAGTTGCTACTCCAATACCATTATCGGCACCCAAAGTAGTACCTTTTGCCTTAACCCAATCACCATCTACATACATTTCAATTCCCTGAGTATCGAAATTAAAAATGGTATCGCCATTCTTTTGGTGTACCATATCCAGGTGCGACTGCAAAATTACGGTTTGTCTGTTCTCCATACCAGCAGTTGCAGGCTTCTTAATAACTACATTCCCGATATGATCCTGAATTGTTTGCAGTTTAAGGCTTTCGCCAAAATCAACTATAAACTGTATTACCCTTTGTTCTTTTTTTGATGCCCTGGGTATTGCATTTAAACTGATAAAATTATTCCAAAGCGCTGTCGGCTCTAAATTTTCAACTTTCATTAGTCGCTCATTTGTATGTAAACAAACTTAGAGAAAAGTTTTTATAAACAGTTCAGGCTAATCTTTTATCATCTTATTGTTGCACAAACCGGCCATTTGCAATCACTTAGCGCAACTATCTTTATTGGAAATCCTTGACTCTATTGTAAAAATTAGGTTTTAAATGACGTTTTTTCTTATAAAGAATATGATATTAGCACTTTCTTATTAAGAACATCATGAAAAGACTAATATTCTCCCTAATTCTTTGTGCATTTTCGACCATTGCTTTTAGTCAGACTCTTTTACCGGGTAGTGTGCTACCTACGGCAGTTTTCTATAAAACTGATGGCAATGCCTATTCAACAACTCAAATAGCTAAAGGCAAAAAAGCCTTATTGATGTTTTTTGATGCTACTTGCGAACACTGCCAGAGAACAGCCGCAAACATGTCTAAGAGAACCAAAGAACTAAAGAATATTAATGTTTATATGATTACTCAGGATGAGCAACGTTCTATTGACTATTTCTTTACCAATTATGGCAAACCACTACAAGCCCTAAAGAATGTAACGATTTTACAAGATCGTGATCGTGTATTTATTCCGTTGTTCCATCCAAAACAATACCCGTCACTATACCTTTACGATACAGCTAAAAAGCTAACGTTTTACTCCAGCAATGAAAAGGATTTATCAAAATTCTTTGATTTGATGAAATAAACTAGGCTATAGTGGTGGCAAATACAATTTTATTGTAGGCGCCATCCCATAGTTCAATTCGCTTTTTAAGCGATTCTATGGTTGCTTGCTCTGCAGCATTCCAATACTCTGCGTTATTACCGCATAAGTCTGAAGTCATTTCAAGCGCAAGGTGACTATGATGATCTCCATCAACTTCGATATGCCTATCCAGATAGTACTTAAATAGAGAAATCTGTTCAGGAAATTTCCTATTCAGGTCGTTTACTATAGTCAGGAACATATTAGGTATCAAATCTTCTCTGCCAAAGGTAAACGTGCTTGCTTGCAAATGCGGCTGATTGCTATTGATAACTTTAAATGTAAAATCTACAAAGCTCCTGGCCTCATCCGGAGTATCAGATAACTCATAGGCCTTATTCAAATCACCGGTTGTTTTCAAAGCATTTACGAACTGATTTATCTGGTTTGTATCTGCACCACACTGGCTCATGGCATCAAGGTACATCTCAAAGTGACTTTTTCTTTCGCCTTTGCTGTCTATATCAGATTCTTCTCCGGCTACAATTTCATTAATGAGATACCTGTTATTTGCCGATCCGACCGGGAACCATGGAATAGTTGTACATGTAAGGTTAATTTGAAGCGATTTCAATAGCGACATAAAATCCCATACTGCATACACGTGGTATTGCATGAAGATCCTTAAATCTTCAAGGTCATTGATAACTGAATAAACTTTATGGTTGATTATCTGTTGCCTTAAAGGCTCTATTTCTTTTTGGATTCTTTCCAGCTGTGCACTTCCCATTATTCTTTCTTTATTACTGGGCGCAAAGATAAAACTTTACCACCAAAAACCCTGTACCTTAACACGGCCATTAAAACCCGGTAATGCTTTAATTATTTTCCTGAGTTCTACAACCATAGGAACGTTTCCAGCTAAATAAACCGCACCACTATCAAGGTTTTGTTCTTTTAACCACTCCTGCAAATTGTTAATATTACTATTCACTTTTTGAGGGATTGCTTCTAACGGCGAATCAAAATAAGACCTAAATGCTCTGCGGTGTTCTTCTTCCTTAATTACTACAGCTCCCGAAACGTTACCCTTGCCTGCTAATTGCTCCAAAGCTAAAAAATGTCCTATCGCCGAACTGTCGCCTAAGCAGGTTAAAGATACAGAAGAAACAGGTTTTGTAAAAGTACTCGAAATGCCGAGGTAAACAATCTCATCCTTTGGTTTTAGGCTGGCGGCCCATTTGCTTCCGCTACCATCATGGGCTGCATCAACGTACAAGGTGCAGGTTTGTGTCTCCTCGTCCCAATGTGCAGGTGTATAGTCTCTGTAAACGCCATCTGCAACTTTGCATTTCATATGTTGTACACTTTGCCATTTGCTCATATCCACCCCCGGCAAGTGCAGGTCTATTTCATAAAACGTTGAAGGATTCCATGCACGAACGTCCAGAACCTGCCCGGTTTTACCAAATTGCTTTTCGAATATTACAAGTGCCTTTCTTTTTATTAAATTCATATTTACTTGTTTTGAATTCTACAAAACAACATCAAAAAAGCTCACATTACAATGAAGAAAGAAAGGTAATTATTGGACTATTTGCGGTATCCGGCTCTAAAAGCCCCGGCAGAAGTTCCGGCAACTTTAGTAAATAATCTGGAAAAATAAGTATGATCTGAGTAGCCCAATTCAAATGAAATTTCTTTTACCGTCAGATCACTATAATATAACAACCGCTTTGCTTCAAGTACAACCTCATTATGAATCCAATAGCTAACCGGAAAACCCGTATGCCCTTTAACAACTTCATTCAAATAAGTAAGGGAGATATTCAATTTTTCTGCGTATTCAGAAGGGCTTTTAACTGTTTTAAAATTTGCCAGAAGTAAACTTCTGAACTGGCTGTTGATTTGAATGGGTCTGGTATTTTGTTTTTGCCCGTATTGAGTTTCTGCCAGATAGACCTCAGCAACCATTCCTATATAAGACTGCGCCAGCGAATGCGCGATTGGCCTGCTTAAGGACTCTTCAATAAGCTTAAACCTTTCATAGAGCAATTTCAGGCATTCCTTAAATTTTTCTGCCTTAGCATCATCAACAGATAAAGGCTCATTAGTTATAATGTATTGTTCAAAAACGGCTCTGTATTCTTCATTAACCAGTAGCGTATCAATTGCCAGAAACCAGCCTGTAGCATTCTTACTATCTATGCTATGATGTACCTGCCCTGGCAATACATATAATAAGGCACGACCTTTAACCAAAAGCGGTTTAAAATCAAGCATAAAATTGCTTTCTCCCTTTTCCTGAAATATAAAAATGTAATGATCATCTCTATGTATTCCTAAAGGCGATGCACGTTCTTTTATGCCTTCAAAATAGAGCACCTCCATTCCGGCCGAGGAGCGTTCATAGAGTTTATGGACTGGAATAATGTCTTTCACGACACTAATCTAGAACTTTTAAGCGTAATTCAATTTAGTAACCCTTCTGCTTCTTGCAATAAGCATCCATGCAAATGCTGCACCTGTTAAAGCCATTATTGATCCAACCGAAACCGGAGACGTATAATCGTAACCTGCTGCCAGTGGCAACCCACCTAAAAATGCACCTAGCGCATTTCCTATATTAAAGCTGGCCTGACTAACAGAAGCCGCAAGCATTTCTGATCCTTTAGCGGTATTGATCATCAGCATCTGAATTGGTGATGCTGCTGCGAAAGCTATTGCACCTGTTACGAATGTCATTATTACGGCTAATACCTGATTTCCTGACACGTAATGCACAATTAAAAGACTAACGGACATGGCGATCAGTAAGGTAATAGTTGCTTTTGCAGGCGATATTTTATCCGCAAGTTTACCTCCAATAAAGTTACCTACCAACATACCCAAACCAGCTACAACCAGAATATAGGTGATTGAATTGGCTGAGAATCCTGAAACCTCAGTAAGCAAAGGAGCAATGTAGCTATACCATGAAAATAACCCTCCGGTACCAATTGCAATCATTAAAATGATTAACCATGATTCTGGAAGTTTAAAGAAGTTAAGTTCTTTACCTAAATCACGATTCTTGGTAGCTGGTAGCGCTGGCATCCATGATTTTAAACTCAATAAGGTTACTAAACCTACAATAACAATGATTACAAAAGTATATCTCCATGAGTAATTATGGCCAATGTAAGTGCCCAGAGGTACTCCTATTACATTTGCTATAGTTAAGCCTGCAAACATTAATGACACAGATTGGGCTTCTTTACCCTTTTCCGCTATTTTACTTGCTACTACAGAACCTACTCCAAAAAAAGCACCATGTGGCAAACCTGCCAGCAGGCGTGCTATAAACATGGTATTATAATCGGGTGCAAATGCCGAAAACGCATTAAAGCCTGTAAACATAAGCATTAATACCATCAATATCTTTTTTGGAGGATAACTACCCGCAATAGCTACTAATAATGGTGCGCCAATTACAACCCCTAAAGCATAAGCAGAAATAAGATGCCCGGCCTGAGGTATGGTAATATTTAAATCTTTCGCGATGTCTGGCAAAAGGCCCATCATCACAAATTCTGTGATCCCGATTCCAAGGCCTCCAAGGGTTAAAGCAAGCAAACTTTTCTTCATAATCTACTATAGTTAGTGTAAAAAGTACACACTACAAAAGTAGAGAATAAAATAGGTTAATTAGTCTATTTTTAGTAAAAAAAATTGCGAGCTGATTTTGCCTTATTTCAAGTTATTCTTTTTCATTTTAAGCTCCAGTTCTTTAACTCTATTGGTTTGTTTTTTGGCTTTGGCAGCAGCTATTAGCGCCTTATAAGCAGCCAAGTGGTACGGGTTTACCTGAATGGCTTTTTCAAGCAAGGCAATACTTTGAGCTTTTTGATGATTGGCCTGCAATAATTTGGCAGAAGTATAGAGGTAATCTGAAGTATAAATATTGTCGCCAGACCTATTTAGTGTTTTTAACAATTCAGACGCCTTGGTTTTATATCCAGTTTCGGCTAAAAGCCTTATATACCTTAATTGGTCTGGCCCTTTCACAGAAGACTTATCTAAAAGAAATGACTTCAAATAAGTACCGGTACTATCCTTATATTTCAATTCATTATAAAATTCAGCAATTCTTAAATTATAATCCGGTCTTCCGTTTCCTGAGGCAGTCAAAATCCTCTGCGCTTCCTTTAATGTACCGATTGCTTCTTCGTATTGCTTGTTTCCGGCCAGGGCATCGGCATACATATTTATAAGTTCAAAATCCTGTGGATTCTGATCAACAAGCTTTTTTAAAACCAGAGCTTGTTCTGTGTTGCCTAAAGTTGCCCTTAAAGAAGCAGAAAATGCAATGGCATCGTCTATCCTGTCTCTTAAATATGTAGATACTGTTGCTCCGGTTTTAATGTAAAGATCTGCAGCAGAAATAGCTTCCTTTAGCCTGGCATTTTTCCGGTACATTTCTATCAGTAGCAAATTATTCTTTGCGAGCTCCTGATAATCATCTTCCAGGTCAATTGATTGCTGCAGGTATTCGGCCTGCTGTTTAATAGATTCTTCCTCGCTAATTTGCCTGCCTGCATATTTAGCGGCAACAAGTTCTGCATACATCACGTAAATTGGAGCGTACATAATATTAATACCCTTTGCTTTACTGAGCCATTGTTCAGCACCACTAAAATCTTTATTATATATTTTGAGATGAGTAATGCTCAGATAAGCGGGAAGATACTTACTGTCGTACGTTAAAGCTGTATCCAGGTAAGTTTCAGCAAGTTTCGAATTACCTGCCCTACTTGCCAGGCTAACGTACACCTCAGCCCAATTACTGGCCATAGCCTGTTTGTTCCCAGCTAAATAAGCCCTTTCCTTTGAAACCAATTTATCCAGAAAACTATACATATCCGGATCCTTCGATTTTAAATCAGCAGTAGTATTCATCGATTTAAAATCAAGCGGGTGTACTTTTACCGGTTCAAAATATGCGGGATAGGTTTGTGCGAAATATTCACTTTCGTTATTTTGAGAATAATAATCCAGCGTACGCTTTTGTTTCATCGCATTATAGTATAAAGCTCTGATTTTCCTGTTTTCAGCATCAGTTAATACCGCTCCGTGAAATAAATGCACATACTCATGCAATACTACATTGCGTTCCATAAACGCACCACGTTCAACATATTCTATCCCTGCTGCTCCACTTCCTACTCCTCTTATATCCATCCACTGTCTGTTATCAAACGTGGTCATATACCTAAAGGCCGGGGCATTCATTGTTGTTGCCAGATCGTGATGCAAAGGAGGTATTTTAAACGTATTGACTTGTTTAGATAAAAAAGGAAAGTAAACTACCGATGAATACAACTGATTCCAAACCATTGCTTTCGCTGTTTCTCCGGGATAATAATCTACATCTGAAAACACCTTTACAAAATTCTTAATATCTGTAATTTTTGTTTCGGCCAATTCTTTTGTGATTTTTTCATATACATCCAGATATGGAAGCCTTTTTGATTTAATAACCGCCGACAAACCATTATGAGCCGGGCCATAGTGTTTTTTTCTAAGCAAAATTGCTCTAAAAATATGCTCAGCAGAATCAAGGCGCATGTTTCTATCAAGATTAAATGCACTATAATAAATCGATGCTCTATACATTAAAGGCAAAACCGAGTTACCATATTGTTCCTGTACTATTCTGGTAACTTTTATCGCTTCTGTCAAATTATTGGCTTTAACTAATAAATCAGCCTTTGCGAGGGCTTTTCTAACCTCATCATCATTTGGTTCGGCGTAATCTGCATAGGTTAAATTCGTATGTCCATTGCCCCAATGCCAATGCGTTTGATAATGAAGCGGATTAATTGCCAATGCAAGCTCCCATTGTGCTGCCATGGCCTTAAGTTGTGTTGCATCTACCCTCCTCCATATGGCGTAACCGTAGCTGAATCGTGCATCGGCATTAAAAGGATCTAATTCAAGTGATTTAATCAATGGTTGCTCAGCCTTTTCAGGATGCTGATCCCAAAAATAAACATCGGCTTCAAGCTGGTAGGCTTTTGCACTTTTCTGATTAAGCTGTTGTATCTCACCGGCAATAATTAGGGCTGCTGCGTACTCTTTTTGAAGCAGTTTAACCTTACCAAGTAACAGCGCTGCATCTTCACTTTTTGGATTGGTTTGAAGTACTTGTTTTGCAATACTTTCAGCCTTAGGCAAGCGCCATGCTTGTATCTCTAAAAAGCCTTTTATGAGCAGTGCTTTTTCATTTTTACGCTCTTGCTTCAAAACCTTGAGTACTATAATTTCTGCTTCCTTATATCTATTATTTAAGATTAAGTAATTAGCTTTAAGCAATTGATAATCTATGCCTTTATCTTTTGAATACTCTATAAGGCTGTCAGCCGTTTCCCATAATCCAAGTTCAAGCATCCGGCTAATTGCAGAAACTGTTTGTGTGCCATTGCCCGCCTGTAAAATAAGTTGATTTTTAAGCTTTAACAACTCTGCAAAAACTTGTTGTGTGTTGTCGGGATTAATAGACTGAGATTTTACTTTATCTGCATTGACTACCAAAAATAAAACCAGGGCAAAACAAAATTTTTTCATACTTACCTTAAATATACTGGTTTTCTTATCTCTCTTTTTTAAACTATTACACGATTTTCAATGGACTGCTACACAATATGATAAATTTTAATTTATTAAAACACTCTGGTACGGAATGTGTTAGTGATTAGTAAAAGCTTCTATTATGAATTATAAAAAATTAATATCTAACCGCTTGTCTAATTTCCCCACTATGCCCACTGATAAATCTGGAGCAATAGTAGGATTATTGGCTGGTTTAGCGGTAGGTGCTGTTCTAGGTGTACTATTTGCGCCTAACAGCGGAAAAAGAACGAGAGAAAGAATATCTGACAAAGCCTTAGATCTTGCAGATAATGTAAAAGATGGTTTTCATTCCATTAAGGACAATTTCAATAATGGAAAACAAAGTCTGGGCGGACTAAAAAATCAGGTAGTAGATAACGTTAAAACAAAAGTAAATTCCGTATCGCAGGAGTTTAAAGAGTTTAGAGATACAGAGCTGGAAAAAGCTAAATCTGCCGTTAAAAACGCTGCTGATGATGCTAACGATGCTATTCAGAATGCTTAATCTATAAGTTGCTATCCAGAGATCCTTTGGTGTTTAAAAAACATTTTGGTTATAGGCACAAGCATCAGTCCGCATAATCCAAAAACAACAAAGGATACTCTTAAATTAAATGCATGGGCAAGATATCCTATTAATGGGGGACCTAATAGCATTCCTGTTATAGAATAGGTTGCTATAATAGATATGGCCATCCCTGGTGAGTATTTTTTTGAGGCTCCTGCCAATGCATAGGACATGGGGATTATAGATGCTGTTCCAAAACCTACTAACGAAAAACCGATCATGGCTGTCCAGAATGTTGGAAATATGATGGCTAGCAAAATTCCAGACACTATAAAAACAGCACTCATGATGTATGTTTTTGGCATGCCAAACCTTACAATAATAATATCAGAAAGGAATCTTGATGTTGCCATAAAAGTCATAAAGATCAGGTATCCATAGGTAAATATTGGTGCATTTAATACCTCCTGAAAGTAAATCCCGCTCCAATCGAACATCCCGCCTTCACATATTGCGCATAAAAACACAACTATACCAAGGTAAAAGATATATGGATCTGGTTTGCTCAATATCAATTTATTACCTGTTTCAGATTTATCTCCTTTTAGCAAAAACTGGTATGAGTATGCAGTTACAAGCAACATTAAAATGGCTACAATAGAAAAATGAACCGCCAGTGTTACATTTAAGGTTAGTAAAAGAGTAGACAAAGCAATGCCAGCTATACCTCCAATACTCCAAAACCCATGGAATGAACCTATTATCTTTTTCTCGAATCTTTTTTGCAGGGTTAGTGTTTGGGTATTTACAGAAATATTGAAAATCCTGGTGGTGAAAGCAAACACACAAATTGCCAGTACCAAACTAAAGGTATTGTGTGCAATACCAATTAAAGCAAGAGAGAGTGCATTTAATGCATAACCAACAGTTAAAGGCACTCTGCTATTGTATTTTGACACCAACCAGCCAGATATAGGCAGCCCAATTAAAGACCCCACCGGCATTGCCAGTAAAATACTTCCTAATTCTGCTTCGTTAAATCCAAATGTGGTTTTAATTGTAGGGATTCTTGAAGCCCAGGTAGCAAAGCTAAAGCCTGAAATGAAAAAGAAAAGACTTAAAAAAAACCGATGTTTACTGTTTGAAATCATTAATTTGAGATGAAAAATAAAATTAATCACCCTAAAATGCAGCTAGTCGTAATTAATAGGGTACAAATGTAAACAATTCATATTGTAGCTAGAAAAACTATTTAGCAAGATGATCAGATTATTTTTAAAGGTAAGTTAGGTAGTTGAATAAGTTTTAACCCTTCTATTTGTTTTTCCAAAAAATAACATAGCTTTACAAAAAACTTTAGGGGTGCCTTGTGCTGAGATATACCCTTTGAACCTGATGCAGTTAGTACTGCCGAAGGGAAAAGTAGAAGCAAATCTATTGCTGTCTTTTCGTCCCGCTATGGGCTATCTCTACAGTTTTTCCAAAACATTTAAAGATGGAGATAACTGTAAATCAACAAAATTACGAGTTTAACAGCTCTTGTTCTGTAGAACAAATGCTGTCTGCTATTAACGTTCAGGCGAAAGGTATTGCTGTAGCCATTAATCAAACCATTATTTCTAAATCAGCCTGGGCCGAACATGAGTTAAAACATGGCGATCAGGTAATTCTTATTAAAGCCACACAAGGTGGTTAATACCCAAATCACGTATTAAATCAATCCTTCATATAAATTAAAGTATTTATGAAAAGTGAAAAAACTCCAACCGAAGATGTAATCAGTCGCAGCCCCTTCCCTGCCTCGCGTAAAATTTATGTAAAAGGACAATTGCACGATATTGAAGTTGCAATGCGAGAAATTAGTTTGAGCGATACCAAAATCCATAATGGCTTCGGCTTAACTGAACCAAATCCTCCGGTAACAGTGTACGATACCAGTGGCCCATATACCGACCCTAACGCACATATTGACGTAAAAGAAGGCCTGCCACGACTAAGAGAGAAATGGATAACCGACCGATTGGATGTTGAACAAATGGATAGCATATCTTCGGATTATGGCAAACAACGTTTAGCCGATAATAAGTTGGACTCATTACGGTTTGCACACATCAATAAGCCTTACAAAGCAAAAAAGGGAGCTAATGTTTCGCAAATGCATTATGCTAAAAAAGGCATTATTACAGCCGAAATGGAATACATTGCTATAAGGGAAAACCAAAGAATTGACTTATTAAACGAACAGCTGGGTACACAATACGATGTAATGGGCCATCAGCATAAAGGCCACAGCTTTGGTGCAAATACTCCAAAGGGATATATTACACCAGAGTTTGTACGCAAAGAAGTAGCTTCGGGCAGGGCTGTAATTCCTTGCAACATTAACCACCCAGAGTTAGAGCCAATGGTTATTGGCCGGAATTTTCTGGTTAAAATCAATGCCAACATCGGTAATTCAGCGGTAACCTCTTCTATTGAAGAAGAAGTTGAAAAGGCAGTATGGGCATGCAGATGGGGTGCAGATACGATAATGGACCTATCGACCGGAAAAAACATCCACGAAACACGCGAATGGATTATCAGAAATTCTCCGGTTCCTATTGGAACCGTGCCTATATACCAGGCATTAGAAAAAGTTAACGGGAAAGCCGAAGATTTAACCTGGGAGCTCTTTAGAGATACTTTAATTGAACAGGCCGAACAAGGTGTAGATTACTTTACTATACATGCCGGTGTATTGCTGCGCTACATCCCGCTTACGGCAAAAAGAGTAACCGGAATTGTATCAAGAGGTGGGTCTATTATGGCTAAATGGTGCCTTGCGCATCATAAAGAAAGCTTCCTTTATACTCATTTTGAAGAGATTTGTGAGATCATGAAGGCTTACGATGTATCCTTTTCTCTAGGCGATGGTTTAAGACCGGGCTGTATTGCCGATGCCAATGATGAAGCTCAATTTGCTGAATTGGAAACACTTGGCGAACTAACCAAAATCGCCTGGAAACATGATGTGCAAACTATAATTGAAGGCCCTGGTCACGTACCAATGCACCTGATTAAAGAAAACATGGAGAAACAGTTGGAACATTGCTCTGAAGCTCCATTCTATACATTAGGGCCCTTAACTACTGATATTGCTCCTGGGTATGACCACATCACATCGGCAATTGGTGCTGCCATGATAGGTTGGTTTGGAACTGCAATGTTGTGTTATGTAACGCCCAAAGAACATCTGGGCTTACCTAACAAAAAGGATGTTAAAGATGGTGTAATTACTTATAAGATTGCAGCTCATGCTGCCGATTTAGCAAAAGGACATCCTGGTGCGCAGTATAGAGACAATGCTTTAAGTAAGGCAAGATTTGAATTTAGATGGGAAGACCAGTTTAACCTTTCTCTTGATCCGGATACAGCAAAGGAGTTTCATGATGAAACCTTACCGGCAGATGGCGCAAAAATCGCTCACTTCTGCTCTATGTGTGGTCCAAACTTCTGCTCGATGAAAATTACACAGGATGTTAGAGAATATGCAGTAAAACAGGGTGTTGATGAGGAGGATGCATTGGCTAAGGGAATGGCAGAAAAATCGAAGGAGTTTGCAGAAAAAGGCAGCGAAATCTATTTGTAAATGAATGTAATTGTGATTGCAAATCCTGCTGTAATAGGTAGTGAATCAAAAATAATTAATCAATTGTTTGAAAGCGGATTAGACATATTCCATTTAAGAAAAGAATCATGTACCAGGGCATACTGCAAACAACTGATTTCTGAAATTGATGAGGTATATCACAACAGGATTGCATTACACCATTTTCATGAGCTTACAAACGATTTTGGGATTAAACGACTGCATTATAAGGAGGCGCAAAGAAAACAATTGCAAGAAGCTAATGCAGTGTTTAATTTTAAAAATACAGTGTTAAGTACATCCATCCATCAGCCTGAGGAGATTAACAATTTGCAAGGATTTGATTATACCTTTTTTGGACCAGTGTTTAACAGCATATCTAAACCGGGGTACACCGGTGTACTCAATCCTAATTTTAAATTACCACATAGCCAAAACGGCACCAAATTGATAGCATTAGGTGGAATTGATGCTGGCAATGCTGTGAAACTTAATTCAATGGGATTTGATGGGGTTGCTGTTTTGGGTTACATCTGGAATGATCCGTCAAAAGCCGTACCTAATTTTAAAACTATACAGAAAATATGTTAGCAAACAGGCCATATGCTATTAGTATTGCGGGATTTGACCCGAGTGCGGGTGCCGGTATTTTGGCAGATGTAAAGTGCTTTGAACAACATCAAGTTTATGGTTTTGGCATATGCAGTGCACTAACAGTACAAACAGATAAGGAATTTCTTAAAAACAACTGGTTAAATTCATCGCAAATCATTGAACAACTTGAGCCTTTGATTGCCAAATTTAAGGTATTGACCTGTAAAATAGGGTTAATAAAAGATGTTTCTGTTTTGCTTGATGTGGTCTGTTTCCTTAGATCAAAAAGCCCTGATTTAAAGATCATAGTAGATCCTGTATTAAAGGCAAGCTCAGGTTATGATTTTCATGATTGGACAAATGGAATGGAAATACTATCGCCCGTGCTTAAGCAAATTGACCTGATTACACCAAACTATAATGAAATGCTAAGTTTAGGTGGGCAAACAACAGATGCAAGCAGTATAGCCAGGCTTTGGGCCAATTACTGCCCTGTTTTATTAAAAGGTGGTCACAGTATTACAACATTAGGCACTGATTATCTTTATGAAGAGGATGGCATTTACGAGTTTACTCCCCGCGTTAATGAAATCCATCAAAAGCATGGATCTGGTTGCGTTTTATCAGCCGCTATCGCGGCGAATTTAGCTCTGGGCCATAGTTTAAAACAAGCTTGCGGTAATGCTAAGCTATACATCGAAAATTTTCTAAACAGTAACAATACCCTACTGGGGTACCATTCATTATGATTGATAAACTACACTATATATCACAGGAAACTGAAAACACTGGCCATTTAGACGCCATTAACAAAACACTTATTGCAGGGGCAAAATGGATACAACTGAGGGTTAAAAATAAGCCTGACGATGTGATTCTTGACCTGGCCATTAAAGCTAATGCACTTTGCAAGGCTTATGGCGCAAGGTTAATTGTAAACGACCATCCCTTAATTGCGCTTAAGGCTGAAGCTTATGGGCTGCATTTAGGCCTAACGGATATGCCAATTGCGGAAGCAAGAAACATTGTTGGTAATCAAATAATTATTGGTGGCACAGCGAATACTTTTGAGCATGTAAAACAAAGGGTTGCTGAAGGAGCTGATTATATTGGATTAGGTCCTTATCGTTTTACCAATACCAAACAAAACTTAAGCCCTATAATTGGTTTAAAAGGGTATGAAGCAATTATGAAACAGGTTTCTATAACAGGTATCACCACTCCTGTTATTGCAATTGGAGGCATTGAATTAAAGGATATTCCTTTGATTATGACTACAGGCGTACACGGAGTAGCATTATCGGGTGCATTAACGAATGCAAATGATCCGGCTGCTGAGCTGAGCCAAATGTATAGTGCGCTAAAGATTTTAAACCCTATTAATAACTAACTACTATGTTAAAAATAGCAGACAAAACATTTAACTCCCGTTTGTTTACAGGAACAGGAAAGTTCAGTTCAGCTACTGAAATGGAAAAAGCATTGGTTGCTTCGGAATCGGAATTGGTAACTGTAGCTTTAAAGAGAGTCGATTTAAAAGATAATGACGATGATATTTTAATTCATTTAAATCACCCTCATATTAACCTTTTGCCCAACACTTCTGGTGTACGTAATGCAAAAGAGGCGATTTTTGCAGCTCAAATGGCTAGAGAGTCGTTAGAAACGAATTGGATTAAACTAGAGATTCATCCTGACCCTAAATATTTAATGCCTGACCCGATTGAAACTCTAAAAGCCACAGAAGAATTGGCAAAACTGGGTTTTATTGTTCTTCCTTATATTCATGCGGATCCTGTTTTGTGTAAACGACTGGAAGATGCAGGAACATCGGCTGTAATGCCTTTGGGCTCGCCTATTGGCAGTAATAAGGGTTTAAAAACGATAGACTTTTTAGAAATCATTATTAGTCAGAGCAACGTTCCTGTAGTTATTGATGCTGGAATTGGCTCACCTTCTGATGCTGCAAAGGCTATGGAAATTGGGGCCGATGCAGTTTTGGTAAACACTGCGATTGCGGTTTCGCAACATCCTGAACAAATGGCCAGGGCTTTCAAGATTGCTGTTGAGGCTGGAAGAATGGCTTTTGAGGCCAAACTTGGCTCTGTTAATTTACATGCTGTTGCAAGCAGCCCACTAACCTCATTTTTAGATGACTAACTTTGTAGACCTCTTCGAATCCTGTAGCTGGGATGAAACCAGTAAAAGCATTTATACTAAAACAAGTGTAGATGTGGAACGTGCTTTAAATTCTTCGCAAAGAACATTGGAAGACTTTAAAGCGCTTATCTCCCCGGCAGCAGCTCCCTATTTGGAACAAATGGCGCAGATCAGCCAGCGGTTAACTCTAAAACGGTTTGGTAAAGCCATCCAGATGTACGTGCCTTTATATCTTTCTAACGAGTGCAATAACATTTGTACTTATTGTGGTTTTAGCTATGATAATAAGGTGAGAAGGAAAACGCTTTCGCCTATGGAAATTATGCAGGAAGTGGTCGTAATTAAAGATATGGGGTATGATCATGTATTACTGGTTACCGGCGAGGCAAATCAAACCGTACATACTGAGTACTTTAAAAAGGTATTGGAGCTTATTAAGCCTCATTTTTCCCATATATCAATGGAAGTACAACCACTAGATACTGAAGATTATAAAGAACTTATACCATATGGGTTAAATACAATTCTTGTTTATCAGGAAACTTATCATCAGGAAGATTACAAAAAACATCACCCAAAGGGAAAAAAATCCAATTTTCAATATAGATTGGAAACACCTGACAGATTGGGAGAATCAGGAATTCATAAAATGGGACTTGGCGTGCTTATAGGTTTGGAAGATTGGCGAACAGATTCCTTTTTTACGGCAATGCACTTAAATTATCTTGAAAAAAAGTACTGGAAAAGTAAATACAGCATTTCATTTCCTCGGCTCCGTCCATTTAGCGGGGGCTTAGAACCTAAGGTCGCAATGAATGACAAAGAACTTGTACAACTAATTTGTGCTTACAGATTATTTAATGAAGAGGTTGAATTATCAATTTCTACACGCGAATCCATCGTTTTTAGGAATAATATTGTGAAATTAGGGATCACTTCTATAAGTGCCGGTTCTAAAACTAACCCTGGCGGGTATGCCGTTGAGCCTCAATCGTTAGAGCAATTTGAGATTTCTGATGAGCGCAATGCAAAAGAGATAGCTCAAATGATCAGTTCCCAAGGTTATGAACCTGTGTGGAAAGACTGGGACATGAGTTTAACAAAAAACTAAATTAACTATGGATAGCGCTGAAATGAAGAGATATAACAGACAGATACTACTACCGGAAGTAGGCATTGAAGGTCAGCAAAAGCTAAAAGCTGCCAAAGTTCTGGTTATTGGCGCTGGTGGTTTGGGTTGTCCGGTATTGCTTTATCTTGCCGCAGCCGGGGTTGGTAAAATTGGGGTTATTGATCATGATACCGTAGATGAAAGTAACTTACACAGACAGATATTGTTTAACACTACTGATGTAGGAAAAAGTAAGGCGGATACCTCAGTAAACAAGCTTCAGCTGCTTAATCCGCATATCGATTTTGTTTCCTACCCTTTTAAAATTACTTTAAACAATGCTAATTCAATAGTTCAGGACTATGATTTGGTTGTAGATGGCTCTGATAATTTCCCCACCCGTTATTTGGTTAATGATACTTGTGTTGCTTTAAATAAGCCCTTGGTTTTTGGTTCTATTTTTAAATTTGAAGGTCAGGTATCTGTGTTCAATTATAATGGAGGTACAGATTACAGATCACTATTTCCGGAGCCTCCACCAGCAGACAAAGTTCCTAATTGCGATGAAGGTGGTGTAATTGGCAGCTTGCCCGGAATTATAGGGAGCTATATGGCAAACGAAACCATTAAACTTATTTGTGGTTTTGGCGAACTTCTTTCCGGCAAATTACTTATGGTTAATGTACTCGATAATTCCTCCTTGATTCTTAATATAGGGAAAAATGTAGATGTAGCAGCTCCGGTTAACCTTAGCGAAAAAAAGTATGAAGTAATAGACCTGGAAACATTTGAACAGCTAAAAATCAGTGATCCATCTCTGTTTTTAATTGATGTGCGGGAGGATTTTGAATTTGAGGAGTATAATATAGGTGGATATAACTTCCCGCTATATGAACTTAATGATCATTGGAATTCAATTCCTGAAGATAAAAAAATTGTTCTTTGCTGCACAAGCGGCTTAAGAAGTAAAATTGCCTATAATTTGTTAAAAGCAAAAACAGATACTCAAATCTATATTTTGAGTCTTAATAAATAAAATAATTTTTCTCTCAATATTTCAACCACTTTATATTCTTTTCTATATAGACTTGCAGTATAGATTATATTTTGATGAAAAAACTGGTTGCAAATAAAAACAACACAACTAACAAAACGGTAGTTAGAAAAGTTCAGGATAAAACGGGTCCAAAAAAGTTTAAGCTTTTAGAATTAACGAATAACTTAACTCATAGCGCCTATAAGGCAATGAGAAGAGATCTGCCGAAGTTAATAGGCAAGTGTATTAACACATTAGATAATTACAGCTATATATCAATAGACTCAAATGAAGACATACCTTACCATGTGGCACTTAAAATTGAAAAATATTTTGGCATACAACCCGGCTCTCTTAGCAATTTACCGATTTAGTAATGTTACCTTTGTGCTCAATCATTTCTGGTTTATCAGAAATGAGGCAACAAAGTGACCATGATAGCAATAGGACAATACAACGATTTAAGAATAATAAATAAAACAGAAGCCGGCCTTATTTTAACTGAAGGGGATAAAGAAGTATTACTTCCTTATTATGATGTTCCAAAGAATGCTGAAATAGGTGATAACATAACGGTATTTGTATATGTTCAAAAAGATGGCAGGTTATTAGGTACAACTAAGAAACCCCTGGCCTGTGTTGGCGACTTTGCTTATCTAACCGTTGTTGACGATAACGAGGATGGGGCTTTTATGGATTTAGGTCTGGACAAGGATATTTATGTTCCACGAAAAGAACAAAAACGTCCGATGTTTAAAGGTGACCGCCATGTTGTTTATGTTTTTCTTGATGAAAATAACGACCGTATGGTCGCTTCTTCAAGATTAACCAACTTTATTGAAGAGGAAGATATAGATTTGGAAGAGGGTGATGAAGTTAGTTTGCTTATTGTAGATCGATCTGACCTGGGTTATAATGCTATTGTAGATAATAAATACATTGGATTATTGTATACCAATGAATTGTTTGATGAACTTAATCCAGGTGAATTAAGGAAAGGCTGGATTAAAAAAATCCGTGTTGAAGGCAAAATTGATTTAAGTCTGCAACCAATGGGCTATGGTCATATTCTTGATACAAAGGACAGCGTTCTGGAAGAACTAAAGGAAAGTGGCGGCGTAATTGCTTTAGGCGACAAAAGTACCCCGGAAGAAATATATGCGCGTTTTAAGATTAGCAAAAACGCATTTAAAAAGGTAATTGGAGGATTATATAAAGACCGTTTGATTACGCTTTCAGATCATGAGATAAAAATTATTAAAAGTTAAATCCTATAGAGAAATACGGCATTGTTGCTTCTCTTGAGAACCCTAATGTTGCCTGTATTAAAAGTACCTCGCCAGGAATAACATATAGTCCACCCCCATAGCCATGGTGCCATCTGGCAGATGATTCCCCTTTTTCCCAAACGCGGCCCACATCGTTAAAACCGATCATCCCAACAGTTCCAGGAACAAGATATGAAGTGAAATTAAATAGCTTTAACCTCATATCTAGATTATGGTAAGCCATGGTTGTTCCAGTAAACCTCTTGCTGTTAAAGCCTCTTAAACTATTAACACCTCCAATTTGCATGTACTGGAAAAAAGCCGGATCGCCAACCACAGTTCCTGCTCCTATCCTATTGGCAAACACTAAACCTGATTTCGCAGGATTGATGTAGAACCTGAATTCTGTGGTTACAGAGCCATAACGATCATTCGTTTTATCAACCCGTTGCTGGGCAGTTAATGAAGTTTTCCAGAATACCCCCTTTTTAGGATTAGCAATATTATCACGGCTATCATAAGTCCATCCGGCAACAAAACCTGCATAATATTTATCAGAAAATATTTCCTCGTTAGGATGAGCAGCATTATAATCATTAAAGAAACGCTCCTCATTTCCTGATTGTGTACTTGTATAGAAAGATCCTAATACACCTCCTTCTATTTTTAAGTATTTAGTAAGCTTTCTGCTCAATCTTATATCTACATTTAAATAATCATACCGATTTCTGTAATAAGAAATTCCATCTTCCCTGTCCGACTCTCCATTATCATCCTCATGATCATGCAGATACAGCGTATTATTCCCAATACCGAAGAAGTTGCTCAAGTTATTTGGCCCCAACAGATTTGCATGGACAATAAGGTCATTATTGCCTACAGCCTTCTTAAAATCGCCTAGATAATCTAAAATAAACGATTTCCTTCCGGTTGAGTAATTCGCCCAGAATTCATGTTTTGAAGCATATGGTTCCTTTCTAAACCCTTGTTTTTCGATAATATATCCTAACCCTACTTGTACACCCTGATCTATATTATAATTAAAATTAAAAAGGGGGCCAGATCTATCGTATAAAAACCCAAACTTATCGAACTTATTTACCAATGTATCCTTTGCAAGGCGCAACTTGGCTGTTGCTTTTTCCGGCAGTTGGTTAGATTCATCAGAACGGTCGTAAATGAACGGCTTATTTGAAACATCCTGAGCTATTTGAAATTTGTCTGCATCATCTCCACCAATCATCCTAACCTTTATTTTTGAGTTCTCCTTGCCCCGAACTGCAAATACGTCTTCGCCTCCCATTCCAAACAACCTGACTTCTTTGGTTACATTAGGATCAAATGTTCGTTTATATACCAATCTACCATTTTTACCCTCTTTATTAATATTATATACAGTAACTTCTACATTTCCGTTATCTGCATAATTAACATCAAAGAATTCCTTTTTATCAGAGGTAGGCACATCGACATTTATGGACAAAAACTTGTAATAATGTAAAGCAAGTGTATCCAATTTATCCCTTCTGGATAGGAAATGGCCGATCAACTGATTACCACTTAGTTTAAATATTGTATCCGGCATTTGCCTGAAAGAGGTATTGATAAGGTCTGTAGTCAGTTTTTCTTGTACAAACTTAACAGCATCCTTCCAATCCCGTTCACTAAGCTCATTTAAAAAATACCTATCAAAATAACGTTCATTAAAATTCCAATGATTTACATCCCTTATATTATCACTATAAGGCTGCAGATGAGATTTTAGCCATTGATGGTTAAGAATCCATGGAAATATTCCTGAAGTTTTATAAAACACCTTATCTCTATCCCTTGGAACAGGAATATAGGTAGTTTCTCCTTTTTCTTTCTGAGCGAGCCACCGCCAGTTATCTTCATGTCTGTCCCAATCTCCTAACACAAAATCAAGTAATCTGGCCCTAAGTGTTAGCTTCTGGTCTGATGTATGGTCATTATCCTCCTGTATTTTGCGCTGTACTTTAGCTGTATTATCAGTTTCTTCTTCAAATGGTGATCTTGGTTCTAACAGATAAGCGGCATTAGCAAATTTTTCTCTATACTCTCCAAGTCCTGCATCGTCTGCTACATACACAATTTCGGGTTTGGAATGGGCAAGTCCAAGAGCCTCTGCCAAAGGCGGAACAATTAGTGCCGCAAAAGGATGATTAGTTGAGACCTGGTCCTGAGCAATATCTTTTGCAATAGTTGGCCTTAAACTTTCTGGTAAACCTTGCTCAGGATACTTCTGTATTGTCCTTAAAACATATTCTCTTCCATTTGGATCTACCAATCTTAAAGAGCGGGTTTGCATCCCACCCCCTAGTTTAACGATCTTGAGCCCTCCCTTTTCTTTCTGAAGATCTATAATTCGGATTTTTACAGGTGTTGCCCATACGCGGCGATAACTTTCGCCAAGCCAAAACCGATGAAAACCGCTTACATCATTATATTCTGGCGCTATCGCAACTGTAATTGAATCTGCCGTTTTCTGTACCTGTGCTATTGCGGGAATAGACAAGGTAATAAAAACAACACTTAAGAGCTTCTTTAGAGGGCGCATATTAATTAATTATTCTTTTTAAAGTTACTCCTATCCTAAGAGCTTTTAATCCTTCTACACCTTGTAATTCTTCTATTTCTAAATATTCAAGATCGTTATTTAATAAGCCCCGGTTTTGCAATTTTTTAATGTAACCAAGATATTCTCTGGCCTCTGTACTGTTAAAATACACAATTGATATTTTTCCAGGCTGCGTTAACCGCTCTGAGGTATCCTTAATATGGGCTTTGTCAATTCGTTTCTTAACCATCTGATAGCGAATATTGTAACTACCTTCAACATCAAACCTTTGCTCATCAATCCTAAAGCTTACATCAATTGGCTTATCATAAACAAAAATAAGCTGTGTTGTTTCGAGAGGTAAAGAAAAATATGGTCCTAAATTACTTGTTGTTTGTGCAATCTCTGCCAAAACTCTCAATTGTTTCAGCCGGAATGTATTAAGAAGGTCATCTGGCATTGGTATTTTAGGTGCAATAGACTGCCCAAGATAAATATCAAACTCTACCCCGTCAGTTCTGAATTTTTCAAAATAGCTCGGATAAATATTCTGAATCTCTGCATTAAACTCATCAAGATGACGTGTTACTGCAACATTTATCATTTGCATACTTTTTTCGTAACGTTCCCGGTTTTCAAAAACCTTTCCGTTAACACTGGTAAGCATAAAATATCTGTCTATAATACTTTTTACTTCAGGATGGCTATCTCGTAAATTATTTAGCGAAGCTGGTATTTGTCTCTGCAAATAATCTTCTGTCTTTAATATTTCACGGTCCGAAAGTTCATCAAGATCTTTATATTTCCAGATTGCTGCTTCATGAGGTATTTCAGTTTCCTTACAAGCATTCGCAGTATTCCGTATAGCGGTAATCGTTTCTTCCAGAATCTCAAAATGAACATATAAATCCCTTCTAATTGCGGCATTACGCTGTATACTAGAGTTTCTAATGTCTACCGCTCCATAAAAAGGATACACATTTCTAAAGAAAATGGGTTCAATTGGAAGATTCCTATCCCGTGAACCAGATTGTATGTAATTAAATGCGGCCTCGTGAAAACGCCATTGAACAGAAGGTTGTAAAGCTGTAAACTTATCAGTAATTACATCCTGAATTTCATTATTAAAATCAATAATTATGTTATGAAACAGCTGTGCCAGTAAAGGGAACGCAGCTTCTATTTTTGTAAGGGTATTTCCGTTAAATTTACTCGAATCCTTAGTGTATAGTTCAAGGGCTCCAACAAGTTTTCCGTTATAAAACAACGGAAACAAAGCGTATGACTTAATCCCTACCTCATCCAACAGACTAAGCATTGGATAAACCTCCGGTTCTTCATCTGTTATATCAGGAAAGATTAACGTTCTTGGGTTATCAAGGTAATCTTCAATCAGGCTGGAATAGTCATTATCATCCATCCCCTTTTCTTTTGCCAGCTGAACCACCTTGCTCTGAAAACCTGATTGCTCATTAATCAGTAGTTTTTTGTTTAATTTAAGATAAGGAAGCATTCCAAAATTTACATCATCTGATCCCACAAGTGTCTTAAGCGCTGTGGCAATATCCCTGCTATGCTGTCCATTTTGAGATTCATTATGTTCTATAACCAGGTTTTTCACTGTTTCAAGTGCATACTCGGACGTAACATCAGTTAGTGTTACAATTGATATTCCCTCAATACTAAAAATATCAGGTGGTATTAACTTGGTTAATATCTTCAATGAGTTTCTTTCATCCTTTATATAATCTTTTACATCCTTTAAATTATACTCTGGCAGCTTTGTTTTTGCCCTGATATCCAGAAAGCGGGTATCTACATTTAAACGATAATATTTAAGCAGATGGGTTTTAGGATCTACAATAGATTTAACGGTGAATTTGTTATTGCTAAGGGAGAAGTTGTAAAACTTCTCGAGAATAAGATTGTAAAAGGTTGCCAAAAGATTTTTGTCCATTTCTTTTTTGGATGGCAAACTCAGGTCTGACTTTAAACTACACATTGATGGCTCCATGAATACACTATAAAATGCATCGGTACCATAATGAAAGCATGGAGAAACAGGTGTACCTATAGCCCAGTATTGCTGACTTTCATCATTAATAATAGGCGATAAAGAAGTATAAATTAATTCAAAAAGGGAAGCATAATTCTTAGCATTCTCTGGAGGTATAGGGCTTCTGAGCTCTGGATAGTGATTAAACTGCTCCAGAATATATCTGTAAAAATTAATCTTAGCAGTTTTTTCTTTATTAGCTCTTTGCTGAATGTATTCAATAAACGGATTTAAGGACAACTTAATATCCGCACCTACCGGATGTTTTCCTGACTCTTTTATTGTCTGATTTAGGTTTAAAGTTATTGATTGCATTGATCTATTTCCTTACAGAACTTTAATTACAGTATTAAAGCACTGAAATAAATTCTTTAATATAAATAAAATAACCAGTCAAAGGTAGCACCTGTATTTGCATAATAGGTAAAACGCAGGTAATTATTTACTTGATTTTGTCTGGTTCTTAAGGTGTATATTTGAATTTTATAATATTTCCATCCGTCAATTCATCCCCTTCATTTGAAATATAGAGATTAAGATTTTTATCAAATGCAATCCCCTCGGGCTGATTAAATATTGATGAGCTTAAATGGTGAGCTTCTTTCACATTCCATTTATCATCTGTTATCACCAATAGTTTACTTACTGATGAAATAATATACCAATCATTTGTTTTAGGATTTTTAGCCATTGCCGAAGCCCTTAACTCTGTTCTAAATTTAGGATAAATAGCTTTAATTTGTTTTAAATCAATTTTAAAACTACCAGCGGCAACTAAAGTATCCTTAGATGGCTGATAATCCAGTATATATCCAGTAGCCGTTTTTGCCTTTTTGTCAACCGGGCAGTTCTTACACAGAACATACAACTTACTGGTAGCGGCGTCGGCATATAAACTTTCGTACTCTGCTTTTGGCACCAGGTGCTTTGTTTCCTTTACGAGGTCCGATTTTTCTTTAGTTGCCTCAGAGAAGGGGAAAGAAAAAAGAGCCCCATTGCTTTTTAATACAAAAACTCTATCATGAAAAATACTAAGATCCTCATAATCTCCTCTCGAGCCAAATTTCAGGTTCTTCTGTTCTTTAACATCCCATTTTTGTCTGAACAACTTTCCTTCTTCATCCTGAATACTGTATATCGTATCACTATTACTGTCATGAAAGGCAATACCCGATATTTCAAGCAAACTCGAAGGCATATTGAATTTATCAGGTTTAGTTAAGTCATAACCCTTTGGACTTGTATATTTCCCGAATGGACTTTTACATGCATAAGCTCCAAAAAGAGCCAAAACAATAATAAGATATAGACATTTAGGGTAGATTCGCTTCATAAACAATTTGGATTTATATTGTATTAATGTCTTTTAAAAACTTATAAATAGATTCCTGAGCATTATCTTGTAACTGTAAGTTAACAATTTTCATTATAATATCCTTCAATTTAGTATCATATAATGGGAAACAGACTTCTATCCGACTATAAATATTACGGTTCATCCAATCTGCTGACCCCATAAATATTTCCTTATTGCCATTATTCTCAAAAATGAATATCCTACCATGTTCAAGGTACCTATCTACAATTCTGGTAACGGTAATATTATCACTCAAACCGGCCTTTCCAGGCACCAAACAACATATGCCCCTTACAATAAGTTGTACTTTTACTCCAGCTTTTGATGCTTCGTAAAGTTTAGAGATGAGTATCTTTTCTTCAAGATTATTTAATTTAATAGTGATACCGTTAACCAAACCTGCCTTTGCATTGTCTATTTCTCTTTGTATAAGGTTCAGAAATTTTTGCTGTAAGTTAAATTGGGCTACCAATAAATGTTTAAAATCTATCTGATCTTCAGACCCAGGTGCCTTTTTACTCTTGCTCAAAAAACCAAATATGGATTGAAGCTCTTTAAGCATAGGTTTATGTGAAGTAAGTAAAATCTGATCTGTATAAAATTTTGCTGTAGATTCATTTAAATTACCTGTAGCCAACAAGCCCAAAAACTCTTCTTTTTCACTTATAACCCGCTTTGCAAGAGCAACCTTTGCATGTACTTTTAAATCAACACTGCTATAAATTATCTTTACTCCAGCCGCTTTCATTTGCTTGGCCCACTTGATGTTATTGGCTTCATCAAATCTTGCTTTCAATTCAACCAACGCAACTACTTTCTTGCCATTTCTTGCTGCTGTCATTAAAGCGCTTACAATTCTTGAATTGTTTGCAACTCTATACAAAGTGGTGTAGATTTCATCAACAAAAACATCATTTGCTGCCTCATTAAAAAATCTCAATATAGGGTCATAACTTTGATAGGGAACATTTACAAGTACATCCTCTTTTAGAATAAGGCTGAACAATGTCTCATTACCTGGGATTGGAACAGAATGAATAGATGGCCATTTTGGGTAGCTAAAGCTTGCACCATTCAATGGAAAACTATTAAGGTCTTTTAAATTATGGTATCCACCACCTTCAACAACAGATGCATTCCCTAACTTCAGTGCATATATTAAACGGTATAAGCTTCTTAAAGGAATTCCAGGCTCAATTAGAAAACGTGTTGCAAAGCCGAAATCACGTGTTTCAAGCTGACGTTCCAAAACAGTAGTAATATCCTCTTCTGTAGTATTGTCAATCTTTAATTCGGCATCACGGGTAATCTTAAGATTATAAACCCCCTGTATCGTGTCATTAGGGAAGAGATAAGATAAATTATATTTAATAATATCTTCCAAAAAAACCACATAGGTATGCCCATCATCCTGTAACGAATATAGACGTTGCAGGCTATCTGTTGGAACATTAATTAACTCTAAACGCTCTTCTCCAAGTGCATCTTTTAAAATAACCAGTTGATAGAGCTTATTATTTTCGGCAAAGAAATCTGTAAGGTCTTTATCAATACAAATTGAATAAATGTAAGCCAGTACTTCATTAAAGAACAGGTTTACAACCTGATCTGTTATTTGATTAGGAATGAACTTGTTATAAATCCAATGTATATCGTGATTCGCAAGTTCTGGAAGTATTTGCTCTGCAACGATTGCTCCGAATTTCCTTTGCTGCCTGTTAATTTCAGCTTTAGCCAATTCATAATTCCCCTGGCCATCGGCATTTTGCCTGTGCTCATCAACGGCCATTAGCACCGGCATCCTTACTCTATAAAATTCATCAAGATTAGAAGAATAAATAGAAAGGAATTTAATTCTTTCTAATATTGGTACGGTATCCTTTGCCGCTTCCAGAAGTACTCTTTCATTAAACCCAAGCCAACTCAGATCTCTGTTAAAAAAAACTGTTTCAGCCATAAAGTTATTACATTGTTACCAGTGCAGATGCAATAATAAAGGCCAATACTGCCGCTACAATACCAAACATAAAAACATTGTAGGCAATTCTTAACAATCTGTACTTACGCCCTAAAACTACACCCTGGGCATACACATCCTTTATCAAACTACCGTATAAAAAATCACGATCTTCCATAACTTTAATCATGCCATTTTCGTATTCAGGTAAGCTCATTCTATAGAAATTACCAAAGAACAGCAGGTTTACCCTTTTCTCTTTTATGTCGTCTGTTGTAAATACTCCCGTTGGAATTGAGGGCCTGGTTGCCAGTATTGAAAACACCATAGTAACTACGCAAATGATTAGCAGAAGTAGCGTTGGAATAATTAAATGAGGATTATCTTCAAGTTTACGCAGAAGCACACTCAAAATAACCGAGAGGATAATTGAATTGGTAGAGATCATGATATGAGCTTTATTATCGGCCATATCGCTCAGGCGCTGATGATTAGTGGAGGTGATCCGGAACATAGTTTCGATACCACGCTCTGGTCTGTCGTTCTTTTTCTTTTTTCCTTCTTTTGACTCATTATCTTTTGAATTGTCAAATTTA
Source organism: Pedobacter ginsengisoli (assembly GCF_002736205.1). Lineage (NCBI taxonomy): Bacteria > Pseudomonadati > Bacteroidota > Sphingobacteriia > Sphingobacteriales > Sphingobacteriaceae > Pedobacter > Pedobacter ginsengisoli. The sequence goes on along the minus strand of NZ_CP024091.1, from coordinate 1,345,380 downwards.
GAGACTCCAGTTGTATCCACGTTTTGTTCTTTTATAAGTTTACTTTCCAGTTCCGCCAGATTTTCAGCCTTTTTAGCGTTAAGCAGCTGCTGGCAAAATTCTGTATGATAATGGTGTGCTTTAAATAAAGCTATTGTTTTAATTCTCCAGTCTGCCTTATCAATTTTATGCTTTATAAATGCTTCAGCCTCTTTACGCATTAACCTATTACGTTCTTTAAATCTATCGCTTCCCAGATGAAAAAGATCTGCATCACAAACAATCTGCTGTAATAGTCCTTCCGGATTTTGAGGCATTTTAGTGGCCATAATACAGCCTTTTACCTGTTCGATTACTTCTGAAGAAACACCATTGGCAGATAAAAAATCATTGGCTAAACTTGCTCCCTGGCTTTCATGCTGTGTACAATCAAAGAAATATCCCATGTCATGAAACCAGCTTGCGGCAACAACAATAAAAAAATCCTGATCAGATAGCTGGTAATGGTTAGCAATCCTAACTACGTTTTCAACAACCTGCTCTGTATGATGCAAATTGTGATAAATGAACCGCTCATCTTCGTGAGTCTGAAACAAACTTGCAACATGCGTTCTAAGCTGATCTAGTAATTCCCGGTATTGCATTTTTCAGTAGTTAGTAGGTACTTCATTAATTGTATAAATATGGCGTAAGTATATTTAATCTGCAAATTTTAGTTTAGCCTTCATAAGAAAAACATTATAAGGTTTCCACATCGACATTAGAAAATAGAATTCATCTGTGTTCTCATTTGCAGGATGCATAAATGCACCATATAATCCCGGATATTCTGTTGATTTCACTAATGTCTTTTCAGAACTCCACGGGCCGGTTATATTTTGAGCGCTTCTTAATACAATTTCCGCTTTCTTTTCATTTAAATAGGTAATAATCCATCGCTTAAACTTTTTATTATACGCAAGCGAAAGTTCCCCTAAAGGTGCTTCTATTATTGCATCAGCACTCTTCTCATCATTTTTAACCCAACCTTTTGCATTGTTCCAATATTCGTAAGCATCTTGTTTTAAAATATCACTTTCTTTAAAGCGGGCGAGATGAGCAGATCCCCAGCGGCCCGGAACAGTACCTACCATGTATACAAACCCCTCCTTTTTAGCATAAGTTACCTGCGCAAAATTACTAAGGGCACCAAAACTTACCTGATTACACTTAACCCAATTCTGGCCATTATCTAGAGATTTGTATAAACCAGAATAATTTGTAGTCCAGCTGCCAGTACTACCCCATTTCCTTACATCCATATAATGAACATAATCGGCTCCTGCTGCATGTATTGCAGCAGTTGGAATGGTTGTATGACTGCCAGTACCATCTGTAATATGCGGACTTGGAACTATCTGATGCGCTACCATACTTTCAAAAGTAAGTCCGTCTGCTAATGTTTTATCATTCGATAAGCCCAATACGTTTGATCGCCAGTTACCTGCTTTGCCCGGTCCACCTTCATTAACAACTTTAAAATCGTTACCATAAGTATCACCAAAAAAGAAACCCACTTTTCCATTTCCCATTCTCCAGGCTATACCTAAATCTGTACCTCCAACATCATAAAGTTCATTTGTCCGATTTGGATTCGGAAAAGTTTCGCCAGAAATTGACTTGCCTGTTACACGAGCCACACGCTCCAAATTAAATGGAACAACATCACCTTTTACGGCTATAAACGCATAAAACGATACTGACAATAAGCTTCCTGCTAGCATAAGTATTCCGTTTCTGATATATTTATTTTTTATCATATTCTACTATCCTAATAGTCCTAATAAATCCTTTTTTGTTAACGACTTAAATATAGACTCTTCTGTTTTTATTAAATCAGTAGCCAAATCCTTTTTGGCATCCTGCATTTTCATAATTTTCTCTTCAATTGTATCTGGGCAAATTAGTCTTACTGCCACAACATTTTTTTGCTGGCCAATACGATAGCTTCTATCTATCGCCTGATTTTCAACTGCCGGGTTCCACCACGGATCTATAAGATAAACATAATCTGCCTGGGTCAGGTTCAATCCCGTTCCCCCGGCTTTTAAGCTAATTAAAAAAACACGAATATTCGGGTTATCCTGAAAAGAACCAACAACAGCCGATCTATTTTTAGTTTGACCCGTTAAATATTCAAATCCAATATTTTTGTTTACTAGTTCTTTCTTTACCAGATCAAGCATAGTAACAAACTGAGAAAATATAAGAATCTTATGATGAGGGGATTTATTTTCTATCTGTTCCATCAATACATCCAGTTTAGAGGATGTATTTTCATGTTTACCTTCTTTCAAAATTGCCGGCGAATTACATATCTGCCTTAATTTAGTAATCCCCTGCAAAACATGCATACTACTTTTGGCAAGCTCATCTTCAGATTTACCCAGCAGATAGTCGCGTATCTCTTCTTTATTGGCTTCGTAAATGTCCCGCTGTTCTGCGCCCATTTCACAATATATCACCATTTCGGTTTTATCGGGTAGCTCAGTAGCCACCTGCTCTTTTGTACGCCTAAGAATAAATGGATTAATCTTTTTTTGTAACTCCAAAGCATTTCTGGTATTCTTAAATTGATCTATCGGAACTGAATAAAGTCTTTTAAACTGCTGTTTTGTTCCTAATAAACCAGGACATGCGAATGACAACTGCCCATACAAATCGAATGTATTATTCTCTATAGGCGTTCCTGAAAGCACAACTTTATTTCTGGATCTCAATAAGCGAACAGCCTTGTAACGCTGCGATTCAGGATTCTTAATAGTTTGCGATTCATCAAGAAAAATGTAGTTAAATCTATAATCTTTAAGAAATCTTATATCGGCCAACAATGTTCCGTACGAAGTTAAAATGATCTCATAATTATCAAAATCATGAACTACTTTAGCCCTGTCAGAACCATATATGGTTCGTAATTTAATGGACGGGGCAAATTTCTCTACCTCTTGCTGCCAATTAAATATAAGCGAAGCAGGAACGACAATTAAATTAGTATTGTGATGTTCTTTCTTTCTCTGTGAAAGGATGAAAGCAAGCACCTGAATGGTTTTACCCAAACCCATGTCATCGGCCAGACAGGCTCCAAAATTAAAACCATCCAGAAAATTAAGCCAGTTTAAACCCTCTTTTTGATACCCTCTAAGCGTAGCATTAAGTTCTGCAGGAACTTCCACCTGCTTAATAGATTCAAAATCAGATAATTTAGAGCGATAAATCTTTATTTCATCTTTAACTACTCCGTCTAACTGATCTTGCTCATATAGCTCATCAACTGAGGCATAATTAATCTTTGAAGTGCGAATAGTTTCTTCAACTACTTCCCCTGCGCTAAAATAGCCTGTAAACTTCTCAATCCACTCGTCCGGCAATATTCCAAGCGTACCATCATCAAGCTGAACAAATTTGCTTTTATTACGAATTGAGCGATGCAGATGCTTTAACGACACCGTCTGCTTATCAAACTTAACCTTTACCGAGGTCTCAAACCAATCTATACCACTAATTACATTAATAGAAATGTTTGCCTTATATGAATTTAAATTATTGTTCTTTAATTCGTTAAAACCAAGAATTGTAATTCCTTTATTTCGCCATGCTTCAAAAGCATTCAAGAACCAGCTATTTTCTATAAATCTCTTTTTATGAAGATAAAAACAATCTGCATGAGCCTGCTCCGGCAGCTCCTGTACTTGCTCATAAAAAAATGGATGCTCTCTTGAAATGTTAGATATAAACTGGAACTCTCTATCTTCATCTCTGTTCAATGTAAATATGTTTCCCCGTTTATCTTTTGCCTTGATTTGCTTTTTAGAAAGTATTGGAATTTCCAGACTCCCATACCTGATAACAGGCGTAACCAGCACAAAATCTTCTGACTCCGACAAATAAATAATCTGTTCATTATCAAGATCAAAGCCCTTTTCTTCTATTTGCTTTTTAGTTGCCGGTTTTAAATAGGAATAATTTACCTTAACCTTATCCTCTAATTTTGAAAGTATATTTTCCTGAAACAGTTCAAATTCTGATCTGTGTATAACTATAATATCGTTATGCTGTTTAAAGAAGGCAAGCACACTTAAAAAGTATGGATTGCTGATCAGGTAAAGCGTACTATTCAACTCAATAAAATAATGATACCTGATCTTAAGCATATCTAAAGAGAAAGGCCTGTTCTCCAGCATTAGTCTGGCCGAGAGTTCAAAAAAATCCCCCTCTTCATCCACATTTAAAGTAAGATCAACCTTCAATACCTTTAACTTTCCTGGTTTAATGGAAGTTGCGGTAATATTAGTTGAAACCTTATCATCATGCAGGTAAACATCTAATCCCAATGGATTTTTAGCCAGAGCTTTAAGTCCTTCCAGGTCAGACTCTGATTTACCTGCATCATAATTATTTCTGAACTTTGCAATGCCTGTATAAAACTTCAGTTCCTCCTGATTTTCTGTTTTCCAGATCATATCAGTAGGATCAATAAAAGTAAGAGGATTTTTAGGCTTTCCGGTTAAAGTAACCTCTGCTTCTGCCAGCTCTATTACCAAATGTCTGTAAAAACGATGCTGACTAAATATCAGTATCATTTTAGTGTTTTCCTTTTTTTCAGATACTGGCAACTTAATTCTTTGCGCGGCACTCAAAATCGGCTTCAGCGGTGAGAAGTCAAAATTTTCAGAGTTGTATCCTTCCTTTTCCGTCATTCAGTAATGTAATAGTAACTTGCTAAAGATAATAATAAATAGAAGGTTTAGTTTCTATCCCTGCTATTTACAAAAAGTAATATATAATACAGCAAAGTAGCTATTGAACTTATTGCAGCTACAACATAAGTTCTGGCAGCCCATTTTAGTGCATCGGCGGCTTTATCATGTTCGTAAGGTGTGGTAATATGATTATTTTCAAGCCATTTTAATGCACGGTTACTAGCATCATATTCAACCGGGAGTGTAATAATAGTAAAGACCGTTGTAATGGCAAACAAAAGAATTCCAATAAGCAATATAGTTGGATTTGCGCGGCCAATTAAAAAGCCAAGACCTGCAAGTATTACCCATTGTGAGAGTTGGGTACTTATATTAACAAGTGGAACAATTTTACTTCTAAAAGTCAGCATGCTATACGCTGTAGCATGCTGAACAGCGTGACCACATTCATGGGCAGCTACTGCCGCTGCAGATATACTTCTACCTTCATAAACATCAGGACTCAGGTTTACCGTTTTATCTTCAGGATTATAATGATCGCTCAGGTGACCCGGTGTAGACATCACCCGAACGTCATAAATTCCATTATCGTAAAGCATTTTCTCGGCCACTTCCCTACCGCTCATACCATTTGCAAGGCCGATTTCACTATATTCTTTAAACTTACTTTTGAGCCTGTTGCTTACAATAAGCCCCACAATAAACATAATCCCTGCTATCAGGTAATACCCCATTAATCCCATGCATTTAAACTTTTTGTTAAGCTAATAAACCAAAGTTATACCATTAACAATTTAAATTCAAATTGGTTCGTCATGCTACTTTCACTATTACTTATGGGTTACATTTTAATTATGCTTTAAAGTTTGCCTATTGTTTATACTCTCCCAATAAAATATCCATATCTGCCAAAAGCTTCTTTACATCGGCATCATCCGTACCGTCGTAAACACCTCTAATGCGCTTTTCCTTATCTACAAGTGTCAAATATCCGCCATGTACAAAACCACCCGGAGCATTTTTATCTTCTTGTGCTGCAGCTAAATAATTTCGTTCGGCAAGGGTATAAATTTCGTCTCTTGATCCCCATAAATATTCCCACTGTGTTCCTTTAACACCAAGTTTATCCGCATATGCTTTCATTCTTGAGGGAGTATCGTATTTTACATCGATAGTGTGAGAAGCAAGTTTTACCTCAGGATTACCTTCGTACTTCTTGTAAATTTTTAAAAGGTTACGGTGCATAACCGGACAAATTGTAGGGCAAGAAGTAAAAAAGAAATCGGCAACATAAATTGTTCCATCAAAATCTTTTTCAGTTACAGCGACACTATCCTGATTCAATAGTTTAAAAGATGGTATAGTTCGAAATGTTGTATCCGCAACTGATTTTCCTTCAACAACCTTTTCAGCGACTTCCATCTGTAAAAACGGCAATCGTTTAGCTTCATTTTTACAACCCAAACTAAAAAGCCCAATTATAAAAGCTCCAAAAAACAAATTTTTCATTACTTCTTAAATTTTCCAAGGTAATCATCAGACAATTTGATTTCCTGCTTATACAAGCTATCAATTAATTCAATTTTCTTCTTCTCCTCTTTAAAATACTGAACTGCAACCTCATTTGATTTACCCGTTACATCAGGTTCAAATTTGTGCATCCAATCGTTCATCAGATCTTCAGTCTTACTCAGATCATTTACCAAAATCAACATAGCTTGTTTCTCCTTTAAGGTATCCATCTCAGGAAATTTGGTCTTCAAGCCTTTTATATCCTTCATTAAAGTATCCAACTTCATCTGATTATTAACAAGTGTACTATGATCACCCATTACCACATCATGAAATTTCATTACCTCATCACGTACAGCCTTGTAATCAGTTGTACCATTATTTTGCTGGCATCCAGCTGCTATAAGCGCTATAAAAGCGACAAAAATTATTTTCTTCATTTTTCAATATTAAAATATATAAATCACTTATAAGTAAGGCACAAAATTTCTGCGCTAAACTCAGGCGCACAAAACCTATCCGCGCCAAACCTCTCTGCATCCTGTTTCCCCGTAAATTTACCTTCTCAGAAAAGACCTCGGAATCATTGCGCTCCTTCAGCGCATTTATTCCAGTCTTTAAAGAGAACGGTTAATTTACCTCTTTTGGCGGATGAAATATAGAATTCTTAATACTTTGCGGTATTCCTGTAGAAAAAGGAATGTGGAATTTAATAACCGCTAATGAATATTGTTTAAAAACCTGAGGCTTTACAATTAAAGCATCCTGTATTTGAGTTTTTTGCGACTGTCTCTCCTGCTTTTGCTCTTTATCTTGTGCTTGTTTTAATTTTTTCATTAAATAGCACTTGCCATTACAATGCATTTCAGGCTTATCCCTGTTTTCGCAAAGCTCAGTCGCAATATATTTCTTGTTTACCTCAAAACCCATAAACACTAATAAATTTGAGCAATTTGCACTAAGCAAACTAAACAAAAGTAATATGGTTATTGGCTTTAACAGCATCATTTATTTTAATATAGAAGTTGGTTTTTTATTTTCGTCAATTGCTACAAATGAAAACTCTCCTGTTACTGCTTTTTCTCTGTGTTCAGAATACATCTGTTCGATGAAAATCTCTACACTTACTTTAAGGCTTGTATTTCCGATATGACTTACCCTGCCAACCAGTTCTACAATTGTACCAGCTGGAATTGGCTTTTTAAAATCTATCCTGTCACTACTTACTGTTACCATAATCTGCCTGCTAAAACGGGTAGCGGTAATAAAAGCTACCTCATCCATCATATGCATAGCAGTGCCACCAAATAATGTATCGTAATGATTGGTTGTATTTGGAAAAACGGCTTTGAAAATTCTGGTTTCCGAAGCCGTAATTTTTTCTTCTAATGTCATTAATTGGATTTTTTGTTCCTTAAGTTACCCCATTTCAAATAAGTAGCACCCCATGAAAAACCAGCACCAAACGCGGTTAACATTAATTTGTCGCCATATTTGAAATCATCTTTAAAGTCCCATAAACACAAAGGAATAGTTGCGGCAGTTGTATTACCATATCTATCAATATTAACCTTTACCTGATCTTCAGATAGTCCAAGATAATCACCCACAGATTGGATAATTCTTAAATTAGCCTGATGAGGAATCAGATAATTGATTTGTGAACTTTCCAGATCATTAGATTTTAATACCTTATTACAAGTATCAGTCATCCCCTGAATTGCCGCTTTAAATACAACACGACCATCCTGACGCACATAATGTAACTTATCATCAAGCGTTTGCTGAGATGCAGGGAATTTAGACCCTCCAGCAGTAACAATCAAATTCTCTTTACCACTGCCATCTGTTCTGAAATAGCTATCCATTAAACCTACAGGTTCCTCAGTTTGCTCTAATAAAACAGCTCCGGCGCCATCACCAAAAAGAATGCAAGTGTTACGATCAGCATAGTTTATTATAGAACTATTTTTATCAGCACCAATAACAACTACTTTTTTACAACGACCGCTTTCAATCATACTCGAACCAAGGGTTAGTGCATATAAAAAACCGCTGCAAGCCGCGTTGGTATCAATACCCCATGCATTTTTCAAACCCGCCTTTTCACAAACCATGCTCCCGGTTGATACCATTACATAATCGGGTGTTGAAGTAGAGACAATTACACAATCAATCTCATCCGGATCTACATTTCCTTCTTCCATCAACCTCTTTAGGGCATAAGTAGCCATGTCTGAGGTTGCAATATTTGGATCATTTACTATTCTTCTCTCCTTTATCCCGGTCCTCGCAACAATCCACTCGTTATTGGTATCTACCATCTTTTCAAGGTCATGGTTACTTAAAATAGTGTCCGGAACATAACCCCCAACCGCGGTAATCACCGCATTTTTCCTTATTCTCATTTATGTTTATGTAATTCTATAAAAAGGGTCGGGCATAAAACTCTCCTCTTTTTTTTGCAAAGTTACGGCTTCTTCCACATATTCCCGCAGTACTTTTGAAGCTGATATCATTTCTGTTAAATACTTCATCTAATAATTCCATACTTATAAGCTAAAACTTACATTTTATTACCCCCACATTACATATTATTTTTTGAGTAGCGTACCTTTGCAACATTCAAAAAGCATTATTATGAAATTTAACCGATCCATTTTATCAGCACTTTTATTCGGCGGCATAGTATTTCTGGCCTCTTGTAAGGAACAAAAAAAACTTCCAATTTTAGGACCAAGAGAAGCCGCGACAGTCAAAAACGCAGATGGATCGACCAGCGTTGATACAGTTTACAAAACCATACCTGCATTCAGTTTCTTAAATCAGGACAGCAACGTTATTAACAACGATACTTTTAAAGATAAAATTTACATCGCCGATTTCTTTTTCACTTCATGTACAACAATATGCCCCACCATGCACCGCAGCATGAAAACCATATTCGACAAATACAAAGACCACCCGGATGTGATGTTCCTTTCCCATACAATTGATTTTAAATACGACAAGCCTTCAGTTCTAAAGAAGTATGCACAAAAACTAGGTGTTGATGGGCCAAAATGGCAATTTGCATACGGTTCAAAAGACAGCATATACAAAATTGCAGAAAAGGATTATCTGGTAGCAGTAATTGAAGATAGCACAGCCAAAGAAGGATATGTACATCAGGGTTGGCTAATTTTAATTGACAAACAAAAACGTATACGTGGAGCTTACGATGGAACAAACCCAGAGCAGGTTGCGCAACTCACCAAAGATATTCCGGTTTTACTTGCAGAAGATAAGAAGTAATTATGCGTAAGTTAATATTAAGCTCATTATTTCTGATTACAGTTGCTACTATGATCTATTCTTGTCAAAGCTCAGAGCAGTTAAAGCAAGATATTTATTATGCAAACGGCCGTGATCTTTACATTAAACATTGCCAAAACTGCCATGGCGCTAATGGAGAAGGTTTAAATGCTTTAGCCCCACCACTTACAGATACCATTTTTCTGAAAGAAAATAAGCAAAAAATAGCTTGCTTTATTAAAAATGGAGCATCCGGTCCGGTTACAGTAAACGGTCAAAAATATGATGGGAAAATGCCCGACTTTGCTACTCTTGCCAACATAGATATAGCTCAAATTGTTGTTTACATTACCAACACATATGGCAATAAGCAAGGAATGTATACTCCTGAGCAAATAGCTGAGGATTTAAAAAATTGCAAATAATCATATTTAATTAAAAACCCTTGCCGATAAAAATAATTTACAGCAAGGGTTTTTAATTTATAAAGCTAAACTACTTCCAGATAGACTTAGCAGAATAAACTTCCAGATTTTTAACATCAATATTGTTTCCCCAAAAATGGAAACCTTCTTTATTATCAGCAAATGGCTTTCTTTCCATTGAATAAGAATAAGCACCACCATCAATAAATACCTCAATCGATGTCTTGTCTACATAGATGTCGGCTGTCAGTTCCATACTCGTCATATCGTTTGGCGAATAGAAAACACCATTAATTGTATTATTATTCATGTCGTAATCAATAACGCGCTGTCCAAATAAATTAAACCCTGCACTTGTTGCGTGCGAAAGCTTAAAGGTAGTTTTAATGCGTATTTTATCAGCACTATAGAATTCTTTAAGCTTTTGATTTGCATCATCTGATTTTAGATCAGTCCATTGATTTGTACGATCAAACAATTGTTCTGTTTCTTTTATTGGTGTACTAAACACCCTTACCCCATTTTTAGTTGAATGAAGTTTTAGTTCAGTAGGCAATAACATCATGTTATTAAAAGGCATATCCGGCTGAGCTATTCTTCCCCATCCTATTTGAATACGTCTACCGTCGCTTTCAGGAATATTAGTATAAGTTTGAGCAGCATAAATAGACCCTGCCGAATAAAAAAACTTGCCTGCTTCAGGTGTAAAGGCTTTTCCGTCAAATGAACCAATCATATAAGTACCAGATGCACCATACATCACCCATTTGGTATTTTCCTTATTACCATCAATTGGCAATTCAAAAAGCTCAGGGCATTCCCAAAAGCCGGTAACATGGCTTTCATAATTCCATTCTTTTAAATTCTTAGAGGTATAAATAGAATGACCATCGCGTTCATTTAATACCATCACCCAATGCTTACCTGGTTTATACCAAAAAACTTTAGGATCCCGTGTATCTCTGCTGTTCCATTTCTCTTTTGAATCTATAACCGGGTTCTTTGCATATTTAGTCCAGGTACGTCCTTTATCAAGGCTGTAAGCAATACACTGAATCTCTCTATCCGAGTTGTCGGCCGTATATATGGCAACCATTGCAGGGGTATTCCCTTTGTTAAACCCAGCAGTATTGCCATAATCAATTACGGCAGAACCAGAAAACATAGTCCCTAAATTATCAGGATGCAAGGCTACAGATAACTCATCCCAATGCACAAGATCTTTACTTACTGCATGCCCCCACGACATATTTTCCCATTCTCTTTCATAAGGATTATGCTGATAAAACAGATGGTATTCACCTTCATAAAATATTAGTCCATTTGGATCATTAATCCATCCTCTTCTGGTCGAGAAGTGAAATTGAGGACGATTTTTCTCGTGATACAAAGAATCCTGGCCTGCAATCTTATCATCCTGATAAATTTTGCTAAGTCCGGTCCCATCTCCATCATAGCTTATTTTAATGGTTTTGCCTTTATAGGCCGATACATCTGTAAACACCCAATATTCAGGATCACCAGGAGCCAGTCTGATTTTAAATGACCGCTCCTGTTTGCCTCCTATTTCAAATATCATTGTTTTCCTATCCTGACGCTGTGATACAGGCAGATTCAGGTACTTTTTTGTGATTTTAATAGAAATATCGGCTGCAAACATCGAGATACTGCAGCACAGCATTAACCCTGTGGTAAGTATTGTTTTTAACATTGATTTCATCGCTTAATAATTTAGGTTAAATTGTATGTTTATGTAATTATAGTGTTTTAAATCCATTACCAGCCCTTATTTTGTTGATATAAGCCTTTGCTAAAATTAACCTGGTTTAATGGAATTGGAAAATACTCATCTCTCGCAGCTGTAAATTTAGCTGTGGCCAAATGATTAGCTCTTGATTTTTCTACATTAAAATAGGCGTTCATAGTTTGTGCTGCCACACCCCAGCGTACCAAATCAAAAAAATGGTAGCCTTCAGTAGCAAACTCAATTCTTCTTTCAAAACGGAGTGCTTTTCTTGCATATTCCTGTGTCCATGTGCAGTTCACACCCGGTTTATATAACTGAACATTGTAATTTGAGGTTGGATTTCCGTTGGCAAGTTTAAGAAGCGCTTTACTTTTTGATGAACGATCTCTAACCTGGTTTATCAATGGGTAAGCCTCATCTTGTCTGCCAAGTTCTATTAAAGCCTCAGCTTTCCATAAAAGCACATCAGAATAACGAATGATCTCCCAGTTTTTAGAGCTCGACATAAATGGCGGGATTTTCTGAAAAGAAGCATCACCAGGCAATACTGCTTCCTTTAAACTTGCAAATGCATCATAAACAGCAGGAGCCCTGGCCCAAAAGCGTTCAAATATAAAATCTGTTTTATACTTAAATGGAGCACCAGGCTTAGCAACGGTATGGTCTAAACGAGGATCAAAAGTACTGGTCTGAAAATCAAGAGAAGCTGCAACATCCACATCGTTGTAACTTGCAAACATGGGTAAACCACTTGCATCAGTTTTAAATGAATTAATCAGATCATGACTAGGCACATTGAAACCGCAGCAGCCATAATCCTGGTTCATAGGATAGTTAAGCGCATGTCCATAATCAAGTCTTCCTTTAGGCGTTCCATCATCTTTCGAATACTGAATTGCAAACACAGACTCCGGGCCATTTTCAGTTGCCGATAGAAAGTTATCAGCAAAATCATCACTTAAATGGTATCTTCCTGATGCAATTACTTCATCACAAAGCGCATTAACCTCTGTTAATTTTTCATTGCTTATAGAAGTTACCGCATTATTTTCGTCCTGAGTGTATGCCTGATATAATAAAGCCTTGGCTAAATAAGCTTTGGCAGTAAATTTATTTGGTCTGCCCTTATCACTTTGATCCGGTGGAAGCACTGCTGCTGCATCTTTGAAATCAGCCGAGATCTTGTTCCACAATTCATCATTACTTAATGCCCTGTTAGAAATTGTTGGGTAATCTTCTTTTACAATTGTTTCATCAATATAAGGCACATATTTAAAAAGGATTTTAAGCAGAAAATAATAGTGTCCTCTTAAAAACTTCAATTCCCCTTGTCTTTCGGCTTTTTTAGGGTAATCAGCATCAGATAATGCATTTACTCTTTTTAAAGCATCATTAACCCTTCCAACGCCAACATAAAGCCTAAACCATAACTGATCTAACAAGCCATTATCTACGCGGTTTGTAACAAAAGTTTCAAAAAGATGGAATTCTGATAAATCTCCGGGTCCATCTCCTCCTTTGTAAGTATCACCACCTCTAACACTTCCATATGGCCACATACTTGAATATGGAGAAGTATAGTGATCATTTCCTAAAGATGAATAAGCGGCAATTACCATCTTGTCAACATTTTCTGGAGTATTCAACTCCTCACCAGAGGCAACTCCCTGTGCCGGCTCATCCAGTACCTTTTTACACGACGTAAAAAGGATACCAAGAACTACTAGTGTATATAATAATCTTTTCATGTTCTGTTATTTTTAGGTTACAATGTAATGTTCAGGCCAATAGTTCCTATTACAGGTACCGGAAATCCATAATTCGGGGTTTCAGGATCGGTGCCTGTAAATGATTTACTTTTTATAGTGAATAAATTACTCCCTTGTATAAATATCCTGGCATTTTGAATTTTCGATTTGAATAAACTCTTTAAATTATACCCCAATTGCAAGTTTCTTAACTTTATATAAGATCCATCTTCAATAAAGTAGGTAGATGGTCTACCTTCATTATTATTATCTATTAACGTAAGTGCCGGAATTGTTGAACCTGGGTTAGCAGGAGTCCAGGCATCAAGAGTTCTTGCTCCCCAGTTTGTTCCCGTCCACAGGGACGAAAAATCAGTATAAGTCTTAAACTCATTCGTTACTTTAATATTAATTGCCTGCACAAAAAAGCTAAGATCAAAGTTCTTATAGGTAAAAGCGGCGTTTAGTCCATAGGTAAATTTAGGGCTGCCATTGCCAATAAAATCTCTGTCCTTATCATTTATAACATTATCTCCGTTTAGGTCTTTATATCTGATCCTACCAATACCCTTACCAGGCTGTGCTGCTGAGGAATTTACCTCGTCTGCATTTTGAAACAAACCATCAGCCACATATCCAAAGAATGAATTAACTGGTCTGTTCAAAATGGTTTTATCTGTTCCATTTCCAGGATAGGATACCAGAACATCCTGTGGCAAATAAGTAACCTCATTCCGGTATAATGAAAAGTTACCGGTTAGGTTCATTGAAAAGTCATTAGAGAACTTGTTATCGTAAGATAGTAAAGCATCAAAACCCTTATTACGCATTGAGGCCCCATTTATATATTTACTCCCTCCATCGCCTAAAACAGCCAGATAGGCAGGTTTTATTAAAATATCGGAAGTGTTTTTAATAAAATAATCGAATGAACCGGTGATTTTGTTGTTTAGCAAGCCGAAATCTAAACCAAAATTAGATTCCTGTAAAGACTCCCATTTTAATGCATCGTTACCTCTCTGTATCGAAGTAAAACCTGATGGTAATAGTCCTGATCCACTACCGCTAATATCATAAGCACTTCCTGAATCGAAATCCCAGGTAGGATCCATACCATAAATAGCAGCATATAAAGCTCTGTTAGCGTTATTTGGAATTTCCTGATTACCCGACTTACCCCAACCGTACCTAAGTTTTAAATCGGAAATGAAAGGAATCTTTTTCATAAACTCTTCCTCGCTAACACGCCATCCGGCAGAAAACGCGGGGAATGTACCATAACGGTTATCCTGTCCGAAACGGGACGACCCATCTCTTCTTAATGTTACTGAAGCTATATACCTGTCATTAAAAACATAGTTTACTTTTCCAAAATAAGAGAGAAGTGAGTTTCCTGATCCTATACCATCATTTAATGTATTGCCTGTTGCAGCGCCCAGGTAAGCATAGTCAATGGTTTCTAAAGCAAGCCCTTGTCTGGCGGCAAGGAATGACTGATTGATATTTTTAATCTGCTCATGGCCAAGTAAAAATTCAACCTGATGCTTATTGCTGGTTAGCTTATAGTTCAATGTATTTTGCCAAACTATGTTCCCATCATAATTTTGTGAATTGGTAACCTGATTAGAAGGATCGGCCAAAAATCCTGACACGTACGACTTACGCAATGTTCTCTGATAAGTACCGCTATAATCTACCCCTAAACTTGTACGTAAATTTAAACCCGGAATAATGTTATAATCAGCATATACATTACCCATAATACGATAGAAATTACTTGAATTCTGTCTATTATCTTCTATCAGTCTCACAGGGTTTTGTCTGTCAGTCATGCCCGATGCAGGTCCACCCCAACCACCATCTACTGTATGTATTGGAACAATAGGCTGCTGAACCAGAGATGTAAACAAGATATCACTAACAGGCGTAAGTGCATTTTTAATATAACTAGCCGTAAGGTTCTCTCCAATTTTAAGCTTAGAATCCAGGAAATTAAAATCCGTATTTATCCTGGCAGTAAACTTGTCGTTTTTAGACGATCTTACAATTCCCTTGTTTTGATAGTAACCTACAGAAAACATGGTGTTTCCTTTTTCACTCCCATTGCTCAAGGCAACATCATACGATTGAATAATTGAATTTTGAGAAATCGCATCAAACCAATCTGTATTAGCAGGTCTCATTGTTTTGGCATTATCAATAAATTCAGGATAAATAACCTTATTTAAAACGGGGTTATTAAAATCTTTATTCCAGTCAAATTGATAGATCTGATGCTTATTTGGATCTGCTTTATCATTTACGGCAGCCTGCCAATATGCACGGCCTCTACCATCTGCATCCAGAGTCTTTAATTTTGTAGCATAGTTCTGAATAGATGCAGATACATTTACATCAATCTTAGAATATCCTGCTTTGGCTTTTTTTGTAGTAATGATAATTACTCCATTCGCAGCTCTTGATCCATAAATTGTAGATGAAGAAGCATCTTTCAGTACCTGTATAGATTCAATATCATTAGGATTTAACTCTTGTAAACCCCTCTTAGATGGAACACCATCTATTACATACAATGGATCATTGTTACCTAAAGTTCCGATACCACGAATCCTTACAGTAGCACCTCCCGAAGGCGAACCATCAGTGGTAATAAAAACTCCCGGCACCCTTCCCTGAAGTGATTTAACCGGGTTTCCTACAGGAATATCCTTAATGCCTTTTACGTCAACTACATTTACTGCTCCGGTAATGTCCTTTTTACGCTCTTTCTGGTAACCGGTTACTACCACCTGGTTTAAACTGGTACTGGCAACATTCAGTTTGATTTGCAGATTTTGAGATTCCAGCGTAACAGTATAACTGTAAGGATCTGCACCCATGTAGATGAACTTTATGGTCTGTCCATTTTCGGCACTAATTTTAAAGTTACCATTCTGATCAGTAAGCACTGTTGTTTTAGTGCCCGGTATTGCTACTGTTACCGCCTCCAAAGGCACCGATTCTCCATCAGTTACCCTTCCGGTAATGACTCTGGTTTGCCCAAAGCTCGCGCTTATCGCTATGAGCAGCAAGCTGCATAGCAAGAAAAATTTTCTCATGATAATTTGGTTATGGTTTAAATATTTGGTTGTGTTTTACTATGTTTATTTAGGTTTTAAATATTTGATTTTTGAATTCGATGTACTCAGAAATATCGTACTGTGGGCAGCCTCCTTTTTTGGTAGCAATAAAACCACCCATTGCTATCGCTTTCATTAATATATCTTTAGGCTGATCACTGAGGTAATGACTAGCTATAAAAGCCGCCAAAAAAGAATCTCCACTCCCTATTGTATCCGTTACTTTAATCTCATTTCCCCAAATATGATGTGCCTCATCATTCTTATAATAAGAAGCCCCGAACTCTCCTTTTGTAACAATAATTTCGGGCACATTAAAACGGTCCTGAATAAATTTAACCATCTGAGGTTCCCCATCAAATGAACCACTAAACATGGTTTGAACCATACTCAGCTCCGCTTCATTAAATTTCACGATGTCGGCTTTGGTTAATAGAATCTCCAGCAATGAATGATTAATAAAAGGTGGACGAATGTTAATGTCAAAAACTTTTATTGCATCAATATCCAATAACTCTATAAGTGTATTTCTGGAAATATCATTTCTGGAAGCAAGACTGCCATAAATAAAATATTTTGAGGATTTTATTTGTTCCTTTAACCTGTTAGCCTCATTTATAAAATCCCAGGCTACCGGAAAAACAATTTCATAAGTTACCTCATTTCCATTATTCATTCTGGCCAGTACCTGGCTGGTTGCATATTCCTTATCAGTTTGCAGAAAAGCTTTATTCATGCCCCAGTTATCCATCAATTCTTCCAGCTTATGCCCATTGGTATCATCACCAATCCTACTGATCAAACCAGATGCTACACCCATTTTATTAAGGTGATAAGCTACATTTAAAGGAGCTCCGCCTGGCTGAGGGCCATCTGGCAAAACATCCCAAAGTATTTCACCATAACAAACTGCGGCTGTTGCCAATGTTTCTTGTTTCATAGTTCAAAGGTTTAATGTAAAACAATGTTGTCGCCGATGCTCTCTAATGATTTACCTTTAGTTTCGGGCATAAAACGCCATACAAATAACAATTGTAAAACCATCATGGTGCCGAAAAAGCTAAAAGTTGCCGCACCACCAAAAGTTTCGGCAAAATAAGGGAAGTAAAAAGCAACCAGGGCGGCCATTACCCAATGCGTAGAGCTACCTAAAGTTTGCCCTTTTGCACGCACCTGATTCGGAAAAATCTCTGATATAAACACCCAGATAACCGCGCCCTGCGAGAAAGCAAAAAAAGCAATAAACACCATCATATATATTGGAATGGCCATACCGCTAAAACGCTCCGTATAAAATGTAAAGGCCACTAAAAATAAGGAAGCGACAAGGCCAAAAGACCCTATAATCATTAACACCCTTCTACCAACCTTATCTATAAAATTTAAGGCCAGTAAAGTAAAGGCAAAATTGATTAACCCAATTCCAACTGTAGACAATAGTGATGAATGCGCCCCTAAACCAGCCATTTCAAAAATTCTGGGCGCGTAATAAATGATTGCATTAATACCAGAAACCTGATTAAAAAAGGCAAACAATACTGCAAATATCACTGGTTTTGAATACTGACCTGAAAATAAGCTTTCGCTATTTTTTTGAGATTCACCTAGTTTAATTTCCGATGCTTTAATTGCAGCAAGCTCTTTATCACTGTTCAATGGATTAATAATCTTTAATATTTCCAATGCCTTTTCGGTAGCTCCTTTTTTAAGAATTAGCCACCGTGGACTTTCCGGAATAAATTTAATTAAGATCAGAAACACTAAAGATGGTACCGCTTGCACGCCCAGCATCCAACGCCATGATGATTCTCCGCCCTGACTGATCAGGTAATTTGAAAGGTAAGAGATCAGAATTCCAAGTACCACATTAAACTGGAACAACCCTACCAAACGGCCACGCCTATCGGCTGGCGAAATTTCTGATATATAAATTGGAGCAGTTACCGATGATGTGCCAACACCCAGGCCACCTATAAATCTGAATACAAGGAAAACATACCAATTATCTGCAAGCGCAGTTCCTAACGATGACAACAAATAAACTACTGCAACAAAATACAAAGTGTTTTTACGACCGAAATGATCTGATGGTCTGGATCCAAGCAATGATCCAATTACCGTACCTATTAAAGCTATTGAAATGGTTAGCCCATGCTCAAATACGGAAAGGTTCCAATATTGTTGAATTGATTTTTCGGCTCCTGATATTACTGCGGTATCAAAGCCAAATAAAAACCCGCCTAATGCTACTACTACCGACCAGGCCAGCACTGAATTTTTTTTCATGAAGTTCGATTTATAAATGGTTAATGATTGCAAATTATAGGTAAAAAACCAGCAGGTGTTATAATTCTAATATCAAAATCTTTAAAAAAACAAACCAAACACAACAAATTGACTATCAATAAATTAAAAACAAAAAATAATCTAAATTTTCCACACCTTAAATCTGGTTACACGATTCTTTAACTCTCGTTACACTGCTTATTTCAGCTACACATGCGAAATTTTAAAATGAAGTATATAATTTATAGCTTTAATGATCAGCACTTAGTTTTTATCCCATATAATGAGCAATTCAAACAACTTTAAAAGCCTTTTAAAATGCCATATTACAATGCAGATTATAACTGCATTTTGGCTGATATTGGCTTTAACAGGCTGCTCTGATAAAAAAGAAGCAAAAGAGTACAAGATCGGTTTTTCGCAATGCGTTGGGTCTGATTTGTGGCGCAAAACAATGCTCGATGAAATGAAAACAGAGCTATCGCTTCGCCCGGGAACTAAATTAAGCTATGCTGATGCCAATAACAGCAGCAGCAAACAGATTGATCAGGTAAAAGAGATGATTGATGAGGGTATAGATTTGCTGATCATCTCACCAAATGAGGCACTTCCTTTAACTAAAATAGTTGAAGACACTTATAATAAAGGAATCCCTGTAATCGTAATCGATCGTAAAACTTCTTCAGCTCTTTATACTGCTTATGTTGGTGCAGAGAATTACCAGGTAGGCAAAATAGCGGGCGAATATTTGGCCAACAGCTTAAAAGGATCAGGAAATGTTATAGAAGTAATGGGACTACCTGGCTCCTCGCCTGCTATTGAGCGCGATAAAGGTTTTACAGATGCGCTTAAAAAACATCCTCAAATTAAAATAAACGGACAGTTTTATGGTGACTGGCTTGGCGAAAACACCGAGATTGAATTACTTAAAAACAAGGATAAGCTTAAAAACGTAGATGCCATATTTGCCCACAACGATGTAATGGCAACAAGTACCAGAAAAGTACTTCAAAAGCTTGGCTTTAGCCACCAAATACAAGTTATTGGTGTTGATGCTTTGCCTGGCAATGGAGGGGGCTTAAACCTGGTGAGCAACCAAACACTTACTGCAAGTGTACTTTACCCAACCGGTGGTAAAGAAGCCATTAACATCGCCATGCGAATCTTAAACAAAGAATCATTCTCTAAAGAAAATATACTGCAAACTGTAGTTATAGATAGCAGTAATGTGCAGTTAATGAAACTTCAATGGGCAAGAATAAACAGTCAGCAAAGTGACATAGAACGTCAGCAAACTTTACTGGCCGACCAATTTAAGGTATACAATAGCCAAAGGCTTGTATTAAATTTTATTGTAATTACACTTGTACTAGCTGTTGTATTTGGTGGGCTTGCATTTCATGCTTTGCTAGAGAACAGAAAAATTAATAAAAGCCTGGAACTAAAGAATACCGAGATCTTAAATCAACGAAATCAATTAATTGAAATGTCTGAAAAGGCTCAGGCAGCTACAGAGGCTAAACTTAACTTTTTCACCAACATATCTCACGAATTCAGAACACCATTAACACTTATCTTATCGCCACTAGAGGATCTGCTTAAAAATGAAAAGATAAAATTAGCAGCTGGCAGTAACCTTAAACTGATTTACAAAAATGTATACAGGCTGCTTAGACTAGTAAACCAGTTAATGGACTACCGAAAAATTGAGCACAAGAAATTTAAACTACATGCTACTGCCAATAATTTAATAGATTTTATAAAAGAAATTCTGGACAGCTTTAAACACAGTGCCGAAAAACGCAATATAGATTTGAGGTTAATAGTAAAAGAAAGTCCTGGCGTAGTTTGGTTTGATGTAAATATTCTGGACAAAGTGATATTTAACCTTCTTAGTAATGCTTTAAAATTTACCAGCGACAATGGCAGGATATATATTTCAATAGGTAAAATGGAAGGCACTGTTCATATTGATGTAGAAGACAATGGTGTAGGAATGACCGATACAGAACTTAAACATATTTTTGATCAGTTCTACCAATCAGAGCTTAATTACAGCAGAGGCTCAGGCTTAGGGCTATCGCTTTCAAAAGAATTAATTCTTTTGCATAAAGGTAACATCTCTGTAACCAGTAAAAAATGGCAGGGAACTACATTTACAATAGCCCTACCTTTAGGAGAAGACCACCTAACCAACAATGAAAAAGCCACACAGGAACACCAAAGTGCCAAGCTTTATGATCAGGTAAAAATATACACTACAGAACATGATCAGGCTGTAAGCAACGAGAAAGATCGTACATTTGAACACATTAAGGATCAATCCATATTAATTATAGAGGATAATCAGGATCTCCTGGATTATTTAACACATAAATTTGAAACTACCTTCGAGATATTTACTGCCTCTACAGGCACCAATGGATTAGCAGAAGCATATGAAAAAATTCCGGACCTGATTATTACTGATGTTGTAGTACCGGGAATATCCGGAAAAAACCTAACTCATCAATTAAAATCAGATATCCGAACATCACACATTCCTATAATATTACTAACTGCGCAAGGAAGCATTGAGCAACAGGTAAATGGTATTCAAAGCATGGCCGATGTATACATTACCAAACCATTTAATTTTGAATACCTACAGGCCAATGTAGAGAACCTTATTAAAAACAGGGTTATTTTAAAAGAGCATTACTCAAGTGATATTTCGTCATCAGGCGTTAAAAGAACTGCCAATAATCTTATTGACAAAAAATTCTTAAATGATTTTGCGGGCATTGTAGAACATAACCTAAGCAATGAACACTTTAGTGTTGATGATATCAGCAAAGCTATTGGGATATCCAGAGTTCAACTGTACCGTAAAATTAAAGCCTTATTAAACTGTAGTATAACGGACTATATTTTAAACCGCAGGCTTAAAAAAGCGAAGTACTATTTAAGCAACGAAGAATACTCAATTTCCGAGATCACTTATATGGTTGGCATCTCCTCGCCCACTTATTTCTCTACCATATTTAAAAACAAGTACGGTATGACCCCTACCGAATATAAGAAAACCCGGCTACAGTAAAATTTATTATTTTCCGGAACAATCTATAGTCTAGTTTGTTATGCACAATACACAAACCCTAAATACTATGGAACAGTTTAAAATAGAAGTTACTGACACCAGTGTCTTCGGACGTTTTCTGAGTATAAAAGCACTCGAAAACGAGCAATATCAGATTTATAATGAACAACAGGAAAGAATTGCTACAATTGAAATAGACCACGAGGATCACCAACATTTCAGACAAAGTCTGGATTGTAAAGTTGGCCTCCCTTTACTCAATTCAATCAGAGATAGTATTCTCCAACACCAGAAACAAGAATTGGCAATAAGATAATGTATTGCCTAATGATTAGACTTCTTTGCATTTTGCAGATGCATAATCTCATCAAATTCCACTTTTGCCACAGGATACCCCTTTAAGCTCTGCTGCACCTGATACACTTTATTTGATTGATCACCAAAGAGGGCCAATTTCCCATAATTTTTCAAGTAAGTACCACAATTTTCCCTTAACAGTTCAAGCGCTTCAAACTTCTTCATATTGGTATAAAATGCTGGATCTTTAGCTCCCGGCAACAAAGCTCTTTGTGCCAAAATCCGCCAGTACAAAATAGCAGGAGTTATTTTGCCGGCATTTTTTTGAGCCTGTTCCAATTTTACCAATGTACTTTCATACTCGCCCGCAGCATAACTTTTTTCAGCCTCCCTCACTTTAGAATTAACAGATACTACCTGCCCAGTACCAGTAATTACGCTACTGATAAGTACTACAAGCAGAATTAGAAGTTTCTTCATTTACCTTCCTTTTTCGGCGCAATCCCTTTTTCGGGTTCTAAAGTATAAGATGCCTCCGATGCTTTAGAAGCCTGCTCAAATAATTCTATTTCCGGTTGTTCTACCTTACCTTCATCAAATGCATCTTCAAGACCATTTGAATGTATGTCTTTTTGACTTTGCTGATCCTCTGACTCTGAGTTTTCAGAATCATCAAGAGGAATGTTGTTTTCTGGAGTGATCATATATTTTTTTTGTTAAAATAACAATAAATATTGGCGACTTGTTTCAATTACTTATCTTAACCTCCAATTAAAACATTACGCTCCATGAAAAAAATCCTTTTAATAATACTTATCCTTTTCGGTGCTCATTTATCTTTTTCTCAGGTTAAAAATCAAAGCAGCTTTCCAGTAGCAATAAAAAAAGCAAAATCTTCAAAAAAAATAGTTTGTGTTTATTTAGGAGTTCCCCAGAAACCGAATTTCAAATATAAAAGTGCCTTTTACAACAAAGACGTAGCAAAGTATTATAACAAAAACTTTGTTAACTATTATTATGCCGCCGGAGATACCAGTGCGCTATCCTTTATTCTTAAATATAAGATTACCAATATGCCTACTTGTGTCTTTATTGATCATACAGGCGAATTGATATTTAAAGGATCTGTTGGCAACAATACGTCTGACCACTATTTGGACATGGCTAAGCAAGCATTGCGCCGTAAAGCCAATGGGTTAACCCTTGCCAACTATGAAACAAAATTTAACAATGAAAAACATAGTGAAAAACTTTTAAAGGAATACATTAATTTAAGAATTGAATCTGGCCAATTCAATAATGCCGACTTAATTGACGAATATATAGATTACAAAACCATAGGGGATTTTAAAGACCCTGAAGAAGCATTGTTCATTTTAAAAGCAGCTCCATATGCGTTTGGTAAAGCATATAACCTGGTATATACGTATGGCATACGAGTAGACAGCATGTTTCTGCAACTTCCACTTTCTGAGCGCATAACAATCAACAACAGTATTATAAGTAACACACTAAATGAGGCCATAAGAACAAAGAATCTAAACATGGCTCAAAACGCAATGAATTATACCAGAAACACCTGGGGAAAAAACTACGAAGAAGGTTCAAAGCAATCTCAACTCAAGATATTAACTTACTACAAAGCCGTAAAAGACTCGGCTAATTTTTACAGTCTGGCTCCATATCTTTTTGATAGTTACATGAGGGTTAGTGCCGATTCGATTAAAGTTCCTGAAAATATAGAGCGCTCAAGGATAGAAAAGATGCTTAAGGATCAGGCTACAGAACGAATCAAAGAAAAAAAAACTACTCAAAAAACCTCGGAAGGCACTACAATGATTGTATCTAGTATAGTAACTATTGGCCCGTCGCAATACAGTTCAATTCCCAGCCTATTAAATAATGCAGCCTGGGACTATTTTACTTTGGGTACGCGTAACAAAAATCACCTAAGCAAGGCTATTCTATGGGTAAAAAGGGCCATAGATCTAAAACCAATGCCGCAATATTACGATACACTTGCCCAGATATTTTACCGAATGGAGTTTTATGATGAAGCATTACTCAATCAGAAAAAAGCCATAGAAATGGCTATTCAGCAAAACATTACAGACAATGAACTGAAATCGCTCAAATTAACTGAGCAAAAAATTAAAGATCGTACATTATAGTAATGCTACAATGAAATAAGAACATGTATCCCATCAGGGTTATTATCAAAGCTTAAATAAACCGTATTTGAGCTCATATCCCATGATGTTTTGTAATCAGAAATTTTCTTCCCTGAATTATCTGTAATAGCAATATCAGCAGGTTTAGCCGGGAGCAAAACACGAATGCTATTTACAGTTTTTGCAGGGCTTTTACACACAAAAGAATATGTTTTTCCGTTTCTTTCTTCATTATATATTCTTGAGGCTGAAGCCAAAACCATAGGTTTAGTTTTATCTTTTACACGCTGTACATTATATAAAAGCGCTTGCTCCCCCGGCTTAATAACTTTCTCTGAAAGCACCGGTAAATTTGGATCAAAAAGATCAATAACAGGCCCCTTAATTTTATAGGGCTCAGTACTTACAGATTCATCCAATACAGAAACGATATCGTAAGCCCCTCTTTGCAAATAAAGGCTGTTTTTAAACAATAACTCTCCTGCCTTTGCATCATTTTTATAAGCATGCTTAACAATATCAAGATAAGTACCTGCCGAGTTTGCATTTAGCACAAATTCTTTAGGATTCTGTTTTATCAAATAAACGGCTCCTTTACCTACTGATTCTTTCTTGTTTTCAACAGGCTTAACGTTCATCAAGCTAAACAAATGGTCTGAAGGAACTTTAAACTGATTACCTTTAGTATTCCACCATTCCATTACAGATTGATAAGGATCATCATCGCGGCCACAATAAATTAAAACACCACCTTTTTTAACCCAATCAGCAAGGTACTTATGCACATCTGCAGAAACAGGTTTCATATTAGCATAACTTACAACCAGCACTTTGATATCTTTTAGTGTCTCTTTAAACAACAGGTTTTCCATATGTACTGTTTGTACAGGAACCCCATTTTTTAACAATGGCAGCGTTTGCCCGTAGAAATTAGAAAACTGTGGATCATCATATCCTTTATGATCCGGAAAACGTTGAAACATCAGGCTATTACTCATCAAAACGCCTATTCCGTTTTTACCGGTCACCCTATTTTCCGATAACGGCATATCATTTAATGCATTAGCCATCACCTGCATTTGAGTAGAATAGTACTTAGGAATTAACACCTCTTCCTTGCTATTGGCCAGCTTATATGGCCTGGTATAAATACGTTCAGGCCAAGGCATTACTTCATAATTATTTACCATAGGGTACAGCAACTTAGCTGTAAAAGTAGCCTGATAATTGAGCTTATAATCGCCCCAATCCCGCGGCCAATCTTCAATAGGATCTGTCAAAAAGAACATTTTCCGTCCGGTAGGCGCAGTCATAGAAACCATAGATCCATACTCAAGAAAAGCATTTTCAAATACCCGCTCCTTTTTCTGTCCATCAAAATATGTAGGCTCTCGCGATGTTCCTGTCCAAACCTGAGCAATATAACCGTCAATACCAGGCAACGAGGCTAAACTAGCTTCAGGACTAACAATTTGCCACGATGAATAATTAACCAATGAATGTGTAGCAATGTAAACTTTTATAGCCAGTCCCTTGGTTTTACCATACGATTTGGCATACGAAGAAACATCCTTAATGGCTTCGTAATATAAATGGTATTTTAATTTGCTGGACAGGTAGGTATTCTCTGCCGATTCATGTTGCGGGCGCCAATCAAAGCCATAATATTTTTTCCATTCCTGTTTAAACACCTCACTATATCCGGCTCTTGCCCAAAACTCCGGTTCTTCCAGATAAATAGAAGTTATCCCGGCGTCTATCACTTTTTTAATGATAGCCGTTTTCATATATTCAAGAAAAGATTGAACCGGCACAATATAAGGCACACCTCCCCCGTGCCAAATCACCTTTCCATTTCTCTCTACCTGCCCAATATCCTGATGATTTTTACCATCCCACTTGCCTAAAAAATAATCCTGATACTCGCCCCAGGCTATCCCTGTCATAAAATGTGTTTGATAACCATGATCTCTCCAGGAGTTTACGCGTTCCTGAAATGTCATACCCGGCCTGTCATTTGCACCATAAACAATTGCAATATCAGATCGTACATCTATTTCAGGTCTCCATGCGCTGCCAGTCTGAAATGCAGTTTTTTCTAATTGTGCATGGGCACCCATATAAATTGAAAAAGAAAATAACGCAAAAAGGATAAGTGTTTTCATTAATTTGGTTCTTAGGTTTGGTTAGTGTGTTGTTATTGTAAATATAAATTATTCATCTGTTTATTGGTCAGGATTTATTAACTTACTATATATCTATTGGTTTTAACCGCTTATCACTAATATGGACTGGCTACTGATTTCAGAAATCATTTACGTTCTTCTTCTAATCTTTGTCTGTCTGCGCATTATATACGATACCCGAAGCACAACCAAAACCCTTGCCTATCTATTGTTTGCCATATTTGTACCCTTTTTAGGAATGCTATTCTATTTCTTTTTTGGTATTAATTACCGGCACCGAAAAATGTACAGCAAAAAGCTTTATGAAAATGATGATCTGGCAAATAAATTCAGACACGATATAGTTCAGTATTCAGAACTCACATTTAAGGAAAACGGAAATGCCGTGATTGGCAATAAGGAACTGGCATTTATGATATTAAAGGACTCTATGAGTCCGTTAACTGCAAAAAATTCTTTAAAATTATTGATAAACGGCGAACAAAAGTTTCCCGAAGTGTTAAATGCCATTAAAAGTGCAAAACACCATATCCATATTGAATATTACATTTATGAAGATGATGAAATAGGCGCCGAGATAAAGCGGGCACTAATCGAAAAAGCTAAAGAAGGTATTACTGTTCGCTTTATTTATGATGATTTTGGAAGCCGCAGCATCCGGAAAAAGTTAGTTCCACAATTGGTAGAAAACGGTGTGCAGGCCTTCCCTTTCTTAAAGGTCCATTTTATGCTTTTTGCCAACCGGCTCAATTACCGTAACCACCGTAAAATAATTGTAATTGATGGTGTTACAGCCTTTGTGGGTGGTATTAATGTTAGCGACAGGTATATTAATAACGGATCTGACAAACTCTACTGGCGTGATACACACCTGCGGATTGATGGTCCGGGAGCACAATATCTGCAGTATCTATTTTTATGCGACTGGAATTTCTGTGCTGATGAATTGTTACAACCCAATACAGACTTTTTCCCACCAAAACCAGCCCAAACAGGAAATGACAATAAAATTGTTCAGATTGCTGCCAGTGGCCCTGATTCAGAATCGCCAACTATTTTGTTTTCCATCATTCAGGCCATCAATCTGGCAACCAGCGAAATACTAATCACAAGTCCTTACTTTATTCCCGGCGAAAGTTTACTTGATGCATTAATCATCGCTTCGTTAAGTGGAATTTCAGTTAAACTTTTAGTACCTGGCATTTCAGATTCTATACTGGTAAACTCGGCAGCAAGATCTTACTATAGCGAGTTGCTAAATGCCGGTGTAGAAATCTATCTGTACCAGAAAGGCTTTGTACATGCCAAAACAATGGTTACTGATAAGAAGATTGCCATGGTAGGCACTGCAAATATGGATTTCAGAAGCTTTGACCTTAATTTCGAGGTAAATGCAATTGCATATGATACTGCAATTGCAACCGAGCTTAGCGATATTTTTTACAGGGATTTGAAAGATGCATTAAAAATTAATCCTGTTTATTGGAATTCGCGTCCTATGTACAAGAAACTATTGGAAAAAGCAGCAAGATTACTGTCGCCACTGCTTTAGATTTTTTCATGATTTCTGTTTTTATGTGATTAATTAATTTTTTATTACTCAATAATTTTTGGATCCTTTCTGGAACCTTCAGATGTGTCGGCCCTGGTACCAATATTAAACGAACCTTATATGGCTCTGGTCGAACGAGGTACGAACAAAACCCGTTTCAGTCTGCCCCCAAAACCGACTATATTATTAACCTGAGCGGTTGTCGTTACCAATGCCAAAGCAAACCCAAAATCGATCTTATTTTTAGGTTATTACAGGTTTTCAGTTGCTTTCATTAATTTAAATATACGAGAAATAAAAAATCCAACTGACGCAATATGCGCTTTATACGTTCTGTGCGTTTTATACGCGTAATATGACTTAAAAGTTATAAATTAAGCTATCAATAGCTTTTTAAATTTTCTCATTACACTATAATCAATTCCTGATACCGGGTAGATATCATTTAGCAAACCCTGCCAATATATACTTTAGTATCGTAATGAATGGTAATTGAATTATCTTCCTTATAATGCTCAAAAAGCTGTTTTAGGTCTGCAACCATTGCTTCGTACCCATCTTCTCCCCTGGCAGGCATATAAGAGGATGAAAATAACCTCCCCTGCAAACCATAAAAATCAAAAACCTGTTTGTTCTGAAAAAGATGATAGGAAAAAGATTCAGGAGCAAAAAAATCTCCGATTTTAATTTCATCAATATTTCTGTGATCTACTTTCATATAATCGCTTCCGTGCTTAATGATCAGTTCATCGTACGCAACCTCAAAATCAGATTTAGTCTTTCTTTCGTTCCATATAAGTACTACTAAACCTTTTGGCTTTAATATTCTGCTAAACTCAGATCGGGCAGCGGCCCTATCAAACCAGTGAAAAGCCTGCCCGGCTACAACAGCATCAATGCTACCGGTTTCGAGCGTTGTATTTTCAGCCGTTCCATTAACTGCGTGGAATGCAGGAAGATGTCCAAGAAGCTCAATAGCCTTCTCCCTCATCTCCATATTTGGTTCAACAGCAAAAACCTCATATCCTGAATTAAGAAACAGTTCAGCAGAAATTCCTGTACCTGCTCCAACATCTGCAATAATTTTATCCGGAGATAAACCAAATTGGGATTGTAGAAAATCGATGATCTCTACCGGATACCCCGGACGGTATTTAACATAGTCTTCAACCCTGTTACTAAACCTGCTTGTATTGTCTTTTGCCATAATAAATATCCAACAAAAAAAAGGCCATACCACTATAAAATGGTATGGCCTCTCTATTATAAATGGATTATTTTACTAATGTTACATTTACCAGAATCGGGAAGTGATCTGAAACAAACTTACCATGATAAGTATCAGTAAGTATCCCCCATTTATCGGCTTTAAAGCCTTTGGTTACAAATACATGGTCTATAATTTCATAACCATCTACACTTTTACCCCAGGCATTAAATGATGAATTATTTGCATACGGATTTTTAACCTGTGTATAGGTATCAGTTAAAAGGCCTGAATTAGCTAATGTTAAATACCATTCGCTTTTTTGGCCACCATTTAAATCTCCGGTAAAAATAGCTGGTGCATCACCTGCAATTTCACTGATCTTTTTTACAATCAGCTTGCCGCTTTCTACACGTGCAACCTTACCCTGATGATCAAAATGCGCGTTAAAGTAGTAAAACTTCTTACCACTGCTTATATCCTGAAGGTAAACCCAGGTACAAATACGGTTGCAGCAGGTAGCATCCCAGCCTTTTCCCGGTTTATCGGGAGTTTCAGATAACCAAAAATCACCTTTAGCAAGTAGTTTAAATTTATCCTGACGGTAAAAGATTGAAGAGTGTTCGCCAGCATCTTTACCATCATCACGGCCTAAACCGTAATGTGCATATTCTGGCAATAGTTTACTTAAATCATCTACCTGATTCTTTAATCCTTCCTGAATACCAAAAACATCGAACTCATGAAACCGTAAAAGATTTGCCGCTACCGGAGCTCTTTGAGCCCATCTGTTGCCTTCATCTCCGGCATTATCATAACGAATGTTAAAAGATCCGACAGTGAATTTCTGAGCAGAAGCACTAATGCTTATTGCCATCAAAAATAAAGAAAGAATGATTTGTCTTATTTTCATTGAAGTATAAATTTACTTTTTAATGTTCTTCCATCTTGAAGCCTGTCCAAAAGTAGAGTTCCAATATGAACAGGGTGTTAACTCTTATTATTTGGTTATATTTAGTTAATTAAATATATGTAAAAGTTGCTCACTTGCTTATAATAACTCATTAAATATATGGAGATCAGAAAAAAACACCTGACATTCTTATTGATGTTCATTTCAGTAAACATTTCTGTGGCATATGGTCAAAAAATAGGCCGCAAAAATGTAAAAATGCAAAGACTGCAGGTATCTGACAACCACAGATTCCTTGTTTATGCTAATGGCAAGCCATTTTTTTACCTTGGTGATACTGCGTGGGAGTTATTGCACAGACTAACCCTTAAGGATGCTGAAATCTATATGGACAACCGCAGGGCTAAGGGTTTTACTGTTCTTCAAACAGTAATATTAGCGGAGCTGGATGGTATAAATGAACCAAATGCACTGGGGCATAAGCCATTGAAAAACAACAACATTTCTGAACTTAATGAGGATTATTTTAAGGACATTGATGCATTTGTTGAACTGGCTGCCAGTAAAAATCTGTATATGGGTCTTTTACCATTGTGGGGCGATAAGGTTTTTAAAAGCACCTGGGGTAAAGGCCCTGAAATTTTTAATGTTCAAAACGCAAAAGAGTACGGAAAGTTTCTTGGGAACAGGTACAAAAATCAACCTAATATCATTTGGATTTTAGGTGGCGACCGCAATCCCCGTGGCGAAAAAGATGTGGCTATTTGGCGCTCTTTAGCTGAAGGTATTGCTGAGGGTGCCGGTGGTAATGATAAAACTCTGATGACTTTCCACCCTCAGCCTAAAGAAAATGGTGGTTCATCAACCTGGTTTCATAATGATGAGTGGCTGGATTTTAACATGCTGCAAACAGGACATTGCAGAGATGGAAGTAATTATGACAAGATCACTTACGATTACAATTTAAAACCAACAAAGCCGGTAATTGATGGCGAACCACTTTACGAGGATCATCCGGTTTGTTTTGATGCAAAAAAGTATGGATTCTCAACTGCAGATGATATTCGAAAATTAGCATACTGGCAAGTATTTGCAGGTGCATTGGGCCATACTTATGGTTGCCATGATATTTGGCAATTTTATGCTCCCGGGCGCGAACCAGTAAATTTAGCCAGACATTACTGGAAAGAAGCAATGGATTTGCCCGGTGCAAAACAAATGGGTTATGTAAAAAAATTAATCCAATCGCAATCTATGCTGGATAGAATTCCCGATCAGGATTTAATTTCAGGAGAAAACCCTAAAGATGGAGCCTACTGTAGTGCCACGAGGGCTAAAGATGGACATTATGCTTTCATTTACACTCCTACCGGACGCAAATTGACAGTTAATACAACTAATCTTAAAGGAAACAGATTATTTAAAGCAAGGTGGTTTAACCCACGCGATGGGGTATTTAGTGCTTCTTTCAAAATTGAAAGAAAGCCACAGCTCAGCTTTACACCTCCAACCAGCGGGCAGGCCATTGATTGGGTACTGGTATTAGAAAAAGGCTAATGATTAATACCTATAATCTCTGATAGTCCTTTTTCATTTAATACAACGATGTTTCGGCCAGAAACCTCAATCAATTTATCTTTTACAAAGTCGTTGCTTACTTTAAATAAGGTTTCATATGTTGTTCCGGCATACGATGCGATATCTTGTCTGCTTAATCCTAAAGCAATAAACCCATTCTCATCAACACCAAATTTATGCAGAAGTGCTAAAATTGATTGCGCTATTCTTGCTTTAACAGACATATGGGCCAGATCGCGCATTGCACGATGAGAATCTTGCAATTCATTGGCAAAAAACTGCATTAACCTGTATGTTAATTCTGTATTTACTTTTAAAGTGGTTTCAAAGAAATCTCTTTCCAGATAACATACGGTAGTATTTTCTAATGCCGTAGCAGATACAGGGTACAATGGCTTTTTCCCTAAACCCAAGTGACCTATGATGTCTTCCGGTCCGGCAAAACGAATAATCAATTCCTTTTCCTTATCCCATCTTTTATGAACCTTAACAACACCGCTGTATACAAAGTAAATTCCATTCACCGGATCGCCTTCTTTGAAAATTGCTTCGCCTTTTTTTACTTCAAAGTTCTTTTTTTGAATTTCAAGCGCTGGCAGCCATTCTGGCAAACACAGTTTACACAAAAAGCAACTTTTAAGATTACACGCATTACGAGACTCCTTCATTTTTAAACGGGCTTTTGATTTGCAATAATACCATATAAATATCAAAAAAGAAGAATAGACAGACTAGAGCGAACACAAAAATATTATAAAAACAATATAAATTAATTAATAATACAAAATAACAAAACAATTAATATTGCATATGCAATAAAATTAGCTTTAAAACAACATAAAATAACCATACCTTTGTGCCCGTAAATAAAATCACTTATAATTTAACACTAAAAAATTTTCAGCTAAATGAAAAGGCCGTTGCATACAAACGGGATTCCGATATCCCCCTCCTTAGATTATTTAACCCAATCAGTTGATGATTCAAAGAAGGGCTACTTTCAAAAAAAACGTTTACTACAAATTTCTTTACTCTCTATTGGTGTCGCAATTGCCATTAGTTTAGTCGCTAAGGTTTTAATTGCTCTTATAGATCTTGTAACTAACATAGCATTTTATGGTACTTTTGATTTAAAATTCAATAGTCCGGCAAATAATCACCTGGGGATATGGGTTATAATCATACCCGCAATTGGGGGCGTTATGGTTGGGTTAATGGCCTTATATGGCTCTAAAGCCATCAGAGGACATGGCATTCCAGAAGCTATGGAGCAAATTCTGGTTAACCAAAGTAAAATAAAACCATCAATTGCACTTTTAAAACCTATCTCTTCTGCAATAGCAATAGGAACCGGAGGGCCATTTGGCGCCGAAGGCCCTATTATTGCAACAGGTGGAGCATTAGGCTCTACATTAGGTCAGCTATTTAAAATTACACCTAATGAACGTAAAATCATCCTTGCCGCAGGAGCTACCGCAGGTATGTCAGCCATATTTGGAACACCTATAGCAGCTATTTTCCTGGCAATTGAACTTCTTCTGTTCGAATTTTCGCCAAAAGCCATACTCCCAGTTGCGCTGGCTTGTATTACCGGTGCTGCCGGGCATCAGCTTCTGTTTGAGTCGGGTCCTGTATTCCCAATGCCAGAGCTTAGCTCACCATCAAATATGGCTCTGGGTATATATAGCTTTATGGGGATCATTATCGGTTTTGTATCATTAGGGCTAACTAAAATAGTTTATCATATAGAAGATGCTTTTGAAAAACTACCTATCCATTGGATGTGGTGGCCGGCAATTGGCGGCTTTGCAGTTGGGATAATAGGCTTTTTAGCACCACACACCTTAGGTGTTGGTTACGATAACATAACCAGTGTTTTATCAGGAAAAATACCTTTGGCTTTGATGCTGAGCCTATGCTTCTTTAAATTTCTATCATGGGCAATTGCACTTGGCAGTGGTACCTCTGGAGGTACACTTGCCCCCCTATTAACAATTGGAGGTGCAGCAGGAGCTATACTTGGCTCAATTACACTTCTTCTGTTCCCTAACTCTGGCATTAGTATACCCATGGCAGCTTTAGTTGGTATGTCATCAATGTTTGCTGGTGCCTCAAGGGCTTACCTAACCAGTATAACCTTCGCACTGGAAGCCACAATGCAATCGCATGCGCTATTGCCTTTACTTGGAGCCTGCACAGCATCATATCTTATATCTTTCTTTTTCATGGAAAATACAATTATGACTGAGAAAATTGCAAGAAGAGGAATATACACTCCAGATTCATATGAACCTGATGTATTGCGAAAAATGACTGTAACAGACGTACTAAAAACAAATAGCATTGTTATAAGTACAAAGAATAGCATAAGTGAAATCAGATCATTCTTTGACCTTAACCCACCTTTAGAAAATCACTTTATAGTAACTGATGAGGATGATAATTTTAAAGGAGTAATTACACTTTCGAGCTTATACAATAAAAAATACGATGCAGATGGTCCAATAGCAGAGATTATGGAACAAAATACACCTACAATTGGAAGCAACGACAACTTGGCGAAAGCTGTAGAACTGATGTCTAAAAGCGAAGAGGAGTTTTTACCGGTTGTATCTGCCACAGAAAAAAGCAGAATAATTGGCTTACTTACTTACAAAGATGTGCTTACCGCATACAAAATACACCTGAAGGAAAATCAGGAAGCAGGAATAAGCCTGTCGTTAAAGCGTCAACGCATCAAAATACTAGTAAGAGGACGTCAATTGATCCACAAAGCAAAAGACTAAGCAGATTTATGCGCTTGCTGAGCCGCAATGAATTCTGCCGCTTTTACAACATCGCCAATTATTATAATTGCAGGATTTGTAAGGGCGGAATTCATTGCAGCCTCAAACAAATCTTTTACCTCGCAAACAACCCGCTTTTGATGTGGCATTGACGCATTTTGGATTATTGCCGCAGGAACAGCTCCTTTTCCGGACATAATATAGGCTAAAGAAATTTCCTTAAGCTTTTTCATCCCCATATATATAACAACGGTAGCTTTGCTTTTAATTGCAAGTTGAAGATCAGCAGACAAAGTACCATCCTTTTTGGTACCGGTTATAATCCAGAAACTTTCACTTACACCACGATGAGTTAAAGGTATATCACTCAATCCACTCGCCTGCATACTACTAATACCCGGCACATAGTGAGATTCTATACCATGCTCACGGGCAAATAGAATTTCTTCAAACCCTCTTCCAAAAATAAAAGGATCACCACCTTTTAAACGAACTACATTTCCCCTGGTAAATGCATAATACTTTATAAGCTGATGAATGGTTTCCTGTGAAGTGCATAACCCGTATGGTTTTTTACCCACATAAATTTTCTCGCAATCGTTGGAAGCTATGTTTAGCAACTCTTTGTTTGCTAAATTATCATAAAGTATAACTTTTGCAGCTTTTAAAACATTAAAACCTCTAATAGTTAGCAAATCTGGGTCACCTGGACCAGAACCAACAACAAAAAACGTAGGATTATCTATTTTTTTCAAAGAATTACTCATAAAAATCATACTAAATATTAAAAAATATAATTTAATACTACAAAAATAGGATATAAATAACAAGAAAACATAATTTTAATTCATTTTAACATAAAATATAAGATAAAAATTAAATATAAATCATAAAATAATTCAATTTAGTATTTATAATTTACAATAAACATGATTAAAATCATATAAAAATTATAATAATATAAATTATTGTATATATTTGATCAAACAAAACACAATTAATAGAAAAACAGAATTAATAAACCAACAAAATTTAAGTTATGAATCAAAAAATAATAGTCGTAATAGGAAATGGAATGGTTGGATATAAGTTTTGTGAAAAAATAACCGACAAATCTGATAATTTTAAAATTTTTGTGTTTGGAGAAGAACCAAGAAGAGCTTACGACAGAGTTCATTTAAGTGAATACTTTAACGGAAAGACCGCGGAAGACCTATCTTTATCTCACGAAAACTGGTACAACGAAAAAAATATTACCCTTTATCTTGGCGATCCGGTAAAGGAAATTGACAGAGATAACAAAACCATACATTCAAATAAGGGGCTTACTTTAAATTACGATTATCTGGTTCTTGCAACAGGCTCATCAGCTTTTGTACCGGATATCCCTGGCGTTGACAAAGAAGGAGTTTTTGTGTACCGCACAATTGAAGACCTTGAACTTATTAAAAATTACGCTTTAAATGCAAAAACAGGCGCTGTTTTAGGCGGAGGGCTACTGGGCTTGGAAGCAGCAAAGGCTTTAATAGATTTAAACCTCGAGGAAACAAATGTAATTGAGTTTGCCCCAAGGTTAATGCCAAGACAAATAGACAACACCGGAAGCTTAATGCTGCAAACTAAACTCAACGCACTTGGATTAGCTATACACACCAATAAAGGCACCAGCAGCATAGAAGGAACAGACCGTATTGAAGCGCTAAAGTTTAATGATGGTAGTGAATTAAAAACAGACATACTGGTAATTTCAGCTGGAATTCGCCCCAGAGATGAACTCGCAAAACTTTGCGGCATTGAGGTAGGCACCAGAGGTGGAATTCTGGTAAATGAATTTATGCAGACCAGCGACCCATCTGTTTTTGCAATTGGAGAGTGTGCTTTATTTAATCATAACATCTATGGACTAATTGCTCCGGGATATGAAATGGCTGAGGTTGTGGCAGCTAACCTCTGCGATGGCAATAAAACATTTAGTGGATTTGACATGAGCACCAAGCTTAAACTTATTGGTGTAGATGTTGCCAGCTTTGGAGATCCATTTATAACAGAACCAGATTCAAGAAGCATCTTATTTGAAGATACTCACAAAGGAGTTTATAAACGCATTAACATCAGTAACGATGGAAAATATTTGCTAGGAGGCATACTAATTGGCGAAGCAGAAGCTTATAACATGCTACTGCAAACGGTAAATAATAAAATTGCACTCCCCCCTAACCCCGAAGACCTAATATTAGGATCTCGTGGCGGTAACACGCAAACTGAAAATTCAGGATTGGCCGGACTTCCTGATGATGCATTAATTTGTAGTTGCGAAGGTGTATCTAAGGGACAGATTTGCGACTCTGTCTCTTTAGAGGGATGCGAATCGGTTGATGCTATAAAAAAATGCACAAAAGCAGGTACAGGATGCGGAGGCTGTATACCAATGGTGAAGGATTTGATGCTGCACACCATGAAAGAAAATGGCAAATACGTAAGAAATGTAGTTTGTGAGCACTTTCAACTGAGCCGTCAGGAGTTATATGATCTTATAAAAATACACAACCTTAAAAATTACGAGCAAGTACTGGACAACGTAGGCAAAGGCGATGGCTGCGAAATTTGCAAACCGCTGGTATCATCACTTCTGGCAAGTATCTGGAATGACATGATCCTTAAAAGAGGTAATGATACCGCCCAGGACAGCAATGACAGATTTTTGGCAAATATTCAAAAAGGAGGAACCTACTCTGTTGTTCCAAGGATTCCGGGAGGCGAAATTAAACCGGATAAACTTGTTATTATTGGAGAGGTTGCCGAAAAATATGGTTTATACACAAAAATAACCGGCGGGCAACGGATAGATATGTTCGGGGCACACCTAAGTGATTTGCCACTAATTTGGGAAGAGTTAATTGCTGCAGGTTTTGAAAGCGGACATGCCTACGGAAAAGCCTTACGAACTGTAAAGAGTTGTGTTGGTAGTACCTGGTGCCGTTTTGGTTTACACGATAGTGTAAGTTACGCCATCAGAATAGAGGAACGTTACAGAGGCTTAAGAGCTCCGCACAAACTAAAATCAGCCGTTAGTGGCTGCATCCGCGAATGCGCAGAGGCACAAAGCAAAGATTTCGGAATTATAGCAACCGAAAAAGGATGGAATTTGTATGTATGTGGAAACGGAGGCAGTAAACCGCAGCATGCACTACTTCTGGCTTCAGATGTAGATAGTGAAACATGCATCAAATACATCGACAGATTTTTAATGTTCTATATCCGCACTGCTGATCCGCTTACAAGAACTGCCCCATGGTTAAATAAGATGGAAGGTGGAATTGAATACCTGAGAAATGTGGTGGTAAACGATAGCCTGGGAATGGCTGAACAATGGGAAATTGAAATGCAAAACATTGTTGACAGCTACCAATGTGAATGGAAAACGGCAATTGAGGATCCGGAAATAAGAAAAAGGTTCAATCATTTTGTGAATGCTCCTACAGAGAGAGATCCAAGTATAAAATTTGACGAAATGCGTGGCCAAAAAAAGGCTGCAAACTGGACAACAGTTTAACCTGAAATAAACAAACCTATTTATACACTAACAAAACAGAAAATCATGGTAGAAATTACAACAAACTGGTTTGAAGCATGCCGCGTTGAAGACGCCGTACAAAACGGAGGAGTATGTGTTAAATGCGGAGAGGAACAAATTGCACTATTCTATTTTACCCGCAGAAATGAATGGTACGCAACACAAAATTTATGCCCCCACCGCAGACAAATGGCTCTTAGCCGTGGTATGATCGGCTCTGTTGGCGAAGACCCTAAAATAGCTTGTCCTTTTCACAAAAAGACATTTTCACTTTCTACAGGCGAGTGCCTGAGCGGAGATGAATGCGCCATCCAAACCTACCCTGTTAAGGTTGAAGATGGGCTAGTATACATCGGCTTACAAAATTAAAAGATCACTTTATTAAAAAATATGCGCGACATAACCAGCAAACAAATCACATTAAGAACAGCCAGAGCAGTTGCATCAATTTTTTGTTCAACAGAAACAATTTCCTTGATCAAAAACAATGAACTCCCTAAAGGCAATCTTTTTGATGTGGCCAGAGCAGCTGGTTTTTTAGGTGCCAAATTAACCCCTCAACTACTCCCTCATTGCCATCCTGTTAATATTGACAGTATGGATATCTCTTTCAGCTTTAGCAAAACAGGTATCGAAATACTAGGCGAGGCAAAATCCATTGGTCGCACCGGTATAGAAATGGAAATTCTTACAGCTGTTTCTATTGCTGCATTGGAGATCTACGACATGCTAAAACCTGTAGATACTCAGTTAGAAATTGGCAACATTAAACTTCTGCAAAAAACTGGTGGTAAAAGTGATCGAAAAAAATACTTCTCTACCTCTCCTAGCTGTGCAGTTTTGGTATGTTCAGACTCAACCGCAGCAGGAAAACGTGAAGACAAAAGTGGATTATTAATCAAAAGTATACTTCAACAGGCAAACGCAAAGGTAGTGGCTTACGAAATAGTTTGTGATGACAAAGAACTAATACAAAAACAGATATTAAAATGGGTTGCAGAGGATATTCATTTCATTTTTACTACAGGAGGAACAGGATTAGGACCCCGCGACAATACAGTTAGTGCTGTAAGTGAAATACTGGAACGTGATGCCGACGGAATTACCGAAGCCATGAGAAATTTCGGACAAATGCGAACCCCAATGGCAATGATGAGCAGGGCTGTTGCCGGATCCATTGCACATTCCCTAATTGTAACATTACCCGGAAGTACAGATGGCGCAAGGGAATCTATAGAGGCTATAATCCCCGGCATTT
Source organism: Pedobacter ginsengisoli (assembly GCF_002736205.1). NCBI lineage: Bacteria > Pseudomonadati > Bacteroidota > Sphingobacteriia > Sphingobacteriales > Sphingobacteriaceae > Pedobacter > Pedobacter ginsengisoli. Next base: position 1,305,930 of record NZ_CP024091.1, on the reverse strand, counting down.
TTCATGCACGGAAAATGATGAAAGGTGGAGGACATTAGCGTATGATAAGTTTTGAAGAAGCTATAAGTACAATATCCAGTCTGGCACAACCCTTCGAGAAGGAATACATAAGTCTGGAAAACGCTGAAAACAGAATATTAGCCGAAAATATTTATGCCGACCGCGACTATCCCCCATTCAACAGGGCCGCTATGGATGGCTACGCAATTATGCTTAGCGACTGGAACAAAGGCTTAAGAACCTACAGCATAACCGAAATCATTTATGCGGGTGACGTTTCAAAAAGTGACTTAACCTCCGGACATTGCTACAAAATCATGACCGGAGCGGCTACTCCAGAAACAGCAGATGTTATCATTAGAAAAGAAGACACACATGAAATCAACAATGAAGTCTCTATAATAGCCGAAACAGCAAAACATTTTCAAAACATAGCCCTAAAAGGGCAAGATGTTAAAAACCAAGCTCTAATACTATCTGCTCCTCACAAATGCACTCCACAAACTATAAGCCTGCTGGCCGCCGTAGGAAAAGCAACATTACAAGTTTATAAATTGCCTACAGTTGCGGTTATAACTACCGGCAATGAAGTGATAGCACCAGGCAAGCCAATAGCGGCCCATCAAATTCGTAACAGCAACCAATTCCTTTTAAAAGCACTTTTAAAAAAATGGGACATTACCCCCCAAATTTGTGAGCATATACAAGACAATAAGGAAGCACTCACAAAAGCATTTAAAGAAGGCATTAAAAATCAACTTGCCATTATAAATGGAGGCGTATCTGCAGGTGATGCCGATTATGTACCGGCTGTTTTAAAATCCCTGGGTGTTGAAATGATATTTCACAAAGTTAAAATACGACCTGGAAAACCATTATGGATAGGAAAAACCCCAACAGGGGGTATTGTTTTTGCACTACCCGGCAATCCACTATCCTGCCTTACTACCTTCACAATATTCGTGGAAGATTATCTGTACAAATGCTTCGGCTTCTCTAACCGCCCTGTATACAGGTTCCCTTTACTAGAAAACAGAATTAAAAAACATCAGTTAACAGACTTTTTCCCTGTTAAAATCAACAGATTACAACAGGGCCTAAACCTTATCCCTTACAATGGATCTGGTGATATTACCGCAGGCCTTGATGCAAGCGGACTGGCACTTCAGCCTGATGTAACAGAAGAATTTAAAAAAGAAGATATCATTAGTTTTTACCCATTTAACAATAGTTTATAGCGAAAAATTTTACCCCCCTTCACCAAACAAATCCTGGAACCTAAATCTCACGAATTATGACCGAAGAACTTAAACCACTAAAAAAACTTAACATCTTTTCAACGAAAGGCATTCAAATGAAAACCTTTCACATTACCTGGATAACCTTCTTTTTCTGCTTTTTTGGTTGGTTTGGTGTAGCTCCGCTCATGCCTCTTATCAGAGAACAATTGCATTTAAGTAAAGACCAGATTGGCAATATCATAATTGCATCGGTTTCAGCAACAATTATTGCCAGGCTAATTATCGGCAAACTATGTGATACTTTAGGACCTAGGTTATCCTATACAATACTTCTTGCCCTTGGTTCAATCCCTGTAATGTGCATAGGGCTAAGCAACAGCTACGAAAGCTTTCTTTTGTTCCGCTTTGTTATTGGAATTATCGGCGCTTCGTTTGTAATTACCCAGTTCCATACTTCAATGATGTTTGCCCCTAATGTAATAGGAACAGCAAATGCAGTTACAGGCGGATGGGGAAACCTTGGTGGCGGAGTTACAAACCTGATAATGCCCCTTGTAGCAGCAGGCTTTGCCGGAATGGGCTTTGTAAGCCATGCAAACTCATGGAGAGTTGCCATGATAATTCCCGGAGTAATTCTATTAATTATGGCTTTTGTTTACTACAGGTATACAAAAGATACTCCCGCCGGAAACTTTAAAGACCTGCAGGTTATTAAAGTTAAAAAAGCCCAAAAGGGTTCTTTTATAACGGCATTAAAAGATTACAGAACATGGGTGTTAGCATTAGCTTATGCGGCATGTTTTGGCATAGAAATAACAGTTGATAATGTAGCTGCAACCTTTTTTACAGATCAGTTTGGAGCATCAATCATCATGGCCGGTGCAATGGCAAGCATATTTGGTGGTATGAATATTTTTGCAAGGGCACTAGGCGGTTTTGTTAGCGATAAAGTAGGAAAATCATATGGTCTTAGAGGCAAAGGAATATTACTAGGGATGCTTTTAGTTTTAGAAGGAATTGGCATTAGTTTGTTTGCGCAATCTCAAACATTAGGCCTGGCAATAGCAGCAATGCTTTTATTTGCACTATTCCTAAAGATGGCCAATGGTGGAACTTATGGCATTGTACCTTTTATTAATAAAGATGCAATTGGTTCAGTAAGCGGCATTGTAGGTGCAGGCGGAAACATTGGCGCTATGCTGGTAGGCTTTCTATTTAAATCAGAACACCTTACCTATGCCGATGCATTTCATTACATCGGTATTGGAGTAGCCATAATTGGCCTTCTGGTATTTATTACACGATTCCAGTTAAAAAGATCTGAAAATACAGAAACAGTAAATCAGTTTCAACAAGCTTAATTCTAACTAACGGAAAAAGCGTATGTCTGGAGATAAGAACAAGATTTTTAAAAGTACCTGTTGCTATTGTGGCGTTGGCTGTGGCGTAAACATTACTTTAGAAAAAAACAAAACCATTACAGTGCAGGGCGACAAGGACCATCCTGTAAACCATGGTATGCTTTGCAGCAAGGGCCTTAATCTCCAATATACAGTAAACGACAAAAGCGATCGCCTGCTTTACCCTCAAATGAGGTATAATAAAAACATGCCGATGCAAAAGGTAAGCTGGGACGATGCCTTAAACCGGACGGCAGCTGTTTTTAAAACGTTTATTGATAAATACGGACCAGACTCTGTTGCTTTTTACGCATCCGGACAATGCCTTACTGAAGAATACTATGTTATCAATAAATTAATTAAAGGCTTTATAGGCAGCAACAATATCGATACCAATTCCCGCCTTTGTATGAGCAGTGCGGTTACTGCTTATAAAATGGCTTTGGGCGAAGATAGTGTCCCTATTTGTTATGATGACATTGAACTTGCAGATTGCCTTTTTATTACCGGTGCCAACCCTGCGTGGTGCCATCCAATACTTTGGCGCAGAGTTGAGGCCCATAAAGCTGCAAATCCTAACGTTAAAATTATTATTGCTGATCCTAGAATTACAGACTCTTGCAGCCTTGCAGATCTTCACCTGCAAATCAATCCGGGAACTGATGTAACACTAAACCATGCAATAGGACGAGCTCTTATTGAAACAGGAAATGTTGATATTGATTTCATAAATAACCACACAGAAGGCTTTGCAGATTATAAACAAAGGGTATTTGAAAGAACCTTGTCAGAATCAGCCAAAATATGTGGAGTTACCGTATCTGAAATACTACTTGCGGCAACATATATTGGTGATGCCAAAGGCTTTTTAACCATGTGGACAATGGGACTTAACCAAAGTTCTATTGGTGTAAACAAAAATCTGAGCCTGATTAACTTAAATCTAATTACAGGCCATATTGGAAAGCCTGGTTCAGGCCCCTTCTCACTTACCGGACAGCCCAATGCCATGGGTGGCCGTGAGGTGGGCGGCCTTGCAAATCTTCTTCCGGCACATCGTGATTTATCCAATGAAGCACATCGTCAGGAAATACAAAAATTCTGGGGTGGCACTACAATTTCCGGCAAAACAGGACTTACGGCTACCGAAATGTTCGAAGCGCTGCATGATGGACGACTTAAAGCAATATGGATACTTTGTACAAACCCCTTAACAAGCCTGCCTAATGCCCGGTTTGCTGAAGAAGCGTTAAAAAGAGCAAAATTCGTTGTTGTACAGGAAATTACTGATAAGGCAGAGACACTTGCCTATGCTGATGTTATTTTACCCGCAGCAGCCTGGACTGAAAAAGAAGGTACAATGACCAATTCTGAAAGAAGGATTAGCCACCTGAACAAGGTTATTGAGGCACCCGGCGAAGCCCTTCCGGATGCCGAAATCATTTGCCGTTTTGCCAAAAAAATGGGCTACAAGGGTTTTGAGTATAACAGCATGGAGGATATTTATAAAGAACATGCTAAACTCACCTACAGAACCAGTATTAACATACACGGGCTAGATTATAAACAAATTGACAAAAGTCATACCCTGCAATGGCCTTTTAACAAAAGAACTGAAAGTGGCACAAAACGACTGTTTACAAATCATTTATTCCATACCAGCTCAAAGAGAGCAATTATACATAGCCCTTCAGATGAAATAAAGAGCGAACTTCCTGATGAGGATTTTCCATTTATATTAACCACAGGCAGGATTCGGGACCAGTGGCACACTATGTCTAAAACAGGCAAAGTAAGTAAGCTTAAACAGCATATTAAAGATGCCTTTATGGAAATCAACCCTGCCGATGCAGCGTTCTTATCTATAGAAGACAATCAGGTTATAGTAGTCCGATCCAGAAGAGGTGAAGTGCAGGTAAAAGCCAGACTATCAGCTTCTATAAAGCAAGGCGTGGTATTTCTGCCTATGCACTGGGGAAAAATATTGGGCAGCGACTTAAACCGGGCCAACAATATTACCAGCACCATTTTAGACCCAATATCAAAAGAACCTGATTTTAAATATTGTGCTGTAAGCATTGAAAAGTTCAAAAAGGATTTCCAAAAAATAGTGATTATTGGTGCAGGAGCCGGCGCATATGGCTTTGTCAAATCTTATAGAGAAATTAATAAGGACGATCAAATCACAATCTTCAGTAAAGAGAATTTTCCGTTTTACAATCGCGTAATGCTGCCAGACTACATAAGCGGAGAGCAAAAGTGGGAACAGCTGGTAAAAATGAAAGACGATGAAGAGCCTGAGTATAATATAAAGCTGTTAAGGGGTGTAAGTGTAGAGAAAGTTAATAGAGAACAGAAATACGTAACAGACTCAACAGGTAAAAAAACTTCGTACGATGTGTTGGTAATGGCTACCGGAAGCCGCTCTACCCTTCCTAAAAATGCGCCTTCATTACCCGGCATATTTACTATGAGGAGCCGGACAGATGCAGATAATTTCAAAAAACATATCCCTAAAAACGCTCATGTAGTTGTTGTAGGTGGTGGTTTACTTGGTCTGGAAATGGCCGCTTCATTACGAGAAATTGGGGTAAAAATAACCATCATTCATAGGGTATCCAGATTTCTAAACCGACAACTTGATCCTTTGGGAAGCCAGATGCTTCATGATGAAATGGTAGATCAGGGCTGTGATATTTATTATAATGATGAAGTACAGCTTTACTATGGCCGCTCTAAGCTTACCGGTATAGAACTAAAAAGCGGACGCAGAATTAATTGCGATGCAATTATATTAGCTATTGGCACCACTCCTAATATTGAACTGGCTAAAGAAATAGGACTGGAATGTAAGCGCGGCGTACTTGTAAATGAGCGCTTACAAACTAACGATCCTTCCATTTACGCAATAGGCGAAATTGCCGAATTTGAAGGAACACTATACGGAATAACCGCAGCGGCGGAACAGCAGGCCGAAGTGGTAGCTAAATTTCACAATGGAGACATTAGCAGCTATTACAAAGGTAGTCTGTTCATGAACATCATAAAAATCCATGGATTTGATCTATGCAGCATCGGACTATCGGAATGCCCGGATGATAAAAACTACGAAGAGATTGTTTTTATAGATAAGGCAAAGCGCTATTATAAAAAATGTATTATCCATCAGGACAGACTTGTTGGAACAATCCTTATCGGGGATAAAACTGAGTTTCTTGAATTTAGGGAACTAATAGCCAATAAAATAGAGCTAAGCGATAAAAGGTTACAGTTGCTTAGAAGCGGCAAAAAAAAACGAGCCTGTATCAGGCAAACTGGTATGCAGCTGCAATAATGTTGGCGCAGGAAATATCCTCAATAAAATAACCTCAGGCTGTTCCGATTTTAAGAAATTATGCGAATCAACAGGCGCAGGAATGGGATGCGGCTCATGCAAACCTGAGGTTAAGCTTATACTTCAGGAAGCATTAAAAGAAGAGGTTTTAGAAAAATAGAACTGATATGGAAAACAAGGAAATAAAAAAACATCAAGTTAAAGTGAACCTGCCCGGTGGCATTGTCTCTGTTGGTGATCTTTTACAGATCCTTAATATTCTTGAAGAATCAGGGATTGAAAACGTAAGATTCGGCACCAGACAGCAGCTTTATTTTTCTGCTGATGAGGATAAACTGGAAGATATAGAACATGGGTTCTTTATATCAGATACTGAGTTTGAAATTGACACTGATAAACAGCCAAACATCATTAGCTCTTATGTAACAGAAGATATATTTAACAATTCAAATTGGCTTCGCGAAGGAGTTTACAGAGACATTTTGGATTCTTTTAATTATACACCAAGACTAAAAATCAACCTGGCAGACAACAGTCAAACCTTAATTCCATTTTTCACCGGAAATCTAAACTTTATCTCATCAGAGATTGGCAACTATTGGTATTTATACATTCGCTTTCCAAGAACTAACATCATTTATTGCTGGTCGTCCTTAATTTACTCTGAAGATATTGGCACCCTTAGTAAACTTGTTGAAGATGCAATATTTAACAATAAAAACTTGTTTTATGATCAGGTAAGTATTGATGGACAACTACTGGAAAATGAAGTAAAATTAAAAGGAAGCATTTTATACCAACCACTCTCCGCTCCGCTAAAACTACCTGATTTTCAATTACCTTACTACGAGGGCTTCAATAAATACAATGACAAATATTGGCTGGGAATTTACCGTAGAAATGAATTATTTCCGGTATCATTTCTTAAAGACCTTTGCGCAATCTGTGCAAAAACACGCATAGGCCAGCTGTATACTACTCCTTGGAAATCAATTATCATTAAAGGCGTAGAAACAGACGACAAAAAACTATGGAATGCCGTACTGGATAAGAACCGCATAAATGTACGTCATGCTTCCAACGAGCTAAATTGGCAAAGCGAGGATCTGTGCGAATATGGACTTAACCTTAAACGCGAGCTCATTACTGAGTTTAACAAGGTAGATTTAAGAACCTTCAAACTTTGTTTTGCGGTTAAAACGAATCCTAAAAGTGGTCTTTTTGGATCGGTAATTATCAGAAAATGCACCAATAGCAATGAAGAAGAGGAATGTAAATTCGATATTCTGCATACTACAGATTTCAACCCCAATTCAAAGAATTTTACACTTTATAAAAGCAACATTTTAAGAGCATCATTAGCTCAGGAATTGATGCAGCTCTGCAACAATTATTATGAGCTCCAAACTTTATCAGAAATCTCTTCGGCAAACAATTATTATGACTCAGAATTGGTTACCGAAGTTGAACATGTTATTGTTCACCAGTGCAATCATTGCTTAACCATATACGATGAAATATGGGGCGACGAGGCGAATGGGATATTACCCGGCACCAGCTTTTCAGATTTAAAAGAAGATTACAGCTGTGCAATGTGCGGGGCTCCAAAATCAGATATTATTCCAATTCATAAAGAATCAGTATTAACAGTTTAAAATTATGGCATTAGACATTAGCATAGCATTATCTTTATTTTTAGTAGGTTTCCTGTATTCTTCTGTAGGTCATGGTGGTGCAAGTGGCTATATAGCTGTGCTCTCGCTATTTGCCATTCCGGTTACTACCTATAAACCTCTAATTCTTGTTTTAAACATTATTGTGGCCGGCATGGCATTTTATCAATTCTGGAGATCAGGATACTTTAAGTGGAAATTATGCAGAACCTTTTTAATAACCTCTATCCCCTGTGCCTTTATCGGTTCCAAATTCCCAATTCATGGAAACGTATACAACATTTTGCTAGGACTGGCATTGGTGCTGCCAATAATTAAATTACTTGGAATTACCCCTGATGTAAAAGAAGAGAAAAAGAAAGTTGTCGTAGTTCCTGCATTAATTATTGGGGCAGTAATTGGTTTTCTTTCCGGAATGCTAAACATTGGCGGAGGCATATTTCTAAGTCCCGTTCTCATCTTATTATCATGGGCTAATGCCAAAGAAGCAGCGGCGGCATCAGCACTTTTTATAGTTTTAAATTCTCTTGGCGGACTGCTTGGCAACTCCACCGAAATCACCATAACCTCCTCATCGGCTTTATGGTTTTTAATGGCTGCGGCAGGTGGCTTTACTGGTTCGTACTGGGGTAGCTGGCGCTTTCCTCAAATCACAGTACGCTACCTGCTAACTGCAGTTCTGGCAATTGCATCATGTAAACTAATATTTTTTATGTAATGACGGCACTTAGGGATAATTTAGGAAGAACTTTCAAAACGCTTAGAATAAGCCTGATAAACACCTGCAATCTGGCCTGCACATATTGTACTTATGGTAACGATGAAAGCAAAGAAAATTACACCAAACATGAGTCTAATGTAATTTCAGTTCATGAAATGCTAAACCTGATTAAGCGCCTGCATGCAAGGTTAGAGCTAACAACAATACGTTTTACAGGAGGCGAGCCATTGCTTTATAAAGAGCTTACCACCCTAATTACAGGAACAAGGGACCTTGGAATAGGTAACCTGAATTTAACTACCAACGGACTTTTGCTTCAAAAAATGGCTCCGGCTTTAAAAGCCGCTGGTTTACGCTCTGTTAATGTATCATTGGATGCTATTGATCCTTTAACCTTCTTTAAAATGAGTAGACGACATGGATTAGAACAAACACTTAGCGGAATTGAAGCCGCAATAAACGAAGGCATAGAAGTAAAATTAAATGCTGTGATTATGAAAGGGATGAACGACAACCAGGTAATCCCACTATTAAAGTTTGCTTTTAGTAAAAACATTAAAATTCGTTTTCTGGAAATCATGTCGATGGGCCATTTGCACGGTAAGATTGATGAGTATTTTTTCTCACAAAAAGACATATTGTCTCTTATAAACAGGTATTATAATTTCAGCCCGGTAAGCAGATCGGATAGTGCAACGGCCAATTACTGGAGAACCGAAGAAGGTCACCATTTTGGAATAATAGCTAATGAAAGTCACCCCTTTTGCGCCGATTGTAATCGGTTACGACTTGACGCTTACGGAAACATCTATGGTTGCCTAAGCAACAACAATCCGGTTTCTATTGCCCATACAAATACCGCTGGTTTTGATTTCAAATTAAGAGAAGCACTGGCACAAAAACAATCTATAAAATTCACAGGAAGTAAGTTAAGCATGCTTCATATAGGAGGATAAAAAATGAGAATCGAGGTTTTTGCAATTTTAAAGGAATATTTCAGCAAAGAGTTTGAAATTAACGAGAGGCTAAAAACAATTGAAGAGCTTAGGGCACATTTGACCATCATAAATCCCGCCTCTTCTAAAATACTTAAAATATGTCGTTTTGCCGTGCACGATGAGTTTGTAGCAGACCATTATGAACTTACAGGCACCGACAACATTGTTATCATACCACCTAGCAGCGGAGGTTAATATGGACTATATAACAAATAAAGATTTAGACCTGGTAGGATTGCTTCAAAAAGCGCATCATCCGGCTGCCGGAGCTGTAGTATTGTTCAGTGGCGATGTGAGGGATAATAATGTCGGGAAAACAGTCGATTTTCTGGAATATGAAGCTCACACTTCCATGGCCTCTAAAATGATCGAAAGCATTTTAATTGATGCAAAAAATAGATGGAGGCTTAATATAGCTGTAGCTCAGCACAGAACAGGAAAAGTCGGGATTATGGAAGCAGCAGTTGTTGTAATTACAGCTTCTGCACACAGAGCCGAAGCCTACGCAGCTAACCGTTATATAATAGATAGAATTAAACACGAGGCCCCAATATGGAAATGTGAATTCTTTACAGACGGGACAAAGGAATGGGGAGGCAATTGTAATTGCCATAAAGACACCGGCGACGTTAACAAACACATTTACGAATTCGAAGATATATTATGATAGGTGTAGTATTATGCGGTGGAGAAAGTAAAAGAATGGGATCAGACAAAGGCCTTTTATCAGTTGGTTCCCTTACCTGGGCTCAACATGCCGAGGCAAAACTTGCAGAACTGGATATCCCTGTAGTAATATCCATTAACCAGACTCAGTTGCCAAAGTACAACCACATTTATAATACAGAAAAACTGATAATAGACACCATAAACGTTAAAGGGCCACTTAAAGGTTTATTAAGTGTGCATCAATATTACCCTGATGATGACTTAATGCTACTGGCCTGCGACATGATAGATATGGATGTTGATACACTGCAGGAATTAAAGAAGAACTATTACATAAACCCTCATTTTGATTACTATTTGTACCAATGCGATGGTTTTATGGAACCACTATGTGCAGTTTATCCTGCCGAAACATTAAAAGCTCTTATAAAGATCATCGATACTTCAGAGCTTACCCATTTTTCAATGCATAGAATAATTAAAGAATCCAACTATAAAACTATTGAAATAAAAGAGAAAGAGAAATTTTCCAATTACAATACCGCCAACTATTTACGAGCAAAAACAAGCAATTAAGTTCACATTTAAATTATCATTTCATGAAAGCACAATTACAAATTGCCATTTATGGCGTACTGGCACTCTGCATGCTCAATTTTAAAGGAAAAGCTCAAACAAGTCAAATTAAACCTACTCTATTTGAAGGGGTTGTGGTATTAAGCTATATTGATCATGGTGCTGCAATAAACTGCACAGGGCCAGCCATTAAATTCACCAGCAAACCGTTCAGTTTATTAGTTGGCTTATTACCCAGTTTAAAAATTAAAGAAGATAAGTCGGCAGGCAATGCACCTAAAAATGCAATTATTATGCCTTCTCTAGGCTGTGGGGTAACCGCAATTTATAAGCACATTGCTTTACAAATGCCCATGCTTTATACGGCAAAAACAAGTACTAAAGATGGAAAATGGAACGTTGGAGTGGGCTTAGGATATAAGTTTTAAAGTTTATGCAATAAGTGTTAATGCCTTTAAACCTCTGGGATCTTTAACACTTATTGCTTTTCCGGTAACCGATATCAGATCTTCTTTAACTAGTTCATTCATCATCCTGAAAACAGTTTCGTATGTTGTTCCGGTAAAAGCTGCAAGGTCCTGTCTGCTAAGCGTAATATTGATATGTCCCCTGTCATTTACTCCAAATTGATCTTTAAGCTGGATTATAGATAAAGCCAAACGGCCTTTAACAGACATATGTGCAAGATTCCGCATCCTACGTTCCGACTCTTGTAACTCATCGGCATAAAACATCATCAATTGAAAAGTAAGCTCTGAGTTTATTTTAAGGGTCGACATAAAGAAATCTAGATCAATAAAACATACCGATGTAGCTTCAAGTGCAGTAGCAGATATTGGAAAAACTGCGCTCCTGGTACTTAAACCTCTATGGCCAATAATTGCACCATTGCTGGCAAAACGAATTATCAGTTCCTTATCTCCCCAGGTTTTATGTATTTTAACCTTGCCCTTATTAACAAAATAAATACCATTAACAGTATCCCCTTCTTTAATTATAACCTCTCCTTTTTTTACCAGAAAATTCTTCCGATGAGTCTCAATAGGTAATTTCCATTCCTTTAAAACCAATCTGCACATTAAGCAGCTTTGCAAATCACATGCTTTTGTATTTTTCTTCATAAAAACCGGTAGGCTAAAAAGATTTTGTCTTAGTTAACAAAGAAACAATAAATCAATTAAATTAAGCCAGCAGATTAAAAAAAATCAGATTAGATTTGGCATAATAGTGCAATAATAGCAATTCTGTACAGGTATAATTTTTAAATCAAAGCATTTGGACTATCTTTGAACCCAATGTACTTATATAAGAAATTTCATAAAACGTTAAGTAATCAGCTTGCAACATCATTGCAAATTGCTATTACTATGTTTTTACGCTTTCTTTCCCTACAGTACAACTTAGGAGATTCTTTTCTTAAAAGCAGCAAGGACTTTATTAAATAAGCCCCTCCCTTTTCTTAGGCGCAGGGGTCTCAATATTTAATTCTTTCCTTTCACCACTTGCTATTCTAAAATGAAATTAATTAGCACTAAATATTTTTTTAGAGCCATTTATATATTGTTCCTTTGGTCTACCCTAATAGTTCTGCTATTGGCTGTTATACTTATTAAGCCACTTTTAATCTTGCTTTCAGCAGGTGCATTTGCATGCTTAACAAACTTGCACAACAATAAAGCCTTCGATGCACTTGCCTCAGTCCACTAATCGTGGCTGGGGCTATTCATAAATCAAATTATTAAGTCATTTACTAAATACATAAAAATATGAATACTGAATCGATAAAAATAAACGATACACCTATAATACTATCAACCGGAATTTACGACCTGCTTAAAGATCATTTAAGAAGAAGAAAATTAAGCAGATATAATGAAGCAAAGCTTGAATTGGAATTGAAACATGCCAAACAAGTTTTAAGAAATGATTTACCTGCTGATGTGGTTACAGTTGATACCCATGTAAAAGTTAAAGAAATAGAATCAGGAAAAGAGTTTGCTTACAAGCTGGTTGCACCTGCAAAAGCCCGAAGAAAAAACAATACCCTTTCTATCCTTTCTCCAATAGGCGTAGCAATTCTTGGCTATACCCAGGGGGCTATAGTACAATGGGAAATGCCCGAAGGGATAAGAAAATACCAGATAGAAGAAGTTACTAAATTATCTTTTAATTAATTTAGTAACCATCTTTATTAGTCTCATAATTTGAAACATAAAAAAGGGTTACTAAACTATTTATTCCGTTTTTTGTAACCCTTTTTAATCTCAATACTCTTTAATATAGCAATCAGTTAACAAGCAGATCTTATGAATCATTTAGGCCATCCAAATACCTCCACTTTAAGCGACGAAGAGATCGTAAAGCGAGTAGTAAAGGGCGAAAAATATTTATATGAAAACCTGATACGTAAATACAATTTACGTTTATACAGGATAAGCTTGTCTATTGTTAACGATGATGCCGAGGTAGAAGACATTATCCAAACAACCTACCTTAACGCCTACCTGCAACTTGCAAACTTCCAAAACAAGTCAAGCTTTAATACCTGGCTTACAAGAATACTTATAAATGAAAGCTTACTTCATAAAAAGAAAAGCATGAGGCGTAACCAATTGGCAATAGAATCAGAAAAAGATGAAATGCACCACGAAACCCCATTAAAAAATCTCATGAATAAAGAGCTAAAAGTTATACTCGAAAAAGCGGTATCCAACCTTCCGGAGAAATACCGCCTGGTATTTGTAATGCGCGAAATTGAAGAAATGAGTACCCATGAAACAATGGAAGTTCTTGATTTAGGAGAATCGAATGTAAAAATCAGACTTACACGTGCAAAAGAAATGCTCAGAAATGAACTAAGCGATTATTATAAAACCGCTCAGCTTTTTGAATTTAATCTGGTAAGATGTGATAAAGTTGCCAATTTTGTAATGTCCAATATAAACCTTTAAGGCTTCGCGTTTTTCTTCTCCCATAATAGATAAGTTTTAGTAATTTCGGTTACACAACAAATGAAAAACTATTATGAAACGCAAACTCACATTCCTGCTTGGGCTACTGCTATGCTACAGCCTATTTTCCAAATCACAGACCTTAACAAGTGCACATTTCCGAATCTCCGACAGAGAAAAAGGAATCAGATCTGTTGAATTAAATATCAACAATACGATCATCATTGGTTTAAATTCTCAGGGCGATATTTCTTACATTGAAGAGGCTGAAGGAGCCCTTCCTGATTACACAAGTGACCTGGAATATACAGATGACGGAGGTTCTAAATTAATTGCTAATCAGAAAATTGAATACTACGACCATTTTGACGATAATAAATCAGGAAAAGTAAAGTGGATTGGCGGTATCAAAATCGACTACAATGACAATTTTGACATTCATGATCCCAAAGGAAAAATAAAGTCCATTGGCAACATCCAGATCAAGTACAATAATGCCTTCGATATCCACGATAAATCGGGGACAATGAAATCCATAGGCCCTATTCAGATTAAGTACAACAATGTCTTTGACATTCACGATCCGGCAGATAAGGTAAAATCAATAGGGAATGTAAAAATCACCTATTTTAACGCCTTTGATGCACAAAGATTATTCGGTAAAATAAAATCAATCAAAGGAAACAGTAAAAAGATTTACGTTACAAAATAAGGAACCCTCATTTATACATTGCTTATTTTGTATCTTTGCCGCAAATGCAAGCCGTTCTATCGCTGCGATTATATCGGAGAGGAAAGTCCGGGCAACACAGAGCATCTCGCTTCCTAACGGGAAGAGGTTTGGGGGTGAACACCCGAATTATGGAAAGTGCCGCAGAAAGCATACCGCCGATGGCTTTTTAAGTACAGGTAAGGTTGAAAACGTGAGGTAAGAGCTCACGATTTTTCCGGGTGATCGGAGAACTGGTAAACCCCGGGAGTTGAAAGACCAAATAGGCTGACGCATGTAGGGCTGCTCGTCCGATGTCAGTGGGTAGGTCGTTAGAGATAAATGGCAACATTTATACTGGATTAATGATAGAAGACATGAGTATTCATGTTACAGAACCCGGCTTACAGGCTTGCATTTTGTTTTTTACACAATGTATCAGTTTCATAACTTTAAAAAAGTTTATTTTAAACTGAAAAATAATATATTAGCACTGGATAACACAAGAAGATTTAGCATTACCTATGGCAAAATTGTTAATAATTGACGACGAGAGAGCAATAAGAAGTACATTACGTGAGATCTTAGAATACGAAAATTATGAAGTTGAGGATATTGACAATGGTGTAGATGGATTAGAACTCATCAAAAAGAAAAAATACGACCTTATATTGTGCGATATCAAAATGAACAGAATGGATGGTATGGAGGTGCTGGAACAGGCACTTGCCTACAGTCCGGATCTTCCTTTCATAATGATTTCAGGACATGGCACAGTCGAAACGGCAATAGAAGCCAGTAAGAAAGGTGCATTTGATTTCATTTCAAAACCACCAGACTTAAACAGACTACTCATAACAGTTAGAAATGCACTCGACAGAGGCACTTTAGTTACTGAAACCAAAGTCTTAAAAAGAAAGGTTAGTAAAACCAGAGATATTTTAGGTAGTTCAGAAAATATCAACAAAATAAAAGAAACTATAGAACGTGTTGCTCCTACCGAAGCAAGGGTACTCATAACAGGTGCAAATGGAAGCGGAAAGGAATTGGTTGCACGTTGGCTACACGAAAAATCTAATCGTGCTGACAGCCCCCTTATCGAGGTTAACTGCGCGGCTATTCCATCAGAACTTATAGAAAGTGAATTATTTGGCCACGAGAAAGGCTCATTTACTTCAGCTGTAAAGCAACGTATAGGTAAATTTGAATTAGCCAACGGAGGAACGCTGTTTTTAGATGAGATTGGCGACATGAGTCTTTCGGCTCAGGCTAAAGTATTACGTGCATTACAAGAACACAAAATTACCCGTGTAGGCGGTGAAAAAGAGCTTGAGGTTAATGTTCGTGTACTTGCAGCAACAAATAAAAATCTATTAAAAGAAATAGAAGATGGCAATTTCCGTATGGACTTGTACCATCGTTTAAATGTAATAAACATCCATGTTCCTCACTTGTGTGAACGTACAGACGACATCCCTGAAATTGCACAAAGTTTCCTTGAAGAGATTTGTAAAGAATATGGCATGCCTGTTAAAAAGATCAGCGATAGTGCAATGGTAGCGTTGCAAGGTCTGCCATGGACAGGTAACGTAAGGGAATTACATAACATGATTGAACGATTAATTATCCTAAGTGATAAAACCATCACTGATCATGATGTAACTGCATTTGCAAATCCTGGCGGAGGAACAAACATAGGTGCAGCAGGCAGTGCGCCAAATGGATCTGCAACAAATGCAGCCTCTCCAACATTGGCTTATGATAAGTTCAATAACTTTCAGGATTACAAAGACTATGCTGAAAAGGAATTCATCAAGTTTAAATTAGAAAAAAACAATTGGAACGTATCCAAAACTGCCGATGATATAGATATTCAACGCAGTCATTTATACAGTAAGATTGAGAAATTCGGATTAAAAAGGTCCTCAGAATAATAAAAAAAGCTCCTGACAAAACCAGGAGCTTTTTTATTCCATATAATCGGCCTGCCTGCTTAACAAGGCTCTGTACTTATTAAAAATCGCAGTTTTAGAAACAAAACCAAGATATGCTCCACTTTCATCCAGTACAGGCAATAACCACGCATTTTCCTTTTCCATTTTTCCCAGTACTTTTTTAAGCGGGTCAGTAATTACAACAATAGCAGGAGCGGCCTGCATCAGGTCATTTACAGAAAGGTTATCTTCTTCTGCCCTATTCGTTTTCAAAACATCTTCAACAAATACCAACCCTTTAAAACTCTTGTCGTTACTTACAACCGGAAACAAATTCCTTTTCGAATGTAAAATCTCCTGCATCCTTGCTGAGACCAAATCATCTTCACTTAAAACAAGATAATCCCGTTCAACCAGATACCTAAGCTTCATCATATTAAGAACGGTAGTATCCTTATCCTCGTGCGACAAAAGCTCGCCTTTCTCTGCCAAAGGTTTGGTATAAATAGAGTACTTATTTGCACTGCGATTAATCAGGTAAGAAAGTGCCGATGTAATCATCAACGGAACCATTAAAACGTAGCCACCGGTAATCTCAGCAATCAAAAATATCCCGGTAAGGGGTGCATGCATAATTGCGCTTAAAGAGGCGGCCATGCCTGCTACAATAAAATTTGCAACATTCAGGTTTGCTATACCTAAGGTATTTGCAGAAAAAGCCACCACAAAACCTATTAAACCACCAATAACCAAACTTGGCGCAAAAATACCCCCATTTCCACCCGCTCCTAAAGTAATAAGAGTGGCGCATGATTTAGCAAAAACAGTTATTACCGTAAATAAAATCACCAGCCATGGCAAACTACTATACTCAGCAAATATACTGTTGGTCATTACATTAGTATAATTTCCGCCTAGCAGGTTTTTAATAGTTACATAGCCCTCTCCATACAAGGTTGGAAACAGGAATACCATTAGCCCCAGCATTAAACCACCAATAACTACACGCTTATACGGGTGATTAATCTTGTAAAAGAAAGATTTAATTAATGAATTAGCCTTAGTAAAATAGATAGAGAATAAACCAATTAGCACTGCAAGCAGTACATAATAAACCAAAGCATTCATTTTCCAACCTTCGGTAACCAGGAAGAAAAGCTGTTCATTAAAAAAGAACCTTGCCACTACAGCAGCTGTAGCCGATGCAAGTAACAAAGGTATAAAAGCCGGAATTGTAAACTCCGGCAACAGTATCTCTATGGCAAATACAATACCCGCTATTGGGCTGTTAAAAGCAGCTGATATTCCGGCCGCCGCACCACATGCCAGCAGCATAGTGGTTTCACGGTAAGACAAACCTAAAAATCTACCTACTACAGAGCCAATGCCTGATCCGCTGGTTACAATTGGTGCCTCCAAACCTGTAGACCCGCCAAAACCAACAGTTAGAGCCGCAGTAATAATTTGCGAATAAATATTATGTGGTTCAACCTTACTCGATTTTTTGGAAATAGTATAAAGCAAAGGCGTTAATCCCGTCTCAAATTTCCCCTTTCTTATGAACCTGCGTACATACATAACTGATAGCAGTATACCTATAAAAGGAAAAAAGAAGTACAGATAGTATTTGTACTGCCAATGAAATCCTGTTTGCAGGAAATCTTCTATATGATGGGTTAGCGTTTTTAAAAGTGCAGCAGCAAGACCGGCCAGAATACCAACTATTAGTGCAGCAATTACTAAAAAATTACGGTTAGAAATTTTAGTTTTCCGGTAGTGGTTAATTGAATCTATATAATTTACCAGCCGTACATACATAATTTACCTTTTTTAAGCGTCAAATTTATCCAGTAATTTGATAAGGGTAGCAAAATCCTTCGGATATGGTGCCTCAATAACAATATCCTTATCATCTAATCCTTTAAATACCAAATAACGTGCATGTAGGGCAAAACGTTTCATTATAGGTTGCTCTTCATCGTCTTTAGCAATCCTATATCCTTTTTTTATAGCCGAAAGGAAAACAGGTTTACCCTTATACATATGATCTCCAACAATAGCTGCACGCTGAGTAGCCAGATGTATACGGATCTGGTGCATTCTACCTGTTACAGGTTTACATTCCACTAAAGTGTAATGTCTGTAGTTTTTAATAGAGTTGAAATAAGTTTCTGCACGCTTTCCTTCCTTACGATCTATTGTTACACTCTTGTTCCCATCATTTAAAATAGGCAGATCAATAAACAGATCCTTAAAAGTAAACTGACCATCAACAATAGCGTGATATACTTTATTTACTTTACGTTTCTCAAATTGAATGGAAACAGAACGGTAAGCCTCAGGGGTTTTTGCTATAATGATAGCGCCCGATGTTTCTTTGTCTAAACGGTGGCACACCTGTGCATCGGGACTGTACTGTTTAGCAAGACGTAGAATATTAACTTCACCCGAACCGCCGCGCTCATCTAAAGAGGCAACAAAAGGTGGCTTGTTTACAACGATATAATCATCGTTTTCGAATAGGATAATGTCTTTAAAAGAAGGATATTTCAATTCAGTGTTTTTTCAGAAGTAACTAGTGCATTCCAGGCTGGAACGATAACAATAGGCTAGTTTACTACGAATAGCAACAAGCCTAATCATCTTCCAGAATGCAAAAGTACTAAGAAAGTTCGAATTTATACCCTACTCCTTTTACGGTAGCAACATAACTTTCACCCAACTTCTCACGTAACTTACGTATATGTACGTCAATTGTACGGTTGGTCACCACAACAGAATCTTCCCAAATATTCTTTAAAATAGACTCTCTTGTATATACTTTACCTGGTTTAGAGGCTAATAGATAAAGTAATTCAAACTCTTTCTTAGCTAAAATTACCTTTTTACCATTCTGAAAAACAAGATAAGCCTCTCTGTCAATTACCAGATCACCTATTTCAACCTTATTATCAGAAACCTCATCACCACTTGCATTTCTTCTTAATATCGCATTAATACGGCTTACCAGTGCACGGGGCTTAATAGGTTTAGCAATATAATCGTCTGCACCAACATTAAACCCGGCAATTTCCGAATACTCTTCACTACGTGCGGTTAAGAACACCATAAAAGTATTTTTAAACTCAGGAATAGCCCTCATTAACCTGCATGCCTCAATACCATCCATCTTTGGCATCATGATATCCAGAATAATCAAATCAGGATGAACCTTCTTCGCAATCGTAATGCCTTCCTGACCATTATTGGCTAAGAATACCTGATATCCCTCTTTTTTTAAGTTATATTCAATTAACTCTAAAATATCTGGTTCGTCATCAACAATAAGTATCTTCTGTTTTACGGTGCTCATAGTAGCTTTAATTATTTGTTACGAAATTAGGTAATCAATTATAATATACCGTTAAACTCATGTTAACAAATTGTTAACTACTTCATGTATATTAACATGAATTTAGGGTTAGCGTAAAGTTTTATTTAAAAATGCATCAAGCTCTTCTCCACGTAAATTCTTTGCAATAATCGTTCCCTTAGGATCTATAATAAATGAGCTTGGAATAGCCTCTATCTGATACAATCTAACAGTTGAACCTTCAAAATCACTTAGTTCACTGGCATGGTTCCAGGTAAGCTTATCATCGGCAATTGCTTTTTTCCAGGCAGCAGGATCTTTGTCTAACGAGATTCCCAAAATCGTAAAATTCTTGTCTTTGTAAGCATTGTAAGCTTTAACCACATTTGGGTTTTCTTGTCTGCATGGCATGCACCATGAAGCCCAGAAATCAAGCAATACATATTTTCCTTTAAAATCAGATAACTTAACCGGTTTTCCATCAATACCCGTAATTGTAAATTCCGGAGCAGCCTGGCCAATTTGAACAGCCTTTAAGTTAGCCATTCTCTTTAAAAATTCAGTTACTGCTGCATTGTCATTAAAGTTACTTTTAATTTTATCAGAATAGTCAACCATTTCCTTTTCAAATTCCGAAGGATTTAACAGGTTTATGGCATAAAATCCAGCTAACGATTCAGTATTCTCCTGAGCAAATTTCAACACCGCCTTATTTAGTCCATCAATTTCAGCAGTATATTGAGGTCTCATTTGCTCCATAATAGCTTCTCTCTTATCTGGCTGAGCCGTTACAGCCTCATCAAATTGAGTTTGTATTGCCGCTATTTTAGTCATATACTGATGCTTGGTTGTATTCAGTTCCTGTAGCTTATCAGCCTCAGCAGCTCCAGATGTAGTATAGGCTAACGATTTATCAGCCAAATCAGCAGTAATTTTAATTACATCACCATTCTTTGCAATAATCATATATTCGTTATTACCTGCCGAAATTCTAAAGAAATCTGCACCTGGTGTAGCGTGGGTAAATTTAAATTCACCTTTTTCTGAAAACACAGTTGAATCTAACGGTAATGCACTATCCTTTTGTAAACCAAACAAGTAAACTTTGCTTTTTGGAGCAGCATTTTTAAATTCTCCGTTAATTACAAACTTACTTTTATCCTTACATGCAGCAAAAGCTATGCACAACACCACTAAATACGCAATACGTTTCATCATAATATTTACTATTTTAATTTCTCTTGTAATAATTCATTAATTTTTTGAGGATCTGCTTTTCCTTTGGCAAGTTTCATTACTTCACCTACAAAAAGTCCAAGCACACCTTTTTTACCCTTTTTATAAGCCTGCACCTGCGCTTCATATTTCGATAAAACCTGATCTACAAAGCCAGCAAGTTCATCACCATTTTCTTCGATTAACAAGCTGTGATCCGCAGCAAGTTTATTTACATCAGCACCCTCCGTATTAATTATTAACGGCAATAACTGCTGTAAAGCAATTTGCTGGGTAATCTTTTTATCATCAACCAGGTTAATTACATCTGCAAGCTGCGCCGGGCTAACTTTAAATTCCGAAATTGATATTTCCTGTTCACTTAACAACGCTCTAACTGAACCCGTAAGCCAGTTCACCAGGCTTTTTTTATTTTTAACCGCAGGCAATGCCGAATTTAAATAAGCAAGCAACTCCGTATCCTCAGCAAGCAATGTTGCCTCAGATGTATTAACTCCATAATCCTTTACCAATCGTTTAGATATCTCTGCCGGCAATTCAGGCATTGAGGCCTTTATCTGTGCAAGCCATTCATCAGAAATATGTATTGGTGGCAAATCAGGGTCCGGAAAATACCTGTAATCATTAGCTTCTTCCTTGCTGCGCATTGGCGATGTTGTACCCTCTTCAGCATCAAAGTTCAATGTACTTTGTATAATCCTGCCTCCGGTTGTAACCACCTCCTTTTGCCTGTTAAACTCAAAATCCATAGCCCTGCGAACATTCCTTATAGAGTTTAGGTTTTTCACCTCACAGCGCGTTCCGAATTCTGTAGTTCCGGCTTCGCGGATGGAAATATTTGCATCACAGCGCAAACTTCCTTCTTCCATATTACCATCGCTCACGTTTAAATGGCGAACCAGTTTTCTCATTTCTGTTAAAAGCGCAGATGCTTCTTCTGAACTTCTGATATCAGGCTCAGTAACAATCTCAATTAATGGAACCCCTGCCCTGTTTAAATCCACATAAGAGTATTGATCATTCTGATCATGCATGCTCTTACCAGCATCCTCTTCAAGGTGTATCCTGTTAATTCCGATACGCTTTTCTTCGCCATTACTTAATGTTACGTTCAGATAACCATTCTGGCAAATAGGTTTGTTATCCTGAGTAATCTGATAACCTTTAGGTAAATCAGCATAGAAATAATTCTTTCTGTCAAAAAAATTAAGCTGATTAATGGTACAGTTTAGCGCCAGTCCCATTCTAATGGCCTTGGCAACCACCTCTTTATTTAATTTAGGCAATGCACCCGGCAATGCCAAAGAAACAGCCGAAATATGCTCATTAGGTTTTGCCCCAAAAGAAGCACTGTCTGACGAGAATATTTTTGTTTGTGTATTTAATTGTACGTGGATTTCTAAACCAGATACCAATTCGAACTCTGATGGAGAAACTGCAGTTTTCGTACTCATTTATAGGCAATAATTAACTTTATTCAATATATGTTTAAGATACAAACATAACCATTTATGCGTTATTAACACATGTTTGTAGCCATAATTATACTTATGGCACAAACTTTGGTTTCAATATATCACACACAAATAATAAATCAATTCTATGAAAAAACTATTTTTATTGGCGATGCTCGGATTTGCATCAATAATAGCAGCAACAGGATCAGCAAAGGCGCAGGTAAACATTAGTGTAAACATAGGCTCGCAACCGCAATGGGGACCACGGGGCTACGATTATGTAGACTACTATTACATGCCCGATATAGAGAGTTATTACTATGTTCCTACCAGGCAGTTCATTTATTTAAACGGAAACAGATGGATTCATTCGCGTTCACTTCCGCATAGATACAGGGGATACAACCTATATTCCGGAAGAAAATATGTGATCAATTCACCAAGACCTTACCATAATCATAATGTTTACAGGGTTAAATACGGCCGACATGATAACTGGAAAGGTAATAAAAGATATTACAGTGAAAGGTATCGTGAAGACAGGCACCATGACCGTGGCGGAAAACGCTACAGAGAAAGAGATAACGATAGAAGACGCGATAACAGACATTATGAAAACAGAAGGGAAAGAAGAGACCCCGGTATCGAAAGAATAATCAGACCAAGAGGGTAATATTCCCATCTAAAGCCAATCGCCATCCTAAATAAAACAGGGTGGCGATTCTTTTATAACAGCTTTTTTTCAAACATTAAAATTACATTCCATTTAATTTATAATTATTTTAAATAGGGTATATTTGCCTGAAGATAAATAGCGTTATGAATTGATACCTTTTAATGTTATGACGAATAAAGCAACATCAGAAAAAAAAGCTGCATTCCTAAAATGGATGAAAAAAGTCGGTGTTTGGGGCTTTTTGTTTTTCCTTGTAAAAGGCCTTATTTGGCTTGCAGTAGGATACTGGGCCCTAAAATAATAACGACTTTCAGACGACTACTTACCGACTTTGAAACGACTCTGAACGACCTTTTTCATCAAAAAGGCTTTTTAATGTGATTTAAATGTTGATAATGAGACTTCTATCTAATACAGCCTAATTACCAGGCTTTTCTCAAAAATCTTAACCAGTTTCCGCTCATCAGGTTTTCAACATCTATGTCAGAATACCCTCTGGCCTTAAATAATGCAGGTATCTTTTGAAGATCAGCAATAGTTTCGAGATCGTAAGGACATTGTTCCTTACCAAATGCACCATCCAGATCAGAACCAATTCCAACATGCAGTGTGTTACCGGCCAACTGGCAAATATGATCTATGTGATCAATCATCACATCCAGACTGCAATTCGTACCCTGAGGGGTTGATTTGCCACGCACCCAGTTGGGCACCATCATCCAGGCATCCAAAGCGCCGCCAATAACTGCACCACGTTCTATTAATGCTTTGATCTGATCATCACTAAACTGGCGGTTATGATTTACCAACGTTCTGCAATTGTTATGCGAAGCCCAAACATACCCATTAAAATGGTCAAGTGCTTCCCAAAAACTATCATCACATAAATGTGTGGCATCTAAAATAATGTTTAACCGCTCCATTTCCTTAAGTAATTCATGGCCTTTAGGCCCCATATATCCTGTTGCATCAGTACCCTGGGCATATCTTCCGGGGCCGTAATGAGCCGGGCCAACTGCTCTTAAACCATTTTGATAAGCTTTTTCTAAATGCCCGATAGTTACAATAGAATCGGCACCTTCAAGACTCAATATATAGCCAATTGGTTTTTCAGTATCAGGGGTATCAGCAGCCCACAAAGCAAGGTGTTTTTCCAGACCTGCCAGGTCATTAATCTGCACCATCTCTCCTGCCTCTTCCATAGCTTTGTACCATGCAAGCTGACCTTGTGTTTGCGCCCAGGCCTGTGCTGGCGAATGCCATCCCGGCAAAGTATTTCCCGGTGCTACAAATCGCGCAATCTGAGTAGCCACAACCAACCCAATTTTACCTTTTCTAAGTTCAGGAAGTGAAACAACTGCTTTTGCCCTATCGGGCTTATCGGTCAATCCCACCTCCCTTGCATTGATCGAAGAAACAGGCAAAGTCAAATCTCTATTCCATTCCAAAGCATTCATGCTTAAATCCAAATGCACATCAATTGTAAACATAGGTTATATATTAATCTTTCTATTTCTCGAAACAATGGCCCACTCACCTCTAATTTTATGACCTATAACGGTTGCTGCTCGATCGTACAAAGCAACAGTTGGACAAATATGAATGGGCAAGCCATACAGAACATCTCCTATTTTAAAGCCATGATCTTTACCCATTTCCAATACCAGATGCTCTTCGCTCTGGCTTATTATCCGGGCATCAGGAGCGTTTATAAAAGATACTCTTTTTGTAAGCTCATTCTCTGCAGCAACAGCTTTATGCCCCAAATCCAGGCATATTTTAGTCTCATCCAATATAGAGATTACACGACTTATGAGAACTGCGGCAATTTCATAATCTTGCTCTTCAAAAGAATTCTGATATCCTTTATCCCATAAAATAAATGTGCCGGGGCTACATTCTACCTCAGGTTGCTCTGCATAAAATGGATAGGTTGGCGTGCCACCTCCAACAATAACGGGAACGGGCAAACCACTAGCCACAATACTATCTTTTAAGCTTTTAATAGCATCCCAGCCAACCTGCCATTTTTCCCTTCGTTTAGATAAGGAAACATCATGTATATGGCCATCATAGCCATGTAAACCTATAGCATTTATTCCCTCGGAAACATTCATTTTCTGATAAAGCGCCAAAGCCTTTTCATTAGGTAAAATGCCTGTTCTGTTCATTCCCAGGTTCAAATCCAAAAATACATTGATCTGTAAATCTGATTCAACAGCAGCTGCTGAAAGTTCATTTAGCGACTGTTCATTATCTACTAAACATGAAAACTGCGTTTGCTGAAAAGTTTTTATAAGCGATATATACCTTTTCACTTTCGGGCCAACAGGCTGATAAGCTAGCAGAACATCAGCAGCGCCACAAACAGCCAGCATCTCTGCCTCGGCAATTGTGGCACATTTGAACTTGGTTATCCCAGCATTTATCATTAGCAAGGTAACCTCTGCCGACTTATGTGTCTTTACATGAGGGCGCAATCTGCTAATTGAATCAATGCTGGCCTTTAGTGTACGTATATTTTCTGCTATACGATCAGGATAAAAAGCCAATGCCGGAGAATCAAGTTCACTCACATTATCAATCTCAAACCAATACCGGTTTGTTAGTTTTTTAACGCTATTCATGAAGTTCAAATAAAGCTTCAATCTCAACAGGGATATTATCTGGTAACGAGCCAAAACCTACTGCACTTCGGGTACCAATGCCATTTTCTTCTCCCCAAACCTGGGCAAAAAGCTCACTGCAACCATTAATTACAAATGGATGTCTTTCAAAATCAGGCGTACAGTTTACCATTCCTAAAACCTTAATCACCCTTTTTACACGATTTAAACTACCTAAATTTGTTTTTATAGTTGACAGCATGGTTAACCCCACTTGTCTTGCAGCAAGCTTACCTTCTTCTTTATCAAATTCAACTCCCACGCGTCCGATTATTAAGCTTTTATCATCTCTAACCGGCCCGTGACCTGATAAATAAAGATACTTACCATCAATTAAAAAAGGTTTATAAACTCCCAAAGGCGTTGGCGCCGGGGGCAATGTTAATCCTAATTTTTCAAACTGCTCATCTGCATTAAAAGTTCCCATATCTGTATTTAAATAATTTGATTTAATAAAAGTACACCCACCAATCCAACAATCCCTACTATTGATTCCATTACGGCCCACGATTTAAAAGTATCCTTCATACTTAAATTAAAATACTCTTTAAACATCCAGAATCCGGAATCGTTTACGTGCGAGAACATTAAACTGCCTGCACCAACTGCCAAAACCATTAAGTTAGGATCTGTGTTAGATGATACCATCAAAGGTAAAATAATCCCGGCAGTTGTCAAACCTGCCACCGTTGCAGACCCTACACAAAAGCGAATAATTGCGGCAATTAACCAACCTAAAAACAAAGGCTGCATGTCCATATCTTTTAAAAGCAATGCTATTTGTCCGCTTACCCCGCTATCTACCAAAACTTGCTTTAATGCGCCAGATCCACCGATAATTAACAATATCATGGCAACATCTTTAATCGCTTCGCCATAGATATTCATGATATCGCCCATTTTCTTGCCCTGAAAAATTCCGAGAGAAAACGTAGCCACAAATAAGGCAACAAGCATGGCTATTGTGGGGCTTCCGGCAAAAGCAAAAAAACTGGACACGGCCGGGTTCTGATTTTCTGAAAACGTGAATACTGTAGCGCCAATTAAAAGTAACACAGGCAGTAAAGCCGTAAAAAAGCTATTAAATGTACCTGGCAATTCTTCTTCCGGCATATCGGCAGGAACAAAAGATTCAAGGGGCTTTGATGGTATCGCTTTAAGTGTTCTTGAAAACAATGGACCTCCAATTATAATGGCAGGGATGGCCACAATTAGTCCATACAATAGCGTTAAACCCATATTTGCCTTAAACTGAATAACCAGAGCTGATGGTGAAGGGTGCGGTGGTAAAAATCCGTGAGTTACAGATAAAGCGGCCAGCATAGGCAAACCAATATAAATTACTGGTAGCTTGTACTTGTAAACGATCGAAAAAATAAGGGGTACCATCAACACAAAACCTATCCCGTAAAACAATGGAATACCTATCAGAAACCCGGTTGTAACCACTCCCCATTGTATATATTTCTCTCCGCAAAAATTCATCATAGATGATGCTATTCTTTGCGCTGCACCACTTTGAGCCACAAGTTTACCTAACATGGCCCCTACGGTAATAATTACTACCAGTGAGCCTAAAATATCTCCAATTCCCTTTTCAACTGAAGCTGTAACCTTGTTAAGCGGAATGCCCAGCAAAATACCGGCAAGTATAGATACTATTAAAAATGCGATAAACGCATTGACCCGAAATGCTGATACCAGAACGATCAAAAACAGGATACACAATAGGACGATTAGGATGGTCATACTTTTTATTTTATTTGGAAAACACAAAATAGAAAAAAAAGCGAGTTGCTAAAAGTATTTCTATATTAGTATTACAATAAACATGAAAAGAAACCTAACCAAATCACTCATCGCGCTGTCCTTAATTTTAAGCTCAGCTGCGTCATTTGCTCAATCAAAGAGCTTGTTTAACGGTAAAGACCTAACGGGATGGCATGCAGATGTACCCGAAATGGATAAAGACTCTAACGCCCAGATGCCTTTTATAATTCGCAATGGCTTATTGGTAAGTTTGGGAACTCCAGGAGGTCACCTGATTACTGATGCTATTTATAAAAATTACCGTTTGGAAGTGCAATATCGCTTTGCCGCCAAACCTGGCAACTGCGGTGTACTTGTGCACGCTTCTACCCCACGTGCGCTTTATGATATGTTCCCAAAATCTATTGAAGTGCAAATGCAACATACCATGGCTGGCGATTTCTGGTGTATTCAGGAAGACATTACTGTTCCTGATATGGAAACCAGACGTGGCCCTAAAGAAAACTGGGGTGTAAATGGGGATAAGTTAAGGAGAATTAAGAGGCTGGTGCAGGATGTTGAAAAGCCTGTAGGCGAGTGGAATAAAATGGTTATAGAATGTCTGGGTGATCAGGTAAAAGTATGGGTTAACGGCGTTTTTGTAAACCATGGAACCAATTGCACTGTTAATAGTGGCAATATTGCCTTGCAGGCAGAGGGCTCTGAAGTGGAGTTTAGAAAAGTGGTGTTGGAGCCGATAAAAAAACTGACGCCTTCTAAAGGGTAAAATAGCCATTCTACTCTAAGGCTGGAATCTTTTGCCCGCTTCGCTAAATGGGCAAAATTTCCTAGGCCTTTTCGCAGAAAGTCGATTTTAAGTAAAGCAGGTGTACTAAAACTCCCGTCATCTCTCCTTCGGTCGAGATGACGGGACAGCAAAAGCATCATTAGCCTATCAACGACTCTGCTTTAGTTAGAACTGTAGCTAAGCCATCTTTGTTCTTTCCTCCGGCAGTTGCATAGAAAGGCTGACCACCGCCCCCGCCTTGGATATCTTTAGCTAATTCTCTAACTATATTAGAAGCGTTAAGTCCCTTATCTTTAACCAGATTCTCTGATAACATTACTGTAATTCCAGGTTTATCATCAATTAAGGTAGTAAACACAAGAAACAGATCATCAACCAGATCCTTAACTGAAAATGCCAAATTTTTAACTGCTTCGGCATTTGGCAGATCAACATGGGTAGCAATCAGGTTAACACCATTTATAGTTTTAAGGTGATGTACAATTTCATGCTTAAGGTTTGCGGCCTGCTCACCTACAGCCTTATCGGCATCTTTTTTAAGCTTTGCGTTTTCTTCAATAAGAGCGGCAACGGCAGCTGTAAGGTCTTTATTTCCTTTTAACAGCGATCTAAGCTCATTCAATTCTTTGTTTTGGTCTAAAACAAATGCCTCAGCTTTATCTGCGGTAATTGCTTCTATCCTTCTTACGCCTGCCGCTACAGCACTTTCAGAGGTAATTTTAAAATAACCTATCTGACCTGTTGCCTGTACGTGCGTGCCACCGCAAAGCTCTTTCGAATAATGATCATCAAATGTAATGATGCGTACTAAATCACCATATTTCTCACCAAACAAAGCAGTTACCCCACTTGAAATAGCCTGATCATATGGAACATATCTCTGCTCCTTTAAAGGAATATTTTCTCTTACCTTCTGATTAACCAGATGTTCAATTTGTGCCAGCTCCTCATCGGTAACCTTTGCAAAATGCGAAAAGTCGAAACGCAGATAATCCGGATTTACCAATGAACCTTTCTGATTAACATGCGACCCCAATACCTTTTTCAACGCCGCATGCAACAAGTGCGTAGCAGTGTGGTTATCCTGAGAAAGCAGACGCTTGTTTTCGTCAATAACAGCCCAAAACTTACCATCAACATCTTCTGGTAAAGTATCTGCATAGTGTACAATCACCCCGTTCTCTTTCTTGGTATCTGTTATTTCAACAAAGAAAAGTCTACTATGATCTTCCAACCTGCCAGTATCGCCTACCTGGCCACCACTTTCAGCATAAAAAGGCGTTTTGCTCAGTACAATCTGATACTGATCTTTACCTTTTGCACTCACCTTACGATATTTTATAATCTCAGTTTCAGCCTCAGAATCGTCATAGCCTACAAACTCAACTTCAAGATCAGGATTTACAATAACCCAGTCGCCGGTATCAACTGCTGTAGCTGCACGCGAACGCTCTTTTTGCTTTAAAAGCGCCTTATTATATTCATCCATATCAACAGTCCAGCGTTGTTCTCTGGCCATCAATTCAGTTAAATCTATCGGAAATCCGTAAGTATCATTCAGCTCAAAAGCGAACTCTCCCGAAATCACCATCTGATCTTTCAGTATACTGTAAACCCATGGATCATCAAA
Organism: Pedobacter ginsengisoli; assembly: GCF_002736205.1. Classification (NCBI taxonomy): domain Bacteria; kingdom Pseudomonadati; phylum Bacteroidota; class Sphingobacteriia; order Sphingobacteriales; family Sphingobacteriaceae; genus Pedobacter; species Pedobacter ginsengisoli. The sequence goes on along the minus strand of NZ_CP024091.1, from coordinate 1,276,150 downwards.
TCTTTTTTCAAGCTCAATTGCATTCTCAGCCATCAATACTTCGCCTTGCTTTTTAGTATAGTTATCAAAGCGTTGGATACCTGTAGCTAAAGTTCTTAGGAAAGAGATTTCTTCCTCTAAAACTACCTTTTGTACAAAATCCTGCTGTAAAGAAAGCTCATCAAACACCCCTTTAAACTGCTCGGCCAATACCGGCACAAGCTGATTTAAAAATGGATCCTTAAGGTTAAGGAAGGTATAAGCATACCTAACTGCACGACGTAAAATACGACGGATTACATATCCTGCCTTGTTGTTGGAAGGCAACTGCCCATCGGCAATTACAAATGAAATGGCACGAATATGATCGGCCATAACACGCATAGCGATATCTGTTTTTTCATCTATACCATAATCAATACCGGCGTGTTTAGCTATAAATTGAATTAGCGGCTGAAAAACATCAGTATCATAGTTTGAAGATTTCTCCTGCAATACGCGAACCAGACGTTCAAATCCCATTCCTGTATCAACATGTTGGGCAGGAAGCGGCTGTAGCGAACCGTCTTTTAAACGGTTAAACTGCATAAATACATTGTTCCAGATCTCAATTACCTGAGGATGGTCTGCATTTACCAACGATTTACCTTCAACGGCTTTACGCTCATCATCAGGTCTGCAATCAACATGGATTTCAGAACATGGACCACATGGGCCGGTATCACCCATTTCCCAAAAATTATCTTTTTTATTACCTAAAATAATGCGGTCTTCAGGAACATACTGTTTCCAAAGTTCATAGGCCTCAGTATCTCTTGGCAATCCTTCTTTTTCGTCTCCTTCAAAAATAGAAACGTATAATTTATCTTTTGGAATTTTATAAACCTCAGTTAGCAGTTCCCAGCTCCAGGCTATGGCTTCTTTCTTAAAATAATCGCCAAAACTCCAGTTCCCAAGCATTTCGAACATGGTATGGTGGTAAGTATCTATTCCCACCTCTTCCAAATCATTATGTTTTCCCGATACACGCAAACAACGCTGGGTATCAGCCACTCTTGGATATTTTATTGGGGCTTCTCCTAAAAACAAATCTTTAAACTGATTCATTCCTGCATTGGTAAACATTAATGTAGGGTCGTTTTTAACAACAATAGGTGCCGATGGAACAATTTGATGTTGTTTTGATTGGAAAAATTTTAAGTATGCCTGTCTTATTTCCTTAGCTGTCATCCTTCTCTTGATTAGTGGAACAAACTTAGATAAAAAAATGACCTCTATGGAGGAAAATTGAAATTTTATTGTTGGATTCTACTAAAATCCCACTACATTTGAACACTTTAAATAAAAGCTGTAAAACATTAATAATCAACACTAAAGTATGCCTTACAAAGAACGGGATATCAATAAAATGTACTATACGATGGGTGAGGTAACCGAAATGTTTGGTGTAAATGCATCCCAAATACGGTTTTACGAAAAAGAATTTGACGTACTGCAACCTAAAAAAAATAAGAAAGGAAACCGCCTTTTTACCCCTGAAGATATTGAAAATTTAAAGATCATTTTTCACCTGGTAGAAGATAAAGGCTTTACTTTAAAGGGTGCAAAAGATCACCTGAAAAATAATACATCTGAGGTTAAGGAAAATCAAAAGATCATTGCCTCTCTTGAGAAATTAAAAGATTTCTTACTTAAACTGAACGATCAGATTTAGTTATTTCCTGATATTAACTTAGAGATTCTTTGCTATAAGTCCATGTTGAGTCCACAGTGTGTTCAATAACTGTACTGCTACTCAAACTCGGCCATTTATTTTCACTTATCCGGATAATTACTTTTTAAAGTGAAAATAATTAATGTGGTTAGACATATTTATGTATACCACAACAAGAATACTCTGCACGTTTGTTCTTTCACTGTCCTTTTTTAACGTAAAGGCACAGGAAGACTCGCTTATTAAGGATATTATTGAAAGTTTCGCTGAAAACTTATCAGATGATTATGACTTGTCTGAGTTAACGGAGCGCCTTAACTACTACCGAAAGCGCCCAATTGACCTGAACCAAACCAAGCCCGAAGAGCTCAAAGACCTGATCTTTTTATCGCCCCTTCAAATCAGTAATTTTTTCAATCATATGAAAATTAATGGGAAACTACTAGACATCCTTGAATTGCAAGGCATTGAGGGGTTTGACCTCCAAACAATTACCCATTTAATGCTTTTTACCATTGTAAAGGCCCCTTTGCCAATTTCAGAAATGAGTTATAAGGAACTCGTTAAAAAAGGCCAGAATGATTTGATTTTCAGGTACGGCAGATTAATTCAAACTCAAAAAGGGTTTAAAGACTTACCGGGGAGCAGGTATTTAGGCACACCTGATAAGCTATTATTACGATACAGATATACCTATTCCAATACACTTTCGGCTTCGCTTGTTGCTGAAAAAGATGCAGGCGAACACCTGACCAACAACAAAACAGGTGTTGATCATTTATCGGGCAATGTTGCATTTTATAAACTGGGGAGGGTTAAAAAGCTTGTATTGGGAGATTATAGTCTTCAATTTGGCCAGGGTTTAGCACTTTGGTCGGGCTTTGCATTTGGAAAAGGGCCTGATGTAACAAGTGTAGCAAGTAAAGATTTAGGCCTGCGTCCTTACTCCTCTTCAAATGAAGCATCCTTTTTCAGAGGAATAGCTGGCACAGTTAATCTGGCTCAAAATATTGATATTAATACCTTTATATCTTTAAGAAAACGCGATGCCAGTTTAAAAACAAGTGCTGGCCGAACTACACTTCAAAATATCGGGATATCGGGGCTTCACCGCACAAAAACTGAACTTAAAAACCAGCGTAGCCTTGAACAATTTATTTATGGCGGGGTTTTGCAATACACAACTAACAACCTAAGCCTTGGCTTGGTGGCCTACCAATCTGCCTACCAGCATGAATTTGTGACAGGAGCTTCCCTTTATAACAAGTATGCATTTACCGGCAAAAAGCTAACCAACACTGGTTTTCATTACAGCTACACCTTTAAAAATATCTATTTCTATGGCGAAACAGCCCATAGCTTAACAACCGGATGGGCTGTTGTTAATGGTGCAATGGCCAGCCTGTCAAAACAGGTTTCGGCTGTTTTACTGCATCGTAACTACGATAGAGATTACCATAGCTTTTTTAGCAATGGTGTAGGCGAAGGCACTGAAATTAATAACGAAAAAGGTTGGTATGCAGGCTTAAATTATGCACCATCCAAACAGTGGACCTTTTCTGTTTACGGCGATTACTTTAAATTTCCATGGTTAAAATACAGGGTTGATTCTGCTTCTTCTGGATATGAAACTCTTGGCCAGGTTGCCTATACTCCTATCAAAACCTTTAAAGCTTTAGTCAGGTACAAGCGAGAAATAAAGCCTCAAAATGCCAATGCAGGAAGTAATTACCCCTATTTGCTGGACGTAAGCAAAGAAAATTACAGAATAGAATGTAATTGGCAATTAAACAAAAGACTTGGCTTTCAGCAACGTGCAGAACTGGTTCATTATAAAAAGGGAACTATTGATGAAGTTGGCTATCTGGTTTATCAGGATATAAACTACCGCCCATTGTCATCTAAACTAACAGGTAATATCAGGCTTGCCTATTTCAATACTCCCTCTTATAATAGCCGGGTTTATGCTTATGAGGATGATGTTTTATATGGTTCCGGTTTTGGTGTATATAGTGGCAAAGGCACCAGAACCTTTGCAAACATAAGATGGCGGGTATTAAGAAAAATGGATGTTTGGGGCAGATATGCAATTTTCCTTTATAAAGATGTTGATAAGATAGGTTCAGGATTAGACGAAATAGAAGGCAACAAAAAGTCTGATTTTAAAATACAGGTTCGTTATCAGTTTTAGCAACACATGAAAAATGAACTGTTCTTTTTAAGGGTTTTACTTCCTTTTGTATTTGGGATAATTCTCTTTTATAACACCAATATACCTTCGTTTGTATGGCTAATTGGCTTACTATGCCTCATTTCTTTTCTGTTTCTGATTATTATAAATGCATTTTATAGAAAGCTAAGTGCATATAAGTTTAAAGGCTGGGTGGGCTGTTTAATTTATATTTTTTTATTTCTGTTTGGAGCTTTGGCATGTACTTTAAATAAACACTATTTAAGCGGCAACTACTTTAACACCAATAAGTATAGCTTTTTAAAAATTAAGGTAAATGATGAGCCTCAATTAAAATCAGAGATTTTGCGGTTCAGGGCAGATATTACCAAATCTTATTTACAAAAAGACACAGCGTTAGCCAAACCCGAAAAAGAAGTTGGCAGGTTATTGGTATCTATAAAAACGGATAGTTTAAATAAAATTCAGCTAGCTTATGGAGATGAATTACTGATCTGTGGAAAAACAACTGAAATAGCGCCTCCAATTAATCCTGCCGAGTTTGATTACCGATCATGGCTCGCTGCACAAAACATTTATCATCAGGTATTTTTAAAACCACATCAGCTGAGTGTAATAAGTACAAATGCAGGTAATCCTATAATTGCCTTCGCACTGGAGTTAAGAAGCAAGCAAGTACAATTTTACAGAAAATATCTTAAAGATGATGATGCATTTGCTGTAGCATCAACCCTTATTTTGGGATACAGGGCCGATTTAAGCCAGGAAACTTTAAGCATATATTCTAAAACAGGTACTATCCATGCCCTCTCTGTTTCAGGAATGCATGTAGGTCTTATTTACCTGGTGTTGAATTGGTTATTTCAGTTTATGAACAGAAATAGTTTATTAAAAATAGGTAAAGTAGCCATTATTATAGCTCTGATTTGGTTTTATGCTTTATTAACAGGCTTTTCGCCTTCTGTGTTACGTTCGGCAATAATGCTTTCGGTATTCATCATGGCCAAATCGTTCAACAGACAAAGTAACAGCTACAACATCATATCATTCGCTGCCTTTTGTTTGCTGCTTTATGATCCTTTTTTAATATGGGATGTTGGCTTTCAGCTATCATTTCTGGCAGTATTAGGCTTAATCTATTTGCAGCCCAAAATACAGAACTGGTGGCATCCCAAAAACAAATGGATAAATAAACTGTGGGAAGCAACGGCAATGTCGCTGGCAGCCCAGTTCATTACCTATCCTTTGAGTGTTTATTATTTTCATCAGTTTCCTATTTATTTTTTAATAAGCAATCTGTTTATAATGGTTCCTATTGCTTTGCTGATGTATTTGGGCATTATTATATTAATGGGGAAACTTGTTTTTTTGGTTCCTGAGTTTGAATGGCTTATTAAATTTACCAATTCGGGATTGAGGTGGATTGCCGATTTACCGTTCTCAAACCTATCAGCAATATGGATTAGTAAAACTGAGCTTTGCCTGCTTTGTATTGCCCTTACTTTATTTGTTTTGGCATTAGCCGGTTTTAAAAAGCGAATGCTCTTGCTCTCTATAACATGTTTTGCGGTTCTGCAATCCTTTTTAAGTTATGATAAAATCAGTGCCTTTCATCAGAAAAAGACAATTGTGTTTAACGTTCGTAAAAACTATGGCACAGCTTTTATTTCGGGACAGAAGGCTGTGGTTATTACTAGCCTGAATAGGACAAGTAAAGGCTTCAGGTATTTTATTCAACCAGCTCTTGATCAGCATAGAATAACAGAAATCGTATATATTGAGGAAGGGGATAATAAAAAAGACGGTGGGTAACCAACCCACCGTCCAAACCTAACTGAGTAAAAACTAACTACCAGTAAATTGTATATAGTGCAACTATTAAACCGCAAACAATTAAGGCTCCTACAGCAAAAGCCCTGTTTGTAGTAAACATCTCTTTCTCTATTTCAAGTCCGTTTGTTACTACACCTCGTCTGGTTTCAATAATACTTATAGCGTACATTACCACAAGACAAATGATAAACACAAAGCCCATACGGTCAAGAAAAGGTATTTCGTAAAGCATACTTCCATCCCTTTGCTGTACCAGCTTAGAGAACCCTGTTGAACTAAGGAACTCCAGGTTCATAACATGGGGAAGGAATTTGAAGATTACTGACAATGCGAAACCGCCAACGGTTGCAAACAAGGCAGCATTTGAAGTTGTCTTTTTCCAGAAGAAACCAAGAATAAACATGGCAAAAATACCGGGCGAGAAAAATCCGGTATACTCCTGTATAAACTGAAAACCACCTTTCTTATCTATACCCAATAATGGGGAAATAATGATGGCTATCAGCATTGCAAGAATTACGGTAATCCTACCAATTACTACTTGCTTATCCTCATTCGCTGTTTTATTGATTACTTTCTTGTAAATATCAAGCGTAAAAATGGTGGCAATACTGTTTGCTTTACCAGCAAGCGAAGCAACTACCGCAGCAGTTAATGCAGCAAATGACAATCCTTTTAATCCTGCTGGAAGAAGATTTAAAAGCACTGGATAAGCGCTATCCGGAGATACCTCACCTCCTTGCAGCATATCTGTTTTAAAGTCTCCATATCCTTCTTTATAAAGTACAAACGCAGCTATACCTGGAAGAACCACGATAACCGGCATTAGTAATTTTAGAAAAGAAGCAAATAGAATTCCATTTCTTGCTGTTTTAAGGTCGGCTCCAAGGGCTCTTTGAGTGATGTATTGATTACAGCCCCAATAATTAAGGTTTACAATCCACATACCGCCTATTAGTACGGTTAAACCCGGCAGGTCAAGATAGTTCTCGTTATCCTTTTTAAAGATCATGTGGAAGTGCTCTTCTGCATGTACCTTTAGCAGGCTAAAGCCTTGCATCACTCCACTTGAACCAAAATGCGTAGCTACCAGTTCTAAGGCCAGATAAGTGGTTGCCAAACCTCCCAGAATAAGAAAAAACACCTGAATTACATCGGTATAGCCAATTACCTTCATTCCGCCAAGCGTAATGATGATGGAGAAAATAGCCAGCAGATACATACATCCGGTTAAATTAATTCCGGATATGCTGTGTATGGCAAGTGCACCAAGGTACAATATAGAAGTTAAGTTTACCACTACATATAACAACAGCCAGAAAATAGCCATAATCATGGCCACCGTGCCATTGTAACGCTGATTTAAGAACTGAGGCATGGTGTATATCTTATTTTTAAGATACACCGGTATAAAAAATACCGCCACAATTATTAGGGTAACGGCCGCCATCCACTCGTAAGTGGCAATTGCCAATCCCATCTTAAATCCTGATCCACTCATTCCAATGAACTGTTCTGCGGAAATATTGGAGGCAATAAGGGAAGCCCCTATTGCCCACCAGGTAAGTGAGTCTTTAGCCAAAAAGAAATCTTTAGAGTTCTCTTTATGAGCCTTTTTTTGCCTGTACACCCACCATCCGTAAAACGCAACGATCAGAAAATAAATTAGGAAAACTGCATAATCTAATGCTCCCAGTGTTTTCATAAGTTCCGGTTATAGGCTTAATTAAATATGTCTGTTGATCAGATTTTCCAGGAATTCCTGTCTGCCGCTTAAAGTTTGTGGCTCACCATTCTGGATTGCATAATCGCGCAGATCTTCAAGGGTTAAACTACCGTTTTCAAAATCTTTTCCTTTACCGCTATCGTAAGATGCATATCTATCTGTTCTGATTTTTTTATAATCAGAGTTTTGAAGAATATCATCAGCTACAATAAGTGCGCGGGCAAACATATCCATGCCACCAATATGTGCATAGAACAAATCAGCCTGATCAGTCGAATTTCTGCGGATTTTAGCATCAAAGTTAATTCCACCCTGACTAAAACCACCTGCTTCAAGAATGATCAGCATAGATTCAACCAGTTCGTTTATGTTATTTGGGAACTGATCTGTATCCCATCCATTTTGATAATCGCCTCTGTTTGCATCGATAGATCCAAGCAAACCTGCATCAGCGGCTACCTGTAGTTCGTGTTGGAAAGTATGGCCGGCAAGAGTTGCATGGTTTACTTCAAGGTTCAGTTTAAAATCACCAAGAAGATCATATTTCTGAAGAAAACCTAAAACTGTTGCGGCATCGTAATCGTATTGATGTTTGGTAGGCTCACATGGTTTTGGCTCAATTAAGAATGTGCCTTTAAATCCATTCTTTCTGGCATAATCTTTTGCAGTATGAAGGAAACGTGCAAGGTGCTCTTGCTCTCTCTTCATATCTGTATTTAATAATGACATGTATCCTTCTCGACCGCCCCAGAATACATAATTCTCGCCACCTAATGCAATAGTTGCATCTAAAGCAGCTTTTACCTGCGCAGCACCATGCGTTAATACATGGAAATCAGGATTTGTTGCCGCACCGTTCATGTATCTTCTGTGCGAGAACAGATTTGCTGTACCCCATAATAATTTAACGCCGGTCTCGTCTTGTTTCTTACGAGCATAGTCAACCAATGCCTGTAGTCGTCTTTCATTTTCTTTGATGTCGTTACTGTAATCTACAATATCCACATCATGAAAGCAGTAATATGGGATGTTAAGCTTGGTTAGAAACTCAAACGCCGCATCCATTTTATCTTTTGCACGTTCTACCGGATCGTTTTTTTCGTTCCATGGAAAAATATGACTTGCTTCGCCGAAAGGATCTGCACCATTACCACAGAATGAATGCCAGTAAGCACCTGCAAAACGAAGGTGATCTTTAAGTGTTTTACCAGCTACAATTCTTTCAGGATCATACCATTTAAACGCAAGAGGATTATTGCTTTCACGCCCCTCGAAATTAACCTTACCGATATTTTTAAAAAATTCGCTCATAGTGATTGTTTATTTGTTGAAATACTATTTATTTAATGGTTCTAATTGTTGTTGAAGAAGTTTTTTCCAGGCTTGATACTCGTCTTCCAATGTTTCTTTTGTTGGTTCAACAAGCTTAACAGGCTTTTTATTGCTAAATGCTTCGCTTACGGTTTTAAATATGTTTGCGCCGATACCTGCCCCTACAGCCGCACCGTAACTGCCATCGTTTTCATACAGCTCAACAGGCACTCCGGTTACGTTAACAAAGGTTTGAGAGAAAATATCACTCATGAAAAGATTTGATCTGCCCGCCCTGATAACCGAAGGCTGCATTCCATTTTCGCGTAAAATATCTAATCCATAACGGAAAGAGAATGCTATTCCTTCCTGTACTGCACGGAAAATATGGGCCTGAGTATGCAGGTTAAGATCTATATTTTGTAAATGTGCACCTACTATTTTATTATTTAGCATACGTTCTGCACCATTACCAAATGGAAGTACATATAGGCCATTGCTGCCAGCTGCAATATTACTTGCCGCATTATTCATAGCAATGTAGTTAGTTGATGAACCTATCAGATCTCTTGTCCACCGGTTCATACTTCCTGTTCCGTTTATACAAAGCAAAACTCCCAAACGCTGATCCTGAGCCGTATGATTTACGTGGGCAAAGGTATTTACGCGTGATTGTTTATCGTACAGAAGCTGATCTGTAACACCATAAATAACTCCTGATGTTCCGGCTGTTGCAGCCACCTCTCCGGGTTGAGTTACGTTTAATGAAAGAGCATTATTCGGCTGATCTCCTGCCTTATAAGCAACAGGAATACCAGCCTTTAAACCTAGTTTTTCAGCAATCGATTCCTTTACTTTTCCATGTTCAGAAAACACTGGTTTAATTTCAGGAATAATACCTGATGAAAAACCAAACTGTGCCATAATATGAGCAGAAATAGTGTTGGTTTTAAAGTCCCATAGTATCCCTTCTGATAAGGCAGAATTACTTGTTGTAACCTCTCCTGTAAGCTTCATGGCAATAAAATCTCCGGGCAGCATCATTCTGGCTACTTTACTATAAGTTTCGGGCTCATTCTTTTTAACCCATGCCAGTTTTGAGGCAGTAAAATTACCTGGCGAGTTAAGCATATGGCTCAATACCTTTTCTTTTCCTAAAGCATTAAATGCTTCTTCGCCGGTTTCAACAGCCCTACTGTCGCACCATATAATACTGTTCCTCAAACTGTTTTGAGATTCATCTACAATAACAAGTCCGTGCATCTGATAAGCTATACCAATGGCTGCAATGTTTGCCGGGTTATATCTGCCCAGGCTATTGCATTTTAATATAGCTTGCTGAACATGCTCCCACCACATATCTGGCGACTGCTCTGCCCACCCTGACCTAAGCGAAATAATTTCTGATTCACTATCCGGATATTGAGCACTTGCAAGAATGTCGCCGGACTCAACATCAACCACCGAAACTTTGACAGATGATGTTCCTACATCAATACCTAATAGCAGCATGTTTTTCTTTATATATTTGGTTTGAGTTTAAAATTAATATTTGATAAAACGAAATTAGTAAATTATTTAATTTAAGCAATCGATTGCGGAAAAAATATTTTATCATATTTATCCAATTAATAAATTGTACTATTGCTTAACTTTTTATAAAAGAATATACTGATGAAAAATCAGAAAAGAACAACCATTTATGATATTGCCAAGAAGCTAAATTTAAATGCTTCCTCTGTTTCCAGAGCTTTAAGTAATAACAGTAATGTTAGCGAGGCCACGCGTAAGCTTATTTTAGATACTGCGAAAGAATTAAATTATAAACAAAATAGCCTGGCATCGAACTTAAGAAAAGGGCATAATCAGACTATTGGGGTAATTGTTCCGCGCATTAATCAAAATTACTTTGCAGATGTAATTGCCGGTATTGAAGAGGTTACCTATCAAAAAGGTTACAACCTTGTAATCTGCCAATCTAATGAATCTTCGGCAAGGGAAGTTAAATGTGTAAACACCCTAATTAATCAACACGTAAGTTGTATTGTAATTTCTATTAGTGCCGATTTTGAAGACGATAAACATCTTCAAACCATTAAAGAGCATGGCATTCCACTTATACAGTTTGACAGGGTGGCTGAGCATCTGGATACTTTTAAAGTATTAAATGATAACGAGCAAGCTTCTATTGATGCTGTTAGCCATTTAATTGAGCAAGGTTACAAAAGAATTGCACTTCTTGAAGGTCCACAAAATGTAAATATTTTTAAACAGCGGAAAGCCGGTTATCTTGCCGCATTAAAGAAACACAATTACCCTATCCTACCAGAGCTTATTAAGGAGAATGCATGGACAAAGGAGCTCGGGGCAGAATCAACCAAAGAATTACTAAGTCTTGCTGAACCGCCTGATGCAATATTTGCCTCTACTTCAGATTTCTCTGCACTTGGAGTTTTGGAAGTAGCTACAAGAATGGGTTTAAAAGTACCTGAAGAATTGGGAATTTGCGGCTATTCTAACGAAGCATTTACTGAGATAACCAGTCCTTCTATTACTACAATAGACCAATACAGTGTTAGCATGGGTAAAACAATTGCCAATTTGTATTTTCAGGAAATAGAATCATCGGAAAAAGACAATAATCCTAAAATAGTGAGCATAAAACCAAAGCTTATTATCAGATCGTCAACACTTAGAAACAAAACAGATTAGGTCTCACCAATTTATTACTGCCCAAACTTGTCTCTTAAATAATACAGTTTATCAATCACATACACATACAAATTCCTTTACCTTTAATATCATTAAAACAAGAAAAATGAAAACCTTAACAAAAAACTCTTTAACTAAAGCACTAACACTGCTGTCATTAATATTAATCATGTTCAGTGCCGTATCGGCATCTGCAAAGAAAAACCCGAAAATCCTTGTGTTCTGCAAAACAGCTGGTTTTCACCACGATGCAATTGAGTTTGGTGTTCCTGTTCTCCTTAAATTAGGAGCAGAAAACAATATAGACATTGATACTACTACCAATTCAGAAAAATTCACTGCTGAGAATTTAAAACAATATAAA